>NZ_CP063849.1:4790000-5032500 GCF_015277775.1 Paludibaculum fermentans
AAGCTCTTTTTTCTGCTTGTTTCGTCTGCCCGACGTTGTCCGTCGCGGCCACAGGTTCAGAGTAACATCCCCCATACCCCTCCGCAACCGGATTCATCGTTAAGATCACTTAATGATTTGCCGCATGGCACGCAACTTGCTGTGAACTCGCTACTTATCCTTCGCCAGGGTCTCTAACCGCATGCTATTCTGATGGGCGAAAAGTGTTCAGCCGTCAGCACCGGAAAACTCGACCGCTATTCATCGTTGCCGATATCTTGTTGATTTGGCTAGCCTTTGAGGCCGCGTATGCAACGCGCGGCCGGCTCCCACTGGAGCGGGCGTTCTATCTTGAGAACTCGGTTAAGACGCTGCTGATTTTCGCCTGCCAGCTCATATGGGTCCTGAGCGGCCTGTGGCTTGGGGTTTACGACACGATTCTTAGAGACCGGCGGCGGATTGCTTTGTGGAATGCCTTCCGGCAGAGCGTCCTGGGGGCAGCCGGAGTGGTCTTCTTTCAGTACGCACAGCGCATCGACCTGAGCCGGCCGTTTATTGGACTACTCTTCCTTTATGCCCTGGCCTTCCTTTGCATCCTGCGACTGCTGACGCGGCTTTCGGCGCCGGCATTCTTTGGAGCCGATTCTTCGCTGCGGCACCTATATGTTGTAGGGACGGGCCAGACGGCGCTCCGGGTGGGCCGGCTGATTGAGCAGAGTGAACCTTACGGCTTGCGGCTGCTGGGATTTCTGGGCGATTCGGATGGGCAGGTGAAGCTGTCGCGGGACTATTCCATTTCACCGTTGACCCGCCTACCCGAGCTGCTGCGGACCCGCGTAGTGGACGAACTGGTCTTCGCTGTGACGGCGGACAAGTTGCCCCTGATGGAAGAGACCTTCCTGCTGTGTGAGGAGGAGGGCGTGAGGACGCGCGTGCACGTCGACTACTTCCCGCACATTCACAGCCGGGTGGGCCTGGAACGGCTGGAAGGCGAGCCGATGCTGACTTTCGCCGGCGCGCCGCATGATGAAGTCCGGCTACTGATAAAGAGAGTCACCGATCTGGCCGGCGCGTCCATTGCCCTGATCCTGCTTTCCCCTCTCCTGGCCGTGGCCGCCCTGCTGGTGAGGCTCACTTCGCCGGGGCCGATTCTATTCCGGCAGGTGCGGTGCGGATTGAACGGGCGAAAGTTCTCGCTTTATAAGTTCAGGACCATGGTGGAGGATGCGGAGCAACAGAAGGCTGCGCTGGAACACCTGAACGTCAAGAAGACCAACTTCAAGATCCCCAATGATCCGCGGCTGACCCCGCTGGGCAAGTGGTTGAGGAAGTTCTCGATCGATGAGCTACCGCAGCTATGGAATGTTCTGCGCGGCGAGATGGCGATCGTGGGGCCGAGGCCGGCGGTACCGGACGAAGTGGACCGGTATGAACGATGGCAGCGCCGCCGGCTTCGCATGAGACCCGGCCTCACCTGCCTGTGGGCCCTGAACGGCCGCGACGAGTTGGATTTCGACGAAGTGATGCGCCAGGACCTGGCTTATATTGACCAGTGGTCGCTCAGCCTGGACTGGAGCATCATTCTGCAAACGATACCGACGGTCGTCCTGGGCAAAGGCGCCAACTAGCCTACCCGCGGCGTGACGGACGGCGCCCCTACAGCCGTTTACAAAGCGGTACATTGGACGATACCTGAAGCAGTTACGGTCCGGAATGTAGGGAGCTTTACATGCCGTCCAATCCCCATGGCGCGAGTGGCAGCATTCGTCTATCCCTGATACTCGGCGGCTTGATCCTGGGCATTGGCGCGACGGGCTACTACTATTACGCCACCAGCAGGGCAGAGATCCGCCGGGAAGTGGCAGGAGACCTGACGTCCATCGCCAAGGAAAAGGCGACGCTGATATCAACGTGGCGCGGGGAACGGATTGCGGATGCCTCTGCGGCGGCGGCGGCGGCCGTGCTGATGCCGGCGGTGCTCAATCTGCTGGACGGGAGAGCGACCACGGCGGACCGCGCCTCCATCACCACGTGGATGGACGCCTTGCGCGGCACCTATGGCTACACGCACCTGGCCGTGGCGGACCTGACCGGACATCCTCTGTTGCAAGTGGGCCAGACGGAGGCGTCCCGCACGCAATTCGCGGCGGCGGCGAACGAGGCGGCTTCGTCGCAGGCTCCGGTGTTCCGGGATTTCGATGCGTCGGAGAAGCTCCAAGCGCCGCATGTCGGAGTGAGTGCGGCACTGCGCCCGGTACCGGGTGGAGAGGCGCGTGGCATTCTGCTGCTGGAAGTGGACCCCGAGACGAGGCTGATTCCGCTGATCCAAATCTGGCCCACGTCGAGCCCGACGGCCGAGGCGGTGCTGCTGCGGCACGAGGGCACGGAAGTAGTGCTGCTGACAGAACTGCGTCACCAACCAGGCAGCAAGATGCTGAGGACGCAGGTGGAGCGGTTCACCGGCCGGAATGTGAGGGCGGTGGCGGGCGTACCGGGAACGGGCGAGATCTTCGACTATCGGGGCGTACCGGTGGTGGCGGCGTGGCGGGTGGTGCCGGGCACGAACTGGATCGTCGGCAGCAAGGTGGATGCGGCGGAGGTATTTGCGCCGCTGAACAACCAGGCACGGCTGCTGGGCCTGATGCTGGCCGCCCTGGTGCTGGCTGTGGCCACGACGGGCATCGTGATCTGGAGAAACCAGCAGGCAGCCCATTACGAGCAGCAGTTGGAGTCGGCCAAGGCGCTGCGGTCAGCAACGGAGCTGCTGCATGCGATTGTGGATTCGGCGCCGACGGCGATCATGACCCTGGACCCGGAGCGTGTGGTCACGAGTTGGAACCGGGCGGCGGAGCGAGTGTTTGGCTGGAGCGCCGAGGAGATCGTGGGCCGTCAAGTTCCCATCGTGCCGGCGGAGTCGGAGGCGGCGTTTCGAGCCCAGTTTCAGCGAGTGATTGACGGGGAGACGATGGAGCGCCGGGAAGTGCGCCGCAGGAGGAAAGACGGAACCGAGATTCCGCTGGAACTGACGGCGGCGCCACTGAGGAGCGCGGATGGTTCGACGAGGGGGGCCGTGGCGCTGCTGTTGGACCTGAGCGCGCAGAAGCAGGCCGAGGGTTCGCTGCAGGAGATCGAAGACCGCTGGCAGTTTGCCGTTGAAGGAGCGGAGGAGGGTGTCTGGGATTGGAACGTCGCGAGCGGGCAGGTGTACTACTCCCGGCGATGGAAGGAGATTCTCGGCTATCTGGACGATGAGATCTCCGATTCCCTGGAGGAGTGGCTCAGCCGCATCCATCCGGATGATGCGGAGCGGAACCTGGAGGCTGTGCAGCGCCATTTCCGGAAGGAGGCGCCGGCCTACCTCTTCGAATACAGGGCCCGGCGGAAGGATGGCCGGTATGTCTGGCTGGTGGGCCGGGGCAAGGTGATTGCGTGGGGTGAGGATGGGCACCCGCGGCGCTTCGTCGGGACGATGGTGGAGGTGACCCAGCGCAAGGAGTTGGAGGAGCGGCTGCGGCAGGCACAGAAGATGGAAAGCGTAGGCCGCCTGGCCGGAGGGGTGGCGCACGACTTCAACAACCATCTGACGGTAATCGAAGGCTACTCGGAGCTGCTGCTGGCGCAACTGCCGCCGGATAGTCCGTATTTCACCCAGGTGAGCGAGATCCGGAATGCGGGGCAGCGCGCGGGCATGCTGACGAGGCAATTGCTGTCGTTCAGCCGTCAACAGTCGCCCGAGACGCGCCCATTGAATCTCAACGAAGTGATCAAGGACCTGGAGAAGATGCTGCGGCGGCTGATCCGGTCGGACATCGAACTGAGCACGGTGCTGGCACCGGACGTGCAGACCGTGCGGGCCGATCCCACACAGATGCAGCAGGTGCTGATGAACCTGGTCGTCAATGCGCGGGACGCCCTGAAGGATGGCGGGAAGCTGATTATTGAATCCAGCAATGTGCACCTGACGGATGCGTATAGCGCGGGGCAGCAACCGGTAAAGCCGGGACCTTACGTACTGCTGACGGTGAGCGACACGGGCTGCGGCATGGACGAGGCGACGGTCCGCCAGATCTTCGAGCCGTTCTTTACGACGAAAGGGAGCGGCGAGGGCACCGGGCTTGGCCTGTGCACGGTGTACAGCATTGTGCAGCAGTTGGGCGGCTGGATCTGGGTGTATAGCGAACCAGGCAAGGGCAGCACGTTCAAGGTCTATCTGCCGGCGGACGGACGCCCCGAGCAGCCGGATGAGCGGGCGGAGCGCCCGGCGGACGCGTTGGGGACAGAGACGATCCTGATTGCGGAGGATCACGACCAGGTGCGGGCGTTCAGTGAGTCTGTGCTGCGCGGGCTGGGGTATGAAGTATTGACGGCGCGCGATGGGGAAGAGGCCCTGCGGGTGGCGGCGGAGCACACGGGTCCGCTGCATCTGTTGTTGACCGATGTGGCGATGCCGCGAATGAACGGGCGGGACTTGGCGCGGAATCTGGCGGCGAAGAAGCCGGGACTGAAAGTGCTGTACATTTCCGGCTACACGGCCAACGTGATCGCACAGCAGGATGTGGTGGACGAGGGGTTGGAGTTTCTGCCGAAGCCATTTACTCCGGATCAACTGGGGGAAAAGGTACGGTCGATTCTCGGGCCGCCGCCGGAGGCGAAATAGACCGGCCAAGGTGCTACCCGCGGCGAGCCAGCGAGTGACACAATAAGGGCGGCGGCTGCGCTGTGTGCCCCCTAACCAGGGCGGGCAGAGGCGCGGCCGAGGCAGAAGGAGCTTCGAGAAAGCTATGCAACTGATTCCTACTGAAGATGAAGTCGTCGCCGTGTTGCGAGAGACGGGCGCCCTCCGTTCGGGCCATTTCCAGTATCCCAACGGACTGCATTCCGACCGGTACCTGCAGGTGGCGCTGGCCATGCGCCACTATGACGTGTCGAAGATGCTGAGTGTGGCATTGACCCGGAAGCTGAGAGCGCATACGGACATTCGGGCGATGATCGGCGAACTGTCCGTGGTGGCGCCGGCGACCGCCGGGCTGCCGGTGGCCTTCGGCGTGTGCGAAGCGCTGCGGGCGAAGCAGGTGTACTGGGCCGAACGCGGAGAAGATGGCGGGCCGATGCGCTTCCGTCCGTACCTGGAACCGGCGCCGGGCGACAAGGTGCTGCTGGTGGATGACGTGCTGCGTAGCGGGCGAAAGCTGACTGAGCTCAAGGCGCTGATCGAATCGAAGGGTGCGAAGGTGGTGGGCCTGGCGGTGGTGGTCTACCAGCCGAATCCGGAGACGCCGAATTTCGGCAACCTGCCTTTTTACTACCTGGCCAAGCTGGACGCGATGTACTACTGGGACTCGGCCGAGGCGGCGGAGAAGACCACGATTTCCGGCACTGTGGAGACGGTCTGGACTTAGGCCGCAGCCGCGCCGCGATTAAAAACTGAGTTTGAGCCCGAACTGGAACTGCCTCGGATCATAGGCCGAGGTGAACGCCAGAGGTGTGGTCGGTGAGGCGCCCTTTATGCCGGTGATGGGCTGGCGGATGGCGCTGAGCGGGACCGCGCCCACGGTGTTGTTCACGGTTTTGAAGTTGGTGTGATTAGCCAGATTGAAGCCTTCGGCGAGGAACTCGAGGGCGGCGCGCTCAGACGAGCCCAGGCGGAAGCGGCGGGAGAGGCGCATATCCACGGAGACATAGGACGGTCCGCGGCCGATGTCGCGGCCGGCGGGGAAGGGGCGGTCGTTCGTGCTGTAGTTGTCGCCATTGACGTCGACACCCGCCAGCAGGTTGAAGGGCCGTCCGGAGTTGGCCTGAAAGATGGGGGCCAGGTTCCAGCCGCCGAGGATGTAGTTGTGCGCGGGCGACTGATAGACGGCGTTGATAACGACACGGTGGGCGTGGTGGAAGGGCGACAGGGCGCGCTCGCAGCGTTTGCAGAGCTGGTCCATGGGCGAGAAGTCGGAGTTGAAGTCGGTGAAGTCGTCGATGGCCTTGGACCATGTGTAGTGCGCGTTGAGGGTGAGATTGTTGACCATGCGGCGCTGCACCTGCAGGATGCCGGCGTGGTAGTTGGAGTTGCCGTCGTAGGTGAAGATGTTTTTCTGCAGCAGCGTGGGATCGATGCGGCCGTAGACGGGCGTGCCGTTGGGGTTGGTGGCTCCGGTGTAGAAGAGGTTGCGGCCGGAGGTGCGGGCGATCTTGAGGGCGTGGTTGAAGAGGTAACCGACGGAGACAGCCCAATCGCCGAACGCGCGCTCCATTTCGAAGCTGCCCTGCTGCGAGTAGCCCTGGCGCAGACGGTCGCTGCCAAACTCGACGCGGAGCGGGAGGCCGGGCCCGACGCGGATGCCGAGCGGCAGCAGATCGGCCGGGGTGATGGTGCGCGAGCCGAGGATCCCCTGCTTGAGCATGGTCTGGTAGATGTCAGCCGAGGTAGTGGGCCGGCCGGTTTGCGGGTTGACGATCTGGGGGATGCCGGTGATGGGCACGAAGACCTGGTTGATGGAGCGGCCGGAGAGGGCGTCGGCGATGTTGGCGACCTGGAGGTTGGTGGGCGTGTAGTAGATGCCGTAGCCGCCACGGATGACGAAGCCGCGGCTGCCGGCCGGATTCCAGGCAAAACCGAAGCGCGGGGCGAAGTTGTTTTTGTCGGTGCCGAGGACCTTCTCGTTCACTTCGATGTCGTAGCGGAGGCCGGCGCTGAGGGTGAGGTCGGGATGGACGCGCCAGCGGTCCTGGAGGAAGAGGCCGTAGCGTTTGGACCAGCCGATCCAGTTGGGATCGCCAAAACCCTGTTGGTAGAAGGTGGGCAGGCCGAGCGAGAGCGACTGGAGCGCGGAGACCGGCTGGCTGAGGACGGGGAGCAGGGCGCTCTGTCCGGCGGCCTGCAGGAACTGCGAGATCTGCTGGACGACGGCGGTGCTGCCGGCCGCTCCGGCGATGACGCTGGAGAGCGGGATGGCTTCGCCGAAGCTGAAGCGGCCGCTGAAGAAGGTCTCGGTATCGGCGGTGTCGCGGACGGGGTTGAGGTCGACGCCGAACTTGATGTCGTGAGCGTTGGAGTGGCGATTCCAGTTCTGGATGATCTGGTAGTGGCGCTCGTAGGTGCGGGAAGGCAGGAAGATCTCGCGGCCGAAGTAGCCGAAGCCGGTGACGTTCTGCTCGGGTCCGGCGCCGTCGGTGGGCGTCACGAAGACGGTGCTGAAGTTGAACATGGCGCGCGTTTCGACCACCCAGTTGCTGTTGATGACGAAGATGTCGCTGAGCATGGTGGTGCCGTCCCAGAGCTGGAAGTTGCGGCCGCGGTTGTAGGCGACGAGAGCACCGAACTGGTCGTTCTGGTTGCGGAGGGTGGAGAGGTTGCCGCGGCCATAGATGCTGTGACGGTCAGAGAAGCGGTGGTCGAGCCGGACGGAGACGGCGTTGTCGCCTTCGCTGAAGGGGAACGTTCCGCTGTTGGCCTGGAAGAGTTTGGCGACGTACGGATTGAGACCGGGCGTGAGGGCAGCGGTGAGGGCGCGGCTGAGTCCGATGAGGGTGGGGCTGCCCGAGGCATTGAGGGCGGCCAGGAGATTCTGCTGGGGGACGGTGGGGGCATTGAAGGCGGAGCGGTCCTGGAGGATGGGGACGAAAGCGGTCTCCTGGCGGGCGAGGCGTTCGTAGGCGGCGAAGAAGAAGGTGCGGTCCTTGCGGATGGCGCCGCCGAGGGTAGCGCCGGCCTGGACGCGGGTGAAGCCGGACTTTTCGGGATCGAAGAAGTTGCGGGCCTGGATGCCGCGGTTGCGGAGAAAGCCGAAGACGTTGCCGTGGAGGCCGTTGCTGCCACCGCGGGTCACGATGTTGACGGTGCCGCCGGCGGCCCAGCCAAACTCAGCAGAAGCGGAGTTGCGGTTGATCTGGAACTCCTGGACGGCTTCCTGGCTGATGGAGGGGCGGACGCCTCCGGAGTTGATGTAGTTCTCGACGCCGTCGATGAAGAAGCCGTTGCCGCGGCCGTTGCCGCCACCGAAGCTGATGCCGGATTGCGGCGTCTGGGCTACGCGGTAGTCCGTGCCGTCGACCATGGCGGAGGTGTCGGCGGTGGCGGGTGCAAGCAGGGCGAAGTCGAGGTAGTTGCGGCGATTGATGGGCAGGTTCTGAATGCGGCCCAGTTCAATGGTGTTGGCCTGCTGGACGCGTTCGCCTTCGACCACGGGCACATCGGCCTGGACGCTGATCTCCTGTTGTACGCCGCCCACCACCATCTGAATGAGAAGCGAAAGGGTGTCGCCGACACGGACGTCAACGCCTTCCAGGATTTTGGTGGTGAAGCCGTCGGCCTCGACCTTGAGCCGGTAGTGACCGGGCGGAACAAGGGCGAAGTAGTAGGCTCCGTCCGTGTTGGTATCGGCGTTTCTGGAGATGCCCCTGGCCGCATCGCTGATGGTAAGCTTGGCATTCGAAATGGCTCCGCCTGACTGATCGAGGACGGAACCTTTCACGCTGCCGGCATTGCTTTGTGCCTGCGGATAGACAACCAGTGGCAACAGGGCTAAGGTCAACAGGGAACGGCAGAGCATCATGAGCGACTCCCAGACTGCCGACTCACACATGAACAGAGGGATTCTAACATCACATTGATATGAAACCTACGCTCTTTCTGATCGCCTTAATCAGTACTTCACCGTATCTGTACGCGGCTTCCGGCACGAAGGCCGGGGTTGCGAAGGTGGAGATCACACCCAGCGGTCCGATTTGGATGGCGGGGTATGCGGCGCGGACGAAGCCTAGCGAGGGGGCGACCCCGATCTGGGCGAAGGCGTTGGCGTTGCAGGATGCAAAGGGTACGACGGCCGTGATTGTGACGACCGATCTGATCGGCCTGCCGAAGTCGATTACGGACGTAGTGTCGGCCAAGGTGATTGAGCAGTACAAGCTGGAGCGCAGCCAGATTGTGTTCAATTCCTCACACACGCACACGGGGCCAGTGGTGCGGAACAACCTGTCGGTGATGGGGGCACAGGAGCCGGCGCAGAAGCGGGTAGTGGAAGAGTATGCGAACACGCTGCGCGACAAGCTGGTCACGGTGATTGCGGCCGCGCTGGGCGATATTCAGCCGGCGGCGCTGGCGTTCGATTACGGCGAGACGGGCTTTGCGACGAACCGGCGGGTGGTGACGGACAAGGGCGTGCTGCTGGGCGTGAATCCAAACGGTCCGGTGGATCACAAGGTGCCGGTGTTGCGAGTGGTTGCGCCGAACGGGCAGGTGCGCGCGGTGCTGTTTGGGTATGCCTGCCACAATACGACGCTGACGGCGGAGTTTTACGAGATTACGGGCGACTACGCGGGCTTTGCGCAGGCTGCCGTGGAGAGGGCCTATCCGGGAGCGACCGCGCTGTTTATGCAGCTGTGCGCGGGGGACCAGAATCCGAATCCGCGGTCGAAACTGGAGTTTGCCCAGCAGCATGGGGCGTCGCTGGGCGGTGAAGTGGCGCGCGTCGTGAAGACTCCGATGAAGCCGGTATCGGGGCGAATCAAGAGCGTATACCAGATGGCGGAGCTGCCCTTCGCTCCGCATTCCAGTGAGCAGTTTACTAACGAACTGAAGGACCAGAACGTCTTCAAATCAAGGCGAGCCGCCATGATGCTGGCCCTTTACCAGGAGGGCCGGGCACCGAGGACGCTGCAGTATCCGGTGCAGGTGATCCGCTTTGACCAGGGCTTCACACTGGTGGCCCTGGGCGGCGAAGTGGTGATCGACTACTCGCTGTGGGTGCAACGGACGTTCCCCGGAGAGCGTCTGATGGTGGCAGGCTATTCGAACGATGTGGCCTGCTACATTCCCAGTGCGCGCGTGTTGCGGGAAGGCGGATATGAAGCGGTGGACAGCATGATCTATTACGGGCACCCGGGGCCTTTCACGGAAGAGGTAGAGCCAAGGATTCAGGATGCGATCACAAAGGCGATGAGCAGAGTGAAGAAATAGTGATTGCACGGGCCGTCGTGTGGGGAGCAGTGTGCGCCGGGATGTGCGGAGCGGCGAGTCCGCCGGAAGATCTGATGCAGCGGGCGGCGCAGGCTCCGCCGGAGATCGCGGCCTGGCTGTTGATGAAGCAGGCCACGCCGGAGCGGATCCCGTCGAAAGAGCGGCGCATGGCGGTGCTGGAAGAGGCGTTCGAGCTGGCGTCGCGGGCGAGTATGCCCTATCCGCTGGTGCGGGCGAGCGAGGCCGTCACCTTTGACTCGGTGGCCGGGAAGAGGCAGGAGGCCAGCCTGCAGAACCTGGATGGCCTGGGCCTGCAGGTGCGGGCCGTGCTGGCGATGATGAACCTGAGTCCGGCCAAGGCACAGGAGATGGCACTTTCGATGCAGGTGCCGGTGCCGCCGAAGACGACTTGCGCGGACCTGCTGGTGGCGCGTGTGGATGAGTATTACGGGCTGGCGCTGGCGATTGCGCGGCGCGGCTTTACGGCAAAGCAGCGCGAAGAGGGCCGGCCGGCGCAGTATCTGGCGCACATCATCGCCATGTCTTCGACCCCGGGGCAATTGCTGGGCGCGGTGCGGCTGGTGTCGCAGTTTGAGGCCGGCGAGAAGGACAGGGCGGCGTTGATGGCGGCGCTGGGGTCCGCGATGCGGACGGCGGGTGCGGATCCGCGGGCGTATGCGGCGGTGCCAGAACTGGACGACGAAGTGGATGTTCTGGCGCAGGGTTCACCGGAAGGCGGGGCGCTGACCGAGGCGTACAAGGCATTCGTAGGGGTCCAAACGTCGAAGCCGTGTCCAGCGGATGAGGCTGCGGCGACGCTGTTGTCCAAGGGACCGGCGAAGGACCTCACCCGTTCGCTGAACGAATTACGGATGACATCGAACTCGACGGAGGACGACCGGCCGGCGCGGTTCAACGTATTGCTGCACCGGGTGGAGAGCTGGCGGCCCGAGCAGGGGCAGGATGCGATGGAGTTCTTCCAAGCCAAATCTGCCGTGTACCGGAGCCTGCTGGATACGGCTCCGGAGGATGCGTCGCTGAACGGGACGATTGCTTCGTTCGTCGGCTTCCTGCGGGACACACCGGTGAAGAGCGAGCATCCGGCGGAGTGGCTGGCGCAGTTCCGAAGGGTGCTGCAGCCCTGGGCTCCCGCGGGGCAGCGGAGTGTAGCGATGGCGCGGGAAGAGATCCGGCGCAGTGGGGACGCGCTGATGAGCCTGCTGGCGGAGTCGGGCGAGTCGTTCTGAGATCGCCGCCCAAGCGGCTGGGGGTCGCGGCATACTGTAGGGATGAGTTTGTACGGAGCCGTGGAAGCGGGCGGGACCAAGTTTGTCGTGGCCGTCGGTGATGATCCGTTGCAGCCGCGGGATGTGCGGCGTTTTTCGACCTCGAACAATCCGTTGGAGACGGTGTCGGAGGTGGTGGAGTACTTCAGGGAGCGGGGTCCGTTGAAGGGCGTCGGGGTGGCGACCTTCGGGCCGATCGACTTCGCGAGCGGCGCGATCACGAATACGCCGAAGCTGGCGTGGCAGAACTTCCCCTTGCGCGATGCGCTGCGGCGCGGATTGAATGTGCCTGTGGGATTCGATACCGATGTGAACGGAGCGGCTCTGGGCGAAGCGCGCTGCGGCGCGGGCAAGGGCCTGGAGAATCTGGTCTACATCACGGTGGGTACGGGGATCGGCGGCGGAGCCCTGGTGGGCGGGCAACTGGTGCACGGGCTGATGCATCCGGAGATGGGCCACCTGCTGGTGCGGCGGGCTCCGGGCGAGATCGCGGAATTCAAGGGCGTGTGTCCCTTCCATGGCGACTGCCTGGAGGGGCTGGCGAGCGGTCCGGCGATGCAGGCGCGGTGGGGCGTGCCGGCCGATGAACTGGCGCCGGAACACGAGGCATGGCGGATCGAGGCTGACTACCTGGCGCAGGCCTGCGTGAATCTGGCGTGTGTCGTGTCGCCGCAGGTGATTGTGCTGGGCGGCGGCGTGATGGGGCAACGGCACCTGTTTCCGCTGGTGCGGACGCGGGCGGAGGAGCTGAGCCAAGGGTATCTGCCGCTGCCGGCGATTGTGCCTCCGGGGCTGGAGTATCCGGGCCTGAGCGGGGCGTTTGTCCTGGCGATGGAATGCGTATGAGCGAACAGAGAATCAACATCTCGTCGGGCGCGAAGTGGGAGCCGGTGGTGGGCTACTCGCGGGCCGTGCGGATCGGCGCCCACGTATGGGTGGCGGGCACGACGGCGGTGGACGAGCAGAGCGAGATCGTGGGTGAGGGCGATGCCTACGAGCAGGCGAAGTATGTCTTCCACAAGATCGGCCGTGCGCTGAAGCAGGCAGGTGCGAGCCTCGACGATGTAGTGCGGACGCGGATGTTCATCACACACCTGGCGCACCAGGATGCGATTGGCCGGGCGCACTTCGAGGCGGTGGGCCATGTGCGGCCGGCAGCGACGATGGTCCAGATCAGCGGCCTGGTGGATTCGAGGTTGCTGGTGGAGATCGAAGTGGACGCCTATATCGCGGGCGACTGAGCAGTCGCGGGCAGCGCCGGACTTTCCATAGAAACCCAGCGAGTCTCCGGAACCGGCGGTGCGGGCGCCGGCTGTGGAAGTGCGCCTGAACACGGCCGGCCGGATTCTCGGGATTGTACTCCATTAAGGAACATCAATCACCAGATCTTTTGGTTAACAGGGGCGCCGGCGCCGGCCGCGGAAGATTAAAACGGAGCGCGAACAGTGTCGCCGCTAAGAGTACCCCAAGAACTCACCCATCTTTTGTACAGAGGATCGCAACTTCAATTAGTGCTTTCTGTTACGCGAGAGGAAAAGCGCGTTATAAGTATTTCAGAAAACCATAAGTCCGATCTTTTGTACACCCGCCTGATCGCGCCAGGAACAGTCTCCCCGCTCGCCTCTCTCCTCCCATCATGCTGATTATACAGTGCTTACACAGACACCGCACTGAACCACTGAGCTACCAGTCGAATTAGCACGATCGAAACACTAGCCCTTTTGAGTTACATAAATCTCTTTGACTGTAGAGATGTAAACGGCAATATTAATTCAGCGTGCTCCAAGTGGATTAATAGCCGCCTGGGGTCCCGAGGGCTTTGGGCGTGCGAATCATCCGCAGGCTACGCCGGATTTTCGCTGGGAGTTGAAATGAATAGGAAGATCTACGGACAGAACATCGTAACCAACGATGGTCCAGGACCATCAAGAGCGGCCGTATTGAGGGCATTGCTCTCACTTTCACTTTTGTCCACGGGCGCAGTCGCGCAGGAAACCATGGGCGGCCTGCAAGGGACCGTCAAGGACCCCAGCGGTGCGGTCATCGTGAACGCCGCCGTGGAAGTCAGAAGCCCGGCACTGATCGGGATCAAGAAGCAGGAGACGGACCAGGGCGGCTACTTCCGGTTCGCCAACCTGCCGCCGGGCTTGTACTCGGTGTCGGTGACGACCTCGGGATTCCGCGGGTACCGGAAAGAGAACATCGCATTGGAGGTGGGGCGCCTGCCTTCGCTCGACATCGTGCTGGAGGTGGGTTCGACCTCAGAGGTGGTGGAGGTGGCCGCCGATGCGGTGACGATCGACGTCAGCCAGAGCAAAGTGCAGACGAATATCGGCAACAACATACTGGCCAATGTGCCGACACAATCGCGGTCGTTCCAGAGCGTGATTCAGTTCGCGCCGGGCGCGCGCAGCGAGCCGCTGCAGGCCGGCTATCAGATCGACGGCGCGAGCAATTCGGAGAACGCCTATCTGGTGGAAGGCATGGAGACCGCGTCGCTGTTCGACGGGCACTCGGCCGCGAACGTCCCGATGGACTTCATCCAGGAAGTGCAGGTGAAGACGAGCGGTTTTGAGGCGGAGTATGGCGGCGCGTTGGGGGGCGTGGTGAATGTGATCTCGAAGCGCGGATCCAACCAGTTCACGGGCAGCCTGTTCACGTATTACTCGGGCTCCGGCCTGGATGTGGGGCCGAACCCGACGCTGATCAAGAATCCGCTGGTGCCGACAAACGCCAATGGCGCGAAGCGACTGGACCAGCCCGCTGAGACCTACCAGCCGGCGCAGGACCACTACCGCACGGTGACACCTGGTTTCACACTGGGCGGATACCTGGTGAAGGACCGCCTGTGGTTCTTCGCGTCGGGCGCGCCGGAGTATCAGGTACTGGGGCGGACGGTGAACTTCGCGGCCGCATCGGGTACCCCGGGCCTGCGGACCTTCAACCGCAATATCGACACGTATTATTCGACGGCTCGGCTGGACTACCTGGCGACGCAGAAGATCCGGCTGTACGGGTCATGGTCGTACTCGTATGCGAAGGGCACCGGCACTTCCCTGCCCCAGGCCGACGACCTGAGCAGCCAGTTCAATTCGAGTTCAACGACGAATCCGGACAACTGGAACAACGGCATCGGGTATGTGGCGCCGAACGTGATCTATAGCTCGGGCGCGGACATCACGCTGACGCCGAACCTGGTGCTGACTTCGCGGTTCGGCTATTTCTACTACGACTATCAGGACCGCGGGCTGGCTAGCGGGTTGAAGTACATCTATCGCGACACGAACTATCCGTATAGCACGGGCAATGCTCCGGCGCTGGCTACGACGACCGCCCTGGACGGCACGGTTCTGCCATCGCAGTATGTGAACGCCACGGGCTGGACGAATATCGGCGCCAACAGCCAGACGGTGTTCGATAAGTGGAAGAAGTACAACTTCAGCCAGGACCTGGCCTGGTTCAAGCGCGGGTTCGGCACGCACAACCTGAAGTTCGGCTACACGTTCAACCACGGCACGAACGATACGATCAGCGGCTACAACACGGCGGACGTGTATGTCGCCTT
This sequence comes from Paludibaculum fermentans, assembly GCF_015277775.1. NCBI lineage: Bacteria > Pseudomonadati > Acidobacteriota > Terriglobia > Bryobacterales > Bryobacteraceae > Paludibaculum > Paludibaculum fermentans. The sequence continues at coordinate 4,804,780 of NZ_CP063849.1, forward strand.
TGGCGTGCCGTACGGACCGCAAACCACGAACGGCATCGCCCGGTGCCAGGGCATCAACGCCCAGAACCAAAGCCTGTACGGACAATCCGGCGGAGCGGCCGACGGCAGTTCGTGCCAGGGTCTGTGGGGTACGGTGAACCTGCGCGACCTGGGTACGGCGGGCAAGGTGGGCGGCTGGAATCATGCGCTGTACGCGCAGGATGCGTGGACGATCGGTCCGCGGCTGACGGTGAATGTCGGCGTGCGGCTGGACAAGGAGAGCCTGCCCTCGTACAACTCGCTGCCGGGCTTCCAGGGCATCAATTTTGGCTGGGGCCAGAAGGTGGCTCCCCGGCTGGGCGCTGCGTATGACTTGACGGGCAAGGGCAAGCTGAAGGTGTACGCCAGCTTCGGCTACTTCTTCGACATCATGAAGTACCAGTTGCCGCGCGGCAGTTTCGGCGGCGACTACTGGCACGACTGCGTGTATGCGCTGGATACTCCGAACTTCACGCAGATCCTGCCGCAGCGCGATTCACAGGGTCACTACTGCCCGCTGGGCGGCGGCGCCACTCCGGCGGTGGGCAGCTTCCCGGCCAACGGGATGCGGTTCATCGAGAACTTCGACTATCGCGAGCCGGCGAACGATCCGAACCAGGTGGGCTCGCTGGGACCAACGGGCCTGGTGGATCCGAACCTGGACCCGATGAAGCAGCACGAGATGGTGGTTGGAGCAGCTTGGGAGATCACGCCTTCGCTGGTGTTTGAGCCGCGTTATTCGCGCAAGCGGCTGGACCGGACGATTGAAGATGCCGGGACAATCACGCAGAACGGCGAGGTCTACTACATCGTCAATCCGGGCTATGGCGTGAACCAGAGCGTGCAGGACTGCAATGGATGTCCGGTGAATCCGAAGGCCGTCCGCAACTACGACGGGATCGAGTTCCGGCTGACGAAGCGGATGAGCTCGAACTTCACGGGGTCGGTCTCTTACACGTATAGCCGGCTGTACGGCAACTACAGCGGATTGACGGCTACGGATGTGAGCGATGGCGGCGGCGGGCGCAACGGTGCGAACAGCGACCGGGCGTTCGACGAGCCGTTCATGCAGTTCGATGCGCACGGCCACCGGGCCGACGGGCCGCTGGCGACGGACCGGCCGCACACGTTCAAGGGGTATGGCTACTACAACCTGAAGTGGTGGAAGGTGAACGCGATGATCGGCGGGTTCCAGCAGATCTATTCGGGGACGCCGCTGAGCAGCTATATCAGCGTATGGGGCGCTCCGGTATTTGTGGAGGGGCGTGGGAACTTCGTGGATATGGCGCGGGATCCGACGACGGGCAACTGGTCGGCGACCGGGGTGAGTTCAAAGAGGACCCCGATCTTCAGCCAGTCGGACATGAGCTTCTCGCAGGACTTCAGTGTGAGCAAGTCGAACGAGAAGATGAAGGCGCGGGTTGGGGTGGAGATCTTCAACCTGTTCAACCAGAAGAGCGTGACGCTGGTGAACCAGAACCTGATCAGCACCTCGGGGTTGAATCCGGCGCAGTGTGGAACGGCGGGGACGAACTGCACCCCGACGCAGGTAAACCAGTCGGGCTTTGACTACGGCGCCCTGATGTCGAAGGGGTATGACTATGTCGGAGCGGCGAACTCGCAGTCGAGGACGTTGAACAGCCTGTATGGGATGCCGTACGGGTGGCAGAATCCGCGGAGTATGCGGTTGACGTTCCGGCTGACGTTCTAGATGAGGAGTTCGTAAAAGTCAAAGGCGGCGCCGGTGGGCGCCGCCTTTGCTTGAGTTGGTTGTGATTCCTGATCGGTTAGAAGAGGAAGGAAACCTGCAGACGCAACTGGCGAGGAGACTGGAAGCTGCTGGCCAAGCCGTACATCGGGTTGGTGCGCAGATCCTGAGACTTCATGAGTTGCAGGGCGTTGAAGCCCTTGAACACGTCCGCGTAGTTGTCAAAGCTGATCTGGCCGTCATTCTCGTGAAGGAGAGTCTTATTCTTGTCGGTCACGATCGAGCTGTTGAAGAGGTTGAAGACCGCGAGTTCGAAACGGGCCTTCAGCGCTTCATGACTCTTGAACGGAGTGATCTCGTGCATCAGGTTGACGTCAAAGTTGTAGAACACGGGCGTCCGGCCCAGGTCGCCGCGGCCGTAGGGGAACGCCGGGGTGGTGGACACAACGTTGACTTCGGTGGTGAGCGGGGTGCCGGAGTACACCTGAATGTTGGGAGCAAAAGTGGTGGAGCCAAACTTGCTCTTCGCATTGTAGGTGCCGAAGAACTTAAAGGTGTGGGGGCGATCAGTGGCGAGGCGGCCATAGGCGTACTTGCCGGACTGGTCGATACCAACCCAGGGCTGGTCGTAGTAGCGGTTCACGTTCGGGCTGGTGCGGCCGTTTTCGTCGGAGCTTGCCAGACCGCTATAGTTGCCGTACAACCGGCTCCAGGTATAGCTGGCCGTGAAGTTGTAGCTGCGGGCGAAACGCTTGTCGAGGCGGAACTCAACGGCGTCGTAGTCGCGCTGGGCTTTGGGCGAAGTCGGGATGCCGGGGCCCATCCAGCTGAGCCAGTTGGCGGCGCTGGCGGTAACGCCATAGCCGGGGTTGGCGATGAGGTAGGTTTCACCGTCGGCACCGATGTAGCCGGTGTCTTCGATGGTCCGGATGAGGCGGCGGTTGGTGTAACGGACGGCGCCGACGAGCATCGGGTTGAGGCTGTACTCAACGCCGAAGTCCATCATGCGCTGCTTCATCGGCTTCAGGTCGGGGTCGATCAGGTGGGCGCTGGGGTCGTTGGACGGAATGCGCCAATTCACGACTTCGAAGAGCTTGCCGGGCAGCTTGCGCGGATCGGCCGGGATGGCCGTATTGGTTCTGACAACATTCGGATCGTCGAGGGAGTAGTAGTACTCGAGCCACACGTCACCACCGAAGCTGCCGCGAGGCATTTCGTACTTCATGATGTCGTAGAAGTAGCCGAACGAACCGTAGACGCGCATCTTGCCGTCACCCTTGGGATCCCAGGAGGCGCCGACGCGAGGAGAGAACTTCTTGCCCCAGGAGAATTCGATGGGCGGAGCCGCGGTCGTCTGGCCGGCCACCGAGAAGCTCGGGAGGTATTCGCGCTCGGTGCGGATGCCGAGGTTCAGGGACAGGTGCTTGTTTACGCGCCAGTTGTCCTGGAAGAAGATGGCGTGGTTGGTGCTGGAGGCATCACCGTAGGTACCGATCTGGCGATAGCGATAGAAGCCGTAGGTACCGGTCTGGGAGCCCGAGCACTGGCTGGTGATACAGGGCCAGCTAAGACCCCAATAGTAGCGATAGTAGCCGTTGGCCCAGTCGCTGCGATTCACCGAATTGGAAAGGAGATTGGCCTGCCAGCCACCCTTGAGCGTGTGCTGACCACCCCAGTTAAAGGTGTAGGAAGCATCGGCGTTCAGGTTGGTACGCTTGTAGATGTCAAACAGGGTTTTGGACGTCGGGTTCTGAATGTAGCCATTCGGCGCCCGCAGGTCGGCCGGAGGAATGGTGGTCGACTGGCCCGAGTAATAGATGGACGTGAAGCTCGGCAGTCCGTAGGCAGTGTTGTTGTTGTTGTAGTTGTAGCCACCCCGGAAAGAGAGGATGAGCTTGCTATTAACAATGTAGTCAGCCTGACCGGAGATGACGTTGCCCGGGCTATAGTTGCCGAGACCGGAGTAGGGACTGGTAAAAGAGCTCGTGCCATCGGCGTTCGGAAGATTGCCGCGGCCGTAGCTGGGGTTCCAGATCCAGGTCGAGTTGAGCCGCAACTTGCCGAACGGCACTGCGTCCAACTTACCGATCGTGCTCTGATTGAACTCTTTGCGATGGTAGTTGCCCGTATTGCCATCATTGAAGACAACGTAGCGGTCGGTATTTGTGGTCGAGGGGCTGAAGCCGGCGAAGAAGAACAGGCGGTTCCTCAGGATCGGGCCCGCGAGGTTGAACGTCGGGTTCCAGGTGGTGAACTGGTCGACCTGTTTATCGCTGCGATTGAAGTAGCGGTAGGTGTCGTCGCTGCCACTCGTCGGATCGAGCTGAAGGACCGGACGCGGCCGGGCTTGCATGGCCGAGTTGTTGAAGTAGAAGCCAGCGTAGCCGTGAATGTCATTGGAGCCGCTGCGGAGCACGGCGTTCACGACGCCGCCCATGGCGCCACCGTACTGGGCTTCCATCACACCATTCTTGACCTGCACCTGCTGGATCATTTCCATCGGGATCTGATTCCGCTTGTCGAGGGTGCCATTTTGAACATTTCCAACTTCGAGGCCTTCGAGATAGAAGGTGTTCTCAGAACCGGAGGAACCGTCCACCTGATACCCACCGGTTTTGCCCTCGCTGCGGGCGCCGGGAGCAAGAGCCACGAGGCTGTCAAAGCCGCGGCCCTTGGGCAGGGTGTCAAAGAAGGTTCTGTCTACGACGACCGCCGACGAGCTGGAGTTCGTGTCAACAAGGACGGCGTCCGCGCTAACCACGACGCTTTCCGTCACTTGGCCGACTTCCATTTTGAAGTCGAGACGAGTGGAGCGACCGAGGTTCACGGGAACAGAGTTCTTCCTGACCGAGGAAAACCCTTGGGCCGTGCCGGTAACGACATAAATGCCAGCGGGAACCTGGCTGATCTGGAACTGGCCGGTGGAGTCCGAAGTTACGACGATGGGACGCGGAAGAGAGGGGCCGGTAACTTCGACCTTGGCGTTAGGAACTGCGGAGCCGGAGGCATCGATCACCTGACCGGCGATAGTGCCAGTGGTCTCCTGACCGACCGCGATGCCTGCCAGCAAGGTGACTAGAGCCAGGCACACGGTTAAGAGGCCTTTTGAGCCCCTGAAGCATTTGATTAGATTACTTAACACTGAAACCTCCCAAAATTAGGTTGATTGGCTACTCCCGAACGATTTCACCCCGCCGAGTCCAAATACCAACGTGGGCCTGGAACGAGACGGTGAGACTCTGCTGGAAGCGTCCGATCGGGACGGGGAGATTTGCATTGTAGTTGGGGCAGGGTGGCGGTTCGGCGCTCAGAATGGTCGGATCACAGCTAGTGTGAAGGGCCACCTGCAACCTGGTCGCAGGAGTTGCTCCAACTCGATTTCGAGCTCTTCGGACGGCTGGTAGACCCCCCGGAGAAGCTATCATCCAAAGCACTCCTAAACTCCCCAAACAGAGATCACACGTCAATGTGCTGATTGTAACATCACGAGTGCTTATCATGCCAACGAATTGAGCATACGCAGGTCTGATGTTCTTAACCGAGGGGCGCACTGGCCGGGATCTGCCGGGCCAGGGCCGTAACTTTGCAAGTGTAACGAAACAAAAGTAAACGAACTGCGCGGAGATACACTGCGACTTCGCCTTCACTTCGCTCCGATCGAACGATCTAGGCCTGAAAAACGTAGGCGATCTCACCAAAATTCTGATATTCACCTCTGTTTCCCCTGCTAGCAGAGCGCTCCGGGCCGGGCGGAGGCGCATCTGCATCGCGAGGAAGATTTCGCGACTGGACAAGCGCGCAGAGTTTCAACCAAACAACCTATCTTTTGAGCAATACGTAGCAATCTGTACATAATTGCCTCCGAGGGAAAACTTGTAACTTGAGTTCGGCCGCGAGCGGAGGGGGACAGCCAACGGAGTTTTGACGGTTGGCGCAGAGGGAGTGGCCGTGTCCGGCAGGTAACTCAAACACTTCAGGTTACTTACTCGAGTAGCATGCGTATCAACGGGAATTGCTCTAGTGGCAGCCACGGACTGCAGCGAACGAAATATGGTGGTGAAGATCCACACTGAGCAATGTACCTGATGTCGATAGAATTAATGCAATTGCTGCTATTTGTAAATTCTTCATTGACATACAGGGATCGGGTATTTTACGCTTGCAAAATCCTCCTCACCAAGGAGTGGGCTTTGAGGCATCGCGCAGCACCACTTAACCAGGGTGCTTAGCTTAGGAAAGGGAGATCTGTATGCTTAAGCGTAGTTTTGCGAAAGGGAAGGCGTGTGTCTTCCTGCTCGCAGTGCTGTTGGGGTTAACGGGCACCCTCTTCGCTCAGGAAAACTCGGGCCGGATCGACGGCACGGTGCTTGACGAGACGGGAGCCGCAGTGCCTGCCGCGAAACTGGTGGCTTCTTCGCCAATTTTGCCTAGGGACCTGGAAACGACATCGGACGGAGCCGGGAATTTTGCGTTCCCCAGCCTGCCGCCCGGGGTTTACTCGATCACAATCACAAAAACCGGCTTCACTACATCCAAGCAGGTGAACATCCGAGTCACCCTCGGAGCGAAGATCACGCTGAGCCCGAAACTGGGTGTCGGCACTGTTTCCCAGACCGTGGAAGTCACGGAAACGGCGATCTCGCTGGATGTGACCAGCAGCCGTACCTCAACCAACATCACTTCTGACCAAGTCGTTGAGCTGCCCAAGTCGCGCAACTTCAATAGCCTTCTTGCCATGGCTCCGGGCGTGCGCCTGGAATCCAAGTCTGGTTCCGCCGGTGTCGGCGGCATTTCAGTTGACGGCGCCAGCGGCTCCGAGAACGTCTTCATTTTGGACGGCGTCGAAGTCAGCAACACGCTGAACGGTTCCCTGGGCGGTTCCGCCAACATCCCGTTCGAGTTCCTGCGCGAAGTGCAGGTAAAGAGCGGCGGGTTTGAATCCGAGTATGGTGGTGCGACGGGCGGCGTGGTCAACCTGGCCACCAAGAGCGGTAGCAATGCCTACCATGGAGAACTCGACTATCAGTTCACCAGCAACCAGCTCAACCCGCGGCCGCGCGGTGCGTGGCAGAATTCCCCCCTCAATGCCGACGTGGCCGATTTCTTTGCTCCAACCGAAGACACCTATCGCAAACAGTATCCCGGCTTCACCTTTGGTGGCCCGATCCTGAAGGACCGGATCTATTTCTTCGTGGGCTACATGCCGGAGTTCATCCGGAACATGCGAACGAATCACTATGACGCTGCCTCCAACCCTGTGACCGCGAACAAGGCACTCGGCACGCGTCAATACAACCAGGAGCAGATCCAGCACTACTCGATCGCCCGCGTTGACTACTCGGCGACTTCAAAGCTGAACATCAACACCTCCTGGCTGTGGTCGCCCTACCGCCTGTCGGGGACTTTGCCCTCGACCGACATCCGCCGCGCTCCTCCGTCAAACGACCTCACAGTGACGGGCGGCTGGGCCCCGACGCAGGCTTACACGGCTTCGGCGACCTACACGGTCACCCCGAAGTTCCTGATCACCGCCCGCTACGGGTACAAGTACGAGAACGCCAAGTCGTCTAACTACGGTCTGCCCGGCGTTCCGTATTACACCTACCAGACGGCGTCGGCTTCCTCGCCTGTGCCGGTGCCCGCCAGCGTGGCCGGTTCAAACGGCTTCTCGAGTTCGAGTTCGACGCTGGCCACGGCGCGCGACATTACCACTCGCAACAACGTGTATGTCGACGCCACGAAGATCTTTGAAGCCAAGGGCCAGCACTCCGTCAAATTTGGTTTCGCCCTGAACCGCCAGTCGAACGACGTGGCGACCGACTACACCAATGGCCGTTTCAATATCTACTGGGGTGACAAGTACACCCGCGGCAGCATCAATCAGGCGACCGGCACCTACGGCTACTACACCTGGGAAGACGGCGTCCGCCTGAACTCCAACGTGAATGGCCGCAATATGGGCATCTATGTACAGGATGCATGGCGCATTCATTCCCGCGTGACCATCAACCTGGGCGTGCGCATGGAGAACGAGTTCCTGCCTCCGTACAAGAAGGAACAGGCTGGCGTGAAGATTGCCAACCCGATCTCCTTCGGCTGGGGCGACAAAGTGGCGCCCCGCATCGGCGTCGCATGGGACGTGCGCGGCGACGGCAAGTGGAAGCTGAGCGGCGGTTACGCCTCTGTGTTCGACGTGATGAAGTTCAACCTGGCTCGCGGCTCGTTCGGCGGCGAGTATTGGTTCACTTACGTCTACCAGCTGAACGATCCGAATGTGCAGAACCTATCGAAGGCTAATCCTGGTGTGCTCGGCACCAAGATCATCAGCTATGACAACCGCACCTTGCCGATTAACTCCTCCGGCGTCATCGACGGCAACGACCCGAACATGAAGCCGTACCAGACCAAAGAATACTACCTGAACCTCGATCACCAACTCAGTGACAAGGTAGTGGGTGGGATTCGTTACACCCGCAAGCGCCTGATCAATTCGATCGACGACATCGGTGTGCTGGATGCGGAAGACAACGAAGTTTACCTGATCGGCAACCCGGGTCGCGGCCTGACGCGCGACACCAGTTCCGTCTACGGGCAGAAGACCCCGAACGGCAAGGAATTCCTGGTTCCGCAGGCGACTCGAGACTACGACGGTGTGGAGTTCAGCGTGCGCGGCCGAGTGGCGCGCAGCATCCAACTGAATGCTTCCTACACCTTCAGCCGGCTGTACGGCAACTACGCCGGCCTGGCGAACTCGGATGAAAACGGCCGCTCGAACCCGAACAACGACCGCGCGTTCGATCTGCCGTACTATTACTTTGACGCCAGTGGCAGCCAGCAGAATGTCTTCGGACGCCTGGCCACCGACCGTCCGCACACCTTCAAGTTGTTCACCAGCTATGACCTGAAGACCCGCGCGGGCAGCACGATCATCGGCCTGAGCCAGTACGCCTACAGCGGCACGCCGCTGTCGACGTCGGTCATCTACCAGTCGGCTCCGACCTATCCTAACGGCCGCGGCGATCTGGGACGGACCCCGTTCTTCACGCAGACCGATATTCAGGTGTCGCACGAGATCTCGCTGAACGAGCGGGCTCGCTTGCGCCTGGAAGCGAATGCGATCAACTTGTTCAATCAGGCGGCCGTGACCAATACCCAGCAGCAGATCAACCGTTCCGGCGCGATCAGCGCGGCGGAACTGCCGCTGTCGAAGTTCTTCAGCGGCTACAAGCTGAGCGACTACGCCAACCCGCAGAACATCAACAAGCTGACCGGTGCCTCATCCGGCACCCGGTACAGCCCGATCTTCGGCCTGCCTCTCACCTATCAAAGCCCGAGAGAGCTCCGCCTGGGTCTGCGCTTCATCTTCTAGATAAGCGTTTCCAGTCAGCGCGGCTTAGTCCGCAACAAACCGGCTTCCCTCCCAACGGACGGAAGCCGGTTTTGTTTGAGCGGGGCGCGGAGATTTGAGGGAACTCAGCAAGTCTGAAATGGCAGAATAAGCACATGAGACAGCGGGTACGGTTCGGCGCCGGATTGGTGGTGCTCTCCATCCTGATCTACCTCGTCGTCCTGCAGGGATCGTTCACCGTGGGCGACTACGGTCCGTCGACTCCGGAACAGACCTATGTGTTCTGGGGCCTGTCGACCCTCACGTTCCTGCTGACGGTGCTGCTGGCGTTCATGCTGTTCCGCGACGCGGTGAAACTGTACTTCGCGCGGCGGGCCGGAGTGGAAGGTTCCCGCATCCGGACCAAGATGCTGGTGGGGGCACTCAGCCTGACGTTCCTGCCGACGATCTTCCTGGTCCTGTGGAGCGTCTCCGTCCTCAACCGCAATCTCGACAAATGGTTCAGCCGGCCGGCCGAGATCATGAAGCTGAACATGCAGGAGATCAGCGCGGTGGTCGACCGGGAGGCGAACGGGCGGCTGCAGGCTTCAGCGCGCTGGGTGGCGGACAGTGAAGACCTGCGCTCGTTTCTGAAGACCGGGCACGTGCCGGCGGAGTTTTTCACGTCGGTCTGCGACCTGGCGGGCGCCGATCGGGCGTATGTCCATCGCGCGGACGGCGGCCAGATCTCCATCTGCCAGAGCAACCCCGACCCCAAAGCCGGACAACCGGAGAAGGGCGGGCCGGTGAAGGCCACGGCTCCGATCGATGGGGTGGGAGAGGTGGTGATCGAGGCGCGCCTGCCGCTCGACCTCGTGCAACGCAAGAAGGAGATGGACCAGCAGGTGAGCGACTACGACCGGCTGGCGTCGGGCCGCAAAGAGACCCGCCGGTTCTATCTGCAACTTCTGGTACTGATCACGATCTTTATCCTATTTATAGCGGTGTGGGTGGCACTGTTTCTGGCGCGACAGATTTCGTCTCCGGTGGCGGCCTTGCTGGAGGCGGCGCGCGCCGTGCGCGGCGGGAATCTGTCATATCGCGTAAAGGTAGAAGCAACAGACGAACTGGCTTCGCTGGTGCGCGCCTTCAACGAGATGACTCAGGACCTGCAGGCCAACCAGGACGAACTGGAGCGGCGGCGAAGGTTCATTGAGGCGGTGCTGCAGAGCATCCCGACGGGTGTCTTCTCGCTGACGCATGACGGCACCGTGCAACTGGTGAATGGCGCGTTGTCGCGTATCTTTCCGGACGGCCGGGTACAGCCAGGGCGCAAGCTGGTGGATTTGATGCCGCGGGACCGGCAGGAGGAGTTCTCCCGGCTGTTGAAGCGGGCACGCCGCACGGGGACAGCCGACCGGCAGGTGGAGATCCGTACGGAAGACGGAGTCCGCCATTTCTCAGTGACGGCCGCCGCGCTGGAGGCGAGCGTCACCAGCGGCTTTGTTGTGGTGGTCGAGGATACCAGCGAACTGATGCGGGCGCAGCGGGCGGCGGCCTGGCACGAAGTGGCGCGGCGGATCGCGCACGAGTTGAAGAACCCGCTGACCCCGATCGCATTGAGTTCCGAGCGGATCCTGCGGCAGTTGGACAAGACCGCGGCGCCGCCGGAAGTGCGGCGGATCGTCACGGAATGCTGCGCCACCATCGGCCGCGAGGTGGAGAGCGTCAAGACGCTGGTGGATGAGTTTGCGCGGTTTGCCCGATTCCCCGCGGCGCATCCGGCTCCGGCTGACCTGAACGCGGTGGTGGAGGAAGGATTGGCCGTCTTCCACGGCCGGCTGGAGGATATCTCCATCCATGTGTCGCTGTCATCCCTGCTGCCCATGGTGGCGTTGGACCGCGACCAGTTCAAACGCGTGATCGTGAATCTGGTGGACAATGCGGCGGAGGCCATGGCGGAGTCGCCGCTGCGCCACCTGTTCATTGAGACGCATGCGGTCTCGCCGGAACTGGTCGAACTGATGATCGCCGACACCGGTTGCGGCATCACGACGGACGATAAGGAGAAGCTGTTCCTGCCCTACTTCAGCACCAAACAGCGAGGCACCGGGCTGGGACTGGCAATTGTCAGCCACATTGTGGCCGAGCATCATGCGCGGATTCGCGTGGAGGACAACAATCCGGTGGGAGCACGCTTTATCATCGAAATACCGGCCATCGCGTCCGCTGAGTTTGACGCCCGGCCGGTAGAGGTGCGTGCATGAAGCCCACCCAGGTGCTGATTGTCGACGACGAGCCGGGCATCCGCGAGTCGCTCAAGGGTGTTTTGGAGGACGAGGGATTTGAGGTCCAGGCGGTGCCGACTGGAGAGATGGCCGTCGAAGAGATCCTGAATGGCGCCTACGAGGCGGTGCTGCTGGACGTGTGGCTGCCGGGCATGGACGGCCTGGAAGTTTTGAAGCAGGTGAAGGGCGCGGGCCATGCGGCGCTGCCGGCCATCATCATGATCTCCGGCCACGGGAGCATTGAGTCGGCCGTCCGGGCCACGAAGCTGGGCGCCTTCGATTTCCTGGAAAAGCCCCTCACCATCGAGAAGGTGATGGTGGTGCTGAATAACGCGCTGGAGCAGCGGCGTATGCAACTGCAACTGCGCGAGATCAAGGACACCAGCCGCAGCCGCCTGCGCATCTTCGGCGAGAGCGTTCCGATGAAGGCGCTGCGCCAGCAGATCCTACTGATGGCGGCGACGAACGGGCGGGTCCTTATTTATGGGGAAAGCGGGACGGGCAAGGAACTGGTGGCGCATGCGATCCACGCCGAGAGCGCGCGGGCCGATCAGCCGTTTGTCGAGCTGAACTGCGCGGCGATCCCGGAGGAACTGATCGAGAGCGAGCTCTTCGGCCACCGCAAGGGCAGCATCGCCGGGATGGATGGCGACAAGATCGGCAAGCTGGAGAAGGCCGACGGCGGCACGCTGTTCCTGGACGAAGTGGGCGACATGAGCCTGAAGACCCAGGCGAAGGTGATGCGGGTGCTGGACGAGCAGCGCTTTGAGCCGGTTGGTTCGGCCGAGCAGATCCAGGTGGATGTCCGCCTGATCGCCGCCACTAACAAGAACCTGGAAGAAGAGATCGAGCGGGGCAATTTCCGCGAGGATCTGTTTTACCGCCTCAACGTCATTCCGTTTGAGGTCCCGCCGCTGCGGGAGCGGGTGGAGGATATTCCGCTGTTGGCCGAGCATTTTCTGAATGAGTTCACTTCGGCTTATGGCCGCAAGGGGAAAGAACTGACGGTGGAGGCGTACAAGGCGCTGTCGGAGTACTCCTGGCCTGGAAATGTGCGGGAATTGAAGAACCTGATGGAGCGCATCGTGATCATGTATCCGCAGGTACGGATCGATGCACGACACATTCCCCTGCCCGTCGCGCGCCGTGTGGCGCCCAAGCCTTCCGATCGGACCGCGAGCCTGCTGGAAGTCAGGCAGGCGGCCGAGCGGGACTACATCCTCAAGAAGCTGGACGATTCGAGCGGGAACGTCAGCCGGACCGCCGAACTGCTGGGGCTGGAGCGCAGCAACCTATATAAGAAGATGCGGGCCCTGGGTATTGCTCCGCGCGAGTAAGCATCCGATCCGGGTGGAATCGACACCAAACTATCAGTTTTCACTTGAAAGCACCGGCCATTCTGCTTAGCCTTGGATGGGGATCGGAGGAGAGCAACCTCCGAAAGGGAATATCTGTGAGCGGCGGGTCTGCCTTGGGGGGCTTGGCCCGGTGGAGGAACAATTGGTCAAATCCATTCTTATCTGCGCGGCAAGTGTCTTCATTCTTGCGAACCTGGCCGGAGCCCATCCGCTGGTGGCCAGTCCGAATGGTGTGCTGAGCCTGGCGACGACGGATCACCGCGGCGTCCTGGCGCGCGGTTCGGTATTCGTGGTGACGGGCGTCGAATTGGCGAACGGCGCTGCCGTCAGCGCTGAAGTACCTTATCCACAGGAACTTAACGGTGTGTCGGTGGCGATTGTGTCGGCCGATGGAGCCGTGGCTGCCCTGGCCTACATGGTGTCCACAGCGGAGACGCGACTGGTGGCCATTGTGCCGTCTTTCCTGCCCGCGGGCGACTACGTAGTGACGGTGACGAACAACGGAGAGTCCAGCGAGGGCACGGCGGTGAAGGTGGCGGACGCGAGTTTCGGGCTGGTGACGAACACCGGCTCCGCCGGCGGCGGAGTGTCGGGGCGGATTCTGAAGGAGGGCGTGGAACCCTCGGCGCTGACGTTCGTCAACAGCGCGCTGCCGGGCTCCACCCTGGAACTGGATGCGACCGGACTGGGTCCGCTCGAAACGCCGGACAACGAATTTCCCGTGGAGGCGAATTGGCGGGAAGGGGTGGTCGTGGTGTTGGGCGGAGTGGAGATTCCCGTCTCCTACATCGGCCGCAACCCCTTGAAACCAGGCTACGACAAGGTGGTGTTCAGCCTGCCCTCGGATGTCACCCTGGCGGGGTGCCTGACCATGTTCCAGTTGAAACTGGGCGACACGGTGAGTATTCAGTACTCCCTGCCGCTGGCGGCGATACCGGCCGAGGCCGCTCCGGCAGAGTCGGGTGCGGTGTCAGGCGAGGTGGAAGCGCCTCCGGTGGCGCCTTCGGGAGCAGTGTGCCGCGGCCTGGCCGGGGTTTCGCTGAACGGCCTGCAGACCCTGTCACAAGGCGGGACGCTGATCGGCGGCGGCATGACGCTGAACCGGGTGACGTCCACTGTGCGCTCGGGTGCGATCACCTATACGCAGACCAGCGATTTCTTTAGCGGCGGTTTCGTGCAGTGGACGGCGGAGCAGTTTCTGGACAATCTGGCGCGGGGCCAATTCCAACTGGCCGGCCGGGACGCCAACGGCTGCGTGGTTTGGGATGTCCCGGTGACCTCGGGCGGAGTTTATGTTGACGCGGGCGATGGCCTGGCACTCAACGGACCGGCCTGGAATGTGGCTGTGCCCAGGAATGTCGCGGATCCGAACATCTATAACGTGACGCTGAACTCGGTGCTCACCGGGCTGCCCACGCCGGTGATCACGCCGTCGCTGGGTTTGAACCTGGTGGGCGGGCACTACGAGTTGTCGGGACAAGGGGGCTCGGTGGTCGGTCCATTTTCGGTCGGGCTCGACGTCAGCGATGCGTTCACCTGGACCAATCAGGGTGCGTTCACGGACAAGTTGGATCGCACAAAAGACCTTGTATTCACCTGGACCGGCGGGCAACCGGGCGACATGATCGTCGCTAGCGGGTACGCGCATGGGCCAGCGCCGGAGGACTCGGCGAAGCTGGTTACGCGCGCCTTCTCCTGCTACACGACGGCGGATCAAGGCAAGGTGACGCTGGCGGCGAGCCAGTTGCAGAAGCTGCCGGTCATTGCCGCGATCAAGTACACCGATCCCAGCGGCGCGTGGATGGCCAACATCTCGCTGGCGCACTCCAATCCTGACAATACGGGGTTCTTTTCAGCTCCGTTGGTGAACGGCGGAACCACGGAGTCGGCCGGATTCCGCTTTGGGTACTCGTATGCGGTGGGGCCGTTGACGATCCCCTAAATCTGTGGCGTGATGTACACATCCGTTTCACATCAAGTCACTATCTTTCAATTACATACATTCCTCCTTGCGCAACGGGGTTGTTTTCTCTAATCTTGATTGAAGACTTTCGGAGACAGGCCCGGATGGCGTCCCGTTCCGGGTCTGAGTTTGCCCTTCCGTTGTTCGTTTAGGAGGAATATGAACAGAGCAGTATTTTTCGTACTGGCTACCAGTGTGTGCGCCGGTTTGGCCCTGGCCAAGCCGCAAATCAACGCAAAGAATGGGGTTCGCACACTCGCTGCGACTGCCGCCCCGGGTGTGCTGGCGCGTGGATCGGTCTTTGCCATCGTTGGTCAGGCGTTGGCTCCGGTGGATCCCATCACCTTTGACGTGCCCTATCCGCAGGATGCCGGCGGGTTGACCGTCGCCCTGACGACGGCCGATGATGCCGCCACGGTCCAGGCCTACATCCTCTCCGTCGCGCAGGGGAAAATTGTCGCGCTGGTGCCGTCCGCCACGCCTGCCGGCGATTACAAAGTCACGGTCACCTACAACGGGGAGACGAGTGATCCCTATCCGGTCAAGGTGGCCGACCAGAATTTCGGATTGATCACGGCCGCCGGACTGGTCAAGGGCCAGGCTTCCGGCCGAGTGCTGGTGCCCGATACGGGTGCGGTCGCGGTGAGCTACACCAAGCCCATCACGCCGGGCGCGGCGGTTGAGTTCGACGCCACCGGGTGGGGCCCCATCGACACCGCAGACAACGATTATCCGGCTGGCGGCTCCGTCATCGGCGATGCAGTCATCGTCATGGCGGGCCAGGAGATCCCCATCACCTACCTGGGCCGGAATCGGGCGCATCCGGGCTATGATCTCGTGCAGTTCACGCTGCCCACCGAGAACGTACCCACCGGCTGCGATGTCGAGTTCCAGATCAAGTACTGGGGCACAACTTCGTCCAGTTTCACGATGCCCCTGGTCGCCTCGGCTGACGCGGCGTGCACCAACCCGATGGGCGTGTCGCCGGCCTCCCTGGATCAACTGGTGAACGGCGGCTCGATCGTATTCGGAGGCTTCACCCTCACCCGGCAGTCGATTTCCGCAACAGTCCAGGGCATCTCGGTGGATACGACTACTGAGGCGGTGGCCGGCGGGTTTGAGAGTTACAACGCCGAAGCGTTCGCTCTTTACGCCTCGCAGAACTTCATGCAGCAGTATCTGGTGAATCCGGACAACGGCTGCTACCTGTTCACCACCACCGACGCTGACCCCTCGGTTAGTGGTCCGTCCGCAGTCGCGGTGGACGCCGGCGATAAGCTGACCCTGACGGGTCCCGGCCTCACCAAGGATGTACCGCGCGTCGAAGGCAATACCTACATGCTGTCGCTGAGCACCTCGACCAGCTTCGGCGGCGGCGGCATCCCTGGAATCCCCAGCATCCCGGGCCTGCCCAGCATTCCCGGCCTGCCGGGTACGGGCGCGAGTGCGAATATTCTCGTGGCCGGCCAGTATAAGCTCACGGGGACAGGCGGCACGGTGGTGGGGCCGTTCGAAGCCACGACGAGCATGACTTCGCCGATCACCTGGACCAACAAGGACGCGATCACGGCGGTGACTCGCGCGAACAGCCTGAGCATCCTGTGGTCGGGTGGAACCGACACGGATCTTGTTGAAGTGACGGGGCTTTCCCGCGGTCCAGCGCCTGAGGACAGCAGCAAGGTGGTCAACCGGGTGTTCACCTGCTGGGCCAAGGGCTCCGTGCATCAGATCGTGGTGCCCGCCTCGATCCTGCAACAGATGCCGGTGGCAAACGGTGTCGGTATCAGCGGCGATCCTTCGCAGGTGACGCTGGGCTCGCTGTCGGTGCAGCAGGTGAATCAGCCCGTCAACGGACTGTTCACGGCTCCGCTGGTGGCGGGCGGCAACACCGAGCCGGGTGCCTTTGCCTGGCTGGTGGGCTGGACGAAGACGCTCAACTATCAATAACCGTACATCCAGGTCTGAATTCACAACGGGCGGGACTCACCAGGTCCCGCCCTTTCCTTTCAGTGAATTCAGATACAATTCTCCATTTCTGTCCCATCTGGGATAGAATGGCTGCTTGGCCGGACGGTCGCTATGGATCACCTGCTCTCGCTAGTTCTGTGCATCCCCCTGTTGGGACTGATTCCTCTCTTTTTCCTGCCTTCTTCGAACCCGAAGTTGATCAAGCTGTGGGCCAACTTCGTCTTCCTTGTCGGATTTCTCGCCACGTTACCACTCTGGTTCCAGTTCGATTGGCGGGCAGATTACCAGTTTGTCGAGAAGGTTCCGTGGATCAAGTCCATCGGGGCGTATTGGAACCTGGGCGTCGACGGGTACGCGATGCTGCTGGTGATTCTGACAGCGCTTATCGGGTTCCTTTCGGTGCTGTGCTCTTGGAGCGCGATCAACGACCGGCTGAAGGAGTACTACGGCTGGTTTATGATGCTCCAGTTCGGCATGCTGGGCGTCTTTGCGGCGCGCGACTTCCTTTTGTTCTTCGTCTTCTGGGAACTCACCCTGATCCCGATGTACTTCATCATCGCGATCTGGGGCGGGCAGCGGCGCGGCTACGCCAGCATCAAGTTCGTGATTTACACGCTGGCCGGCTCGGTGCTGATGCTGCTGGGCATTCTGGCCTTCTACTGGCAGCAGTATGTTCAGTTCCACCGCCTGACTTTCGACATGTCGGCGCTGCTGGAAACGAAGATGCCGCCGGAGATGGCCTGGTGGGTCTTCTGGGCATTCTTCCTTGGTTTCGCGGTCAAAGTTCCAATGTGGCCGCTGCATACCTGGTTGCCTGACGCGCATACGGAGGCACCGACGGCCGGATCCGTCATCCTGGCGGGCATCCTGCTGAAGATGGGCACGTACGGCTTCATCCGATTCTCCCTCCCGATGCTGCCCGAGACCGCGCGCGATCCGAAGGTGCTGGGCATTGTGGTAGCGCTCTCGATCATCGCCATCATCTACGGCGCGCTGGTAAGCCTGATGCAGAAGGACTGGAAGAAACTGGTGGCGTACTCATCGGTGAGCCACATGGGCTTCTGCACACTGGGTATCTTCGCCCTGAATCCGGCGGGCATCGCCGGTTCGATCATCCAGCAGATCAATCACGGCGTGTCCACCGGCATGCTCTTCCTGATTGTCGGCGTGGTATACGAGCGGCGGCATACGCGCGAGATCGCGGAGTATGGCGGACTGTTCCGGGTGATGCCGATATTCACCTTTATCTTCCTGATTGCGGCGCTGAGCTCCATGGGCCTGCCGCCCATGAACGGCTTTATCGGCGAAATCACGATCATCAAGGGCGCGTTCGAGATGTCGTTCTGGTGGGCCCTGGCTTGCGGCATCGGTATCGCCCTGGGTGCGGCCTACCTGCTGTGGTTGTTCCAGCGGACGATGCTGGGTGAGTTGAAGAACGAGAAGAACAAGCACCTCAAGGATCTGAATTGGCGCGAAATCGCCTACTTCACTCCGCTGCTGATCCTGGTGTTCTGGATCGGCCTGGGACCGCGGCCTTTCTTCCGCGTGATCAGCCGGTCAGTGGCGAACGTGGTGGAGCGGGTCCGGCCGGGCTACTACTTCGACCACAACATGTACAATCCGTTGCTGCCGCAGGAAGTCCAGATCGACAAGCATCCGGACTTCTAAAACATTTTCGAGATTTTTGTCCTCGACGGGCAACTAGCTGAGTATGCACCGTCAAGCCGAAGTCCGGCCCCTGCCTTGCCCGCAGCTCGTCACGCAGGCCGCGTTGGAGCATCGCACTCTTTTCCGTGGCGACCGCGACCGGTTCGTTTACCTGGCGCTGGTCCGGCGGGCGGTTCAGCGGTTCTCGTGGAGCGTGCTGGGCTACTGCCTGCTGCCGGAACGAACCCACCTGGTATTGAGCGCGCCTGATGCCCAGGATCTTCACAGCGGCATCCGATGGCTGCGCCGCAGTTTCTCCAGCTATCTGCGCGAGGACCGCGGCGACCGCCGCAGGCTGTGGCACGGCGGCTATGGAGTGCAGGCACTGGCGGGGCAACTGGTGTGGCCGGCGCTGGCATGTATCGAACTGGAACCACAGAGGACGGGGCTCGCCGAGGATGCGTGTGAGTATGCCTGGTCGAGCGGGCCGGCGCATCTGGCCTCACAGCGGCCGTATGTCGCGCTGGACGACAGCGAGTGGCGTCCCAACTTTGGGCCGCAGCGCTGGCGCGAATACCTGGAGGGGGCCCCGGGCGATTTCGAGTATTGGCGCATGCTGCGTTGGACGGTGACGACGGACTTCATTCCGGCCGGGCGGAGTCAGAAGACTTGCGAGGTTGAGGCGGGCCAATCTGAACCAGCGGTGTGGCAGACGAGTCTGAGCTTTGGCGATTGACCGGCACTGGCTTGGGCGGATTCAACCAGCGGGCCGGTAATTTAGCGAGGTAGACCAGGCGTTCCACCAGCGGCAGCAGCGTGCGGACCGTTCGGCCGTGGAACAGCAGGCTACCGGCCACCAGGAACGGATGCGGGATGGTGGTGCAGCAGCGGGCGCAGATGCCGATCTCGCCGGCGCGGCCGTCCAGATGGAGCCGCCGCATGCGCTGCATCTCGGCTCCGTCGAAGATCTCCTCCAGGGAGGACTGCGTCACGTTGCCGACGGGTGCGCCGTCCAGCATGTAGCTTTGGCAGCACGGGTAGGCATCGCCGTTGTGCTTGATGTACATGGGTCCGCGCCAGAGGTAGTGGCAGGGATGAGTCCATTCGGCTGCGCCGTGGCCGGCATCGGGGCGCATCAGGTTGGTTTCGTCTTCCTTGACGCGAATGAGGTCGACGCCCGGCACGCCGCGCCAGAACTTCGTGAAGTCCTCCACCTCGTGGCGGTTGCCGTCCATGCGGACCATTTGCACCACCACCTGGAGCTTCGACTTGCGCTCGTGCTTCATGCGGCAGAAGTTCAGGAAGTTGTCGCGCACGCGCTCAAACTTGGCGCCCTTGCGGTAGAACTCAAAGGTCCCTTTGCTGTAGCCGTCGAAGCTGAGCGTAATGTGTTCGAGAGGGGTGTCGAGCAGGCGAGCAGCGGCCTTTTCGTCGAGCAGGGTGCCGTTGGTGGAGATGAGCGACGAGACGCCGTGCTGATCGCAGAACTGAATGCGGTCGAAGATCTTGCGGTCGAGGAATGGTTCACCCAGGCCGATGAGCATCATGTGCTCGCCGGTCTTCGACGTCTGGCGGACCAGGGTTTCGAAGACCGCATCGGTCATATCTTCCTTGGGCTGGGGGTGGGTCTCGCGGGGGCACATCGGGCAGTAGATGTTGCACTTCGCCGTGGTTTCGACGATGTACTCCACGGGCAAAGCGCGCAGCCGGGTCCGGCCGCGCGCATAGCCCCACAACAATTTGGCTCGGTTCCAGGCTCTCACCTAGTCCCATTCTAGCGGTTTACTGGAAATTGACGCTCTTCTGGCCGCCATAGGTGTAGCCGATCTGGCCGTACTCGGTCTCGCCTCCGCCCACCAGCGGCGCCTTGAAGCGGCCGTTCGGCGGGGTGTTGCTCTGCAGGACCGAAAGGAGGCCCATGCTGTCCTCAGTCCCGCCGGTGACGGGCATGAGTTGCAGGATATCGGCACCGACGGTGAGCCCGCCGGCATTGGCCGGGGCCTGGCAGGTGAAGAGACGGCCAAGCGCCTTCGGAGCGCCGGGCACGGGTCCAATCGCCAGGCCGGTGACGGTGACGACATCGGCCGCGGGGCCGGGCGTCCAGGAAACCTGCAGCGGATTGCCGCGATCGATGTCGTTGATGGACGCCTTATTGGTCCAGGTGATGGGCGCGCCCAGGTCGATGGTCGCAGTGAAGGCATCGATGGCAACGCCGCCGGTGCCACTCAGGGTGTAGGTGCCCGGGGTGAGTTCCGGCGCGACGACGGGGAAGTTGCCACGGCGCTGGCCGGCCTGCTTGACAGCCGCGGACTTCGCCTGCCGGATCATGTTCTGCGCCTTGGCTTCCAGGCTGAACATGCCGGGGAGCACGGGGATGCTGCTGCCGAGGTCGCCGGTGTAGATGATGGTGGGCTGGCGTTCCAGTTGGAACTGCGCCCCGCCCTGGCCGTCAAACTTGAGGATCTCACCGGCATCGAGGCCGGAGGCTTCGGCGGTTTCGTAGTCGTCCGAGGTGCCTTCGAGGGTCACGACTGAGCAGCCATTCAGGTTCTGGACGGTGCCGTTGAGAAACGCCAGGCCCGACTCGAGTTCGTAGCTGCTGTAGGCGTAGAATGCACCGCTGGCGGCGCGGGTGTGGAATTCGATGGACTCGCCGCCGAAGTCGAACTCCGTGGCGCTGTCGGTGATCTCGAAGCCGGGTACGACCACCTGCCGGCCTTCGTCGATGGCCTGGATCGCTTCCGGGGTCAGGGCACCGCCGGCGTCGCAGATGGACTGGTCGGCGGCGGCGATGGAGAGGAACGCGGCGTTGCTCAGCTGGTCGCCGGCGCGCAGCGAGACGGGCACATAGCAGCCGAGTTTGAGGCCCTCCTCGGGCAGATCGACCAGGATCTGGTCGTAACCGGTCTTGCCGGGATAGCGGCCCGCGTAGCGGACAGGAAGGGCCACTCCGCCGACGATGAGTTCAGCGCCTTCGAGCAAGGGCTGTTCCACGGCCGGATCGCCGTCGGAGGTATTGATGGGACCGAAGCCGGAGGCCAGGATGCTGAGGGTGGCGCCCGGGTGCGCGGGTGCGGTCATCCGGAGGCGCTGCGGGGCGGTATCGGGCCGCAGGATGTCGGTGGCCGCCAGCGCGCCATTCAGACTGGTGGTGGTGACGATTCCGAGGACCTGATCGGCGACATTGACCTCGATCTCAGCGCTGGTTCCGGCGCTGGTTTGCACGCGTACGGTGGAGGCTCCGGCTTCCGTCGCGGAGGGGACGATGCCGTGAATCTCGAAGGCGCCGACCTGCGAGAGGAAGGCCTGGACCTCGGTCCCGCTGGCTTTGTTCTTGAGGATCACCTTGACGCCGTCGATCTCCGCCGGGTAGGGCAGTTCTGCTTTCACTGCGTCGAGGGGACCGAGGTTGTCGCCCACGATGCGGAAAGCGGAACCACGAGCCAGGCCCGCCGCCGAGGCGGTCGGCGCGGCCGGACGGATGCTCTTTTTCCCGATCACCGGTTGACCGAACAAGGTGGATACCCCGATGAGGGCACACCACGCCCATGCTGTTCTACTCATGCTGAATCTCCTTAAGATGGCGCGGGTCTTGTTCTTTCGTCAGTGGCCCGCTGTGAAAAGACGCGCAAGCCCGGCGTGAAAAGGATCTAGCATGGATGTAACAAACACGTTTTTATTCCTGCGCGTGCTTTTTTGTCATCCAGAGAGTGAGTGGCAGTCACGACGAAACTTGAACAGCGGGTGCGGACGCTCAATGCCGCGCCGGTCCGGCCCAGCGCGGAGCATGTCCTCTACTGGTCCCAGATGAACCGGCGCGTGGACTCGAATCACGCCCTGGCCTGGGCCATCCAGCGCGCGAATGAGCTAAAGCTGCCAGTCCTTTGCTATGAGGGACTGACCTGCACCTACAAAATGGCGAACGACCGCCTGCACACCTTCCTGCTCGAAGGGGTGCCGGAGATGGCGCGGCGCCTGGGCCGGCTCGGCATCGGCTATTGCTTCTATCCGCGGCGGCGGCGCGAAGATCCAAACGACGTGCTGTACCGGCTGGCCCGGAAGGCCGCGTGCGTGGTGACGGACGACTACCCGACGTTCATCGCGGCCGGGCACAATGCCACGGTGCCGGCGAAGCTGGACGTTTCGTTCAGCGCGGTGGATTCGAGCTGCGTGGTGCCGATGAATGTGCTGGAGAAGCGCGAGTATGCCGCGTATACCATCCGGCCCAAGATCACCCGGCTGCTGCCGGAGTATCTGGAACCGTGTACGGTCACAAAGCCGCAGCGCGCCTGGACTGGAACTGCTCCGGAATGGCACGTGCCGTTGACCGCGGAAGAGATTCCAGCCCTGGTAGCGTCGTGCGAGATCGATCACTCGGTGGCGCCATCCATTTCCTATATGGGCGGCCGGCTGGCCGCTGAGAAGCTGCTGCAGCACTTCCTTAAGAACAATCTGCGGCGCTATGCGCGGGAGCGGAATGAACCCGCCGCGCATGCCACATCCGACATGAGCCCGTATCTGCACTTTGGGCAGATCTCGTCACTGGAGATTGCGCTGGCGGCGGCGGAGTATGCGCAGGAGCACGATCTCATTGCCTCGGAGTTTCTAGAGGAACTGATCGTGCGGCGCGAACTGGCGTTCAACTACGCCCGGCATGTGGAGAATCCAGGCTCACTCGACAATCTGCCCGACTGGGTGAAGACCACGCTGGGGAAGCATGCGGCGGATCCGCGGTCGCCCTCCTACACGCTGGAAGAGTTTGAGCGCGCCGAGACGCATGACGCGCTGTGGAACGCCTGCCAGACCGAGATGCTGCTGCGGGGGAAGATCCACGGCTACTACCGCATGTACTGGGGCAAGAAGATCATTGAGTGGTCGCCCACCTGCCAGGACGCGCTGGAGACGATGATCCACATCCACGACCGCTATGCGCTGGACGGGCGGGACCCCAATACGTATACGAACATCCTGTGGTGTTTCGGGCTGCACGACCGGCCCTGGCAGGAGCGGCCGATTTTCGGCATGATCCGGTATATGAACCTGGAAGGGATGAAGCGCAAGACGGGTGTCGACGCCTATCTGCGCGAGATCGGCCATTTGCAGCAGACAGGGAAGGACCCGTTCCGGGTTCGATGAGACCGCTATGAAGATGACACTGACTGGGGCAACCGGATTTCTCGGCAGCGCGTTGACGGCGCAGTTGCGGACGGACGGGCACGAACTGCGAATCCTGAGCCGGAATCCACGGGGCCGCCCGGGCTATTTCGCCTGGGATCCGGTGGCCGGCCAGCCTCCGGAAGCGAGCCTGGCGGGCGCCGACGCCGTCATCCACCTGGCGGGTGAACCGGTGGCGCAGCGCTGGAGCCCGGCGGTGAAGGCAGCGATCCGCAGCAGCCGTGTAGACGGAACCCGGCATCTGGTGGAGGCCCTGACAACCCTTTCGCCGCGTCCCCAGGTGCTGGTGTGCGCATCGGCAACGGGGTATTACGGCGATCGTGGAGCGGAGGTGCTGACCGAGCAGTCGAAGCCGGGCCGGGGCTTCCTGCCGGATACGTGCAAAGAGTGGGAGGCGACGGCGGATCTGGCCCGGGCGCTGGGGATTCGGGTGGTCAAACTACGGACGGGCGTGGTGTTGGGCCGCGGCGGAGGAGCGCTGGCAAAAATGCTGCCGCCGTTCCGGATGGGCGTCGGCGGGCCGTTGGCTGGGGGCGGGCAGTGGATGTCGTGGATTCACGTCCAGGACATGGTGCGCCTGATCGGCTGGGCGGTGTCGAACCAGGGCGTGGCCGGTCCGGTGAACTGTGTTACCCCCAATCCTATTACGAATAAAGACTTTACGCGGATCCTGGCGGCGGGACTACACCGGCCGGCGTTCTTCCCGGTGCCCGGATTCGCCCTGAAGCTGCTGTATGGGGAGATGGCGTCGGTGCTGACGGAGAGCCAGAGGGTGATTCCCCAGGCCGCCCTGGACCTCGGATTCCAGTTTCAGAGGCCGGAACTAGGCGAAGCGTTGTCTGATTTGCTATAGTGAAGTGGTCATGTCGATCCCGAATGTCCGCCGTTTTCGCATCACCGGCCCCACGGGCCAGGAAGCAACCCTGATGGCTGTCCTGCCGAAGGGTGCGGACGTAGACCAGTACCTTGCCGATGCCTCCAAGCGCTTCGATTGGAAAGCCTGGGAAGATATGCAGCAGAAGCAGTTCAAGGTCCGCGTCGGTCAGCAGAAACAGAAGAAGGCGAAGTAACTTCCCTCTTCTACAACCGAATTCGCGAGAAGGGCAGGTCCGGCGACCTGCCCTTTTTGTGTTGCCCGCCCGCCTGTCCCGCCTTTCCTTCGCTCCTGTAACAATTCACGGCCTCTTCCACTTTCATTCTTGACCTGCGAGTGGTCTGCCCGCATTCTACAGATAGAATGTCTACAGTAGACGATCCACGGGAACCGCTCGAGTTCCTCCAGGGCACCCTGGAAGTCCTGATCCTGCGCAGCCTCCAGGCAGGCCCCAACCACGCTTACGGCATCTCGCAATTCCTGGAACAGCAGTCGGGCCGTGAGTTTGTCGTCGATAACGGCTCACTCTACCCGGCCTTGCAGCGCCTGCTGCAGCGCGGCTGGCTGGCCGCCGAGTGGAAGGTATCGCCCAACGCGCGGCGGGCACGTTACTACACGCTCACGCCTGGCGGGCGCGAGCAACTGATCCGCGAGAGCTCGAAGTGGCAGCGCTTCGTCGAAGCAATGACCCGCGTATTGAATCCGGAGGCCTGAACTTATGCGCGAATGGTGGTCCCGCCTGAAAGGCTGGCTGACGGGCCGTGGAGCGATCTCCGGTGACCTGGCCGAGGAGATCCAGGCTCACCTGGAGATGGATGCGGCCGACCGCGAGGAACGCGGCTTGAGCCCGGAAGAGGCGCGCCGGGCGGCGCAGCGCCACTTCGGGAATCCGGTCCGGGTAGCCGAGAAGGCGCGCGACACCTGGGGCTTCCCTGCCCTGGAGAGCCTGCTGCAGGACATCCGCTATGCGTTGCGGGCCATGCGGAAGACGCCGGCGCTGACCCTGGTGATCGTTCTGACGCTGGCCCTGGGGATCGGAGCGAATACGGCGATCTTCAGCGTTCTCAATACGGTAGTCCTGAAGCCGCTGCCTTATCCGGCGGGCGAGCGGCTGGTCTGGCTGGGCGAGTCCACCGGCAAGGCAAACGGGATCAGCGTCACCTGGGTGAACTACCAGAACTGGCTGCGCGGGAATCACACGCTGGAGCACATGGCCGCCTTCCGGGGCGACCACATGACCCTCACCGGCGGGCGCGAGGCATTGACGCTGCGCGGCATGGCGGTGACCAGCCACTACTTCACGATGCTGGGGCTGCGGCCGGTGCTGGGGCGGTTCTGGACGGAATCGGACGACCGGCCCGGGGCGAATCCGGTGATCGTCCTGAACCACCGCTTCTGGGCGGAGAAGCTGGGCGGGGATCCGGGCATCGCGGGCAAGGCGCTGACGTTGGACGGGCAGATGTACGAGGTTTCGGGCGTTGCCGCGCCATTCTGGGCTCCAAACACAGCGGACTATTACGTCGCCCTGGGCGCGCGGGAGGGCTCGACCACCGACCGTTCCAAACACGGCTCCATCCGCGCCTTGGCGCGCCTGAAACCGGGAGTCACACTGGCCGAGTCGCGGGCGGACCTGGACGCGATCATGACCCACCTGGCCGAGGCCGAACCAGGTCCTGAGAACGAACACCGCAGTTTTGGCAGGTTCTACGCGGAACAGACCACTGGCGAGATGCGGGGCACGCTGATGATCCTGATGGCCGCGGCGGTGTTGGTGCTGTTGATCGCCTGCGCCAACGTGGCGAGCCTGCTGCTGGCGCGGAATACCGCGCGGAGCGGTGAACTGGCGATCCGGACCGCGATCGGCGCGGGCCGCGGCCGGCTCATCCGGCAGTTGCTGACCGAGAATCTGGTGCTGGCCGTGTGCGGAGGAATGGGTGGAGTGCTGCTGGCGGGCTGGGCGCTACGGCTGTTGATTCTGACTGCGCCGCCCGGCATCCCGCGCATTGCGGAGGTCACGCTGGACCTGCCGGTGCTGCTGTTTGCGTCGGCCATCACACTGGGGACGGGGCTGCTGGCCGGGCTGGCGCCCGTGTTTACGGCCGGTCGCGTGGATCTGACCACTGCGTTAAAGGACTCGGTGCGATCCTCCGGCGGCAAGCGCAGGCAGGCGTTGCGGAGCGCGCTGGTGGTTGCGGAGATTGCGTTGACCCTTGTGCTAGCCTTCGGCTCCGGCCTGCTGCTGAGAAGCCTTTCCGCGGCCCAGGACGCCAATCCCGGCTTCGACGCAGGGCAAATCACGTCCCTGGAGCTACTGCTGCCGCCGGCGACGTACGCGGACAGCCAAGCTCGCGAGAACTTTTACGCGGCGCTGATGGAACGGTTGCGGACGATCCCGGGCGTGACCGGGGTGAGCGCGGTTCATTGTCCGCCCGGCGCGGGCGATTGCGGCGACTGGTTTTACTCGATCCCGGGGCGGCCGGCGCCGGCGCGCAACGAGGTTCCGATTGCACTGTTCAATACGGCGATGCCAGGGTACTTCGAGACGATGCGTGTGCCGCTCCGGCAGGGCCGGGCGTTTACCGCCAACGACACCCGCACGGGTCCGAAGGTGGCCATCGTGAACGAGACATTCGCCCGGACGTGGTGGCCCGGCGAATCCGCCGTCGGGCGCCAGATCAAGGTAGGGGGGCCGTACATGGAGGGCCCGCTGTTCGAGATCGTAGGGGTGGTGGGCGACATCCGCCAGAGCGGCCTGGACAGCCAGCCGCAGCCGGAGATCTTCCAGCCCTTTGCGCAGCAGACAGATGGCGCCATGGCGGTGATGGTGCGCGCCGGCGGGGATCCGGCTCTCGTTGCACCGGCGATCCGCGCGCGAGTGGCCGAATTGGACCGCAATTTGCCGGTGCAGCGCCTGGCGCCCCTGACGGAGACTTTGCGGGACGGGCTCGTCCGCCGCCGGTTCATCACGGTACTGCTGGGTCTTTTCGCGG
This sequence comes from Paludibaculum fermentans, assembly GCF_015277775.1. Taxonomy (NCBI): domain Bacteria; kingdom Pseudomonadati; phylum Acidobacteriota; class Terriglobia; order Bryobacterales; family Bryobacteraceae; genus Paludibaculum; species Paludibaculum fermentans. Next base: position 4,832,096 of record NZ_CP063849.1, read on the forward strand.
CCCTGGCGCTCACGCTGGCGGCGGTGGGGATCTATGGACTGCTGAACTACTGGGTGAATGTGCGGGAGCCGGAGATCGCCATCCGCCTGGCGCTGGGCGCGACACCGTCACGGATCCTGGGCTGGACCGGCGCCCACGCGCTCCGCCTGGCACTGGCGGGCATCGGCTTGGGCTGTGCGGCGAGTTGGATGGCTGCGCGAGGCCTGGAGGATCTGGTCTTCGGGATCACGGCACAGAATCCGGTCACCCTGCTGGCAGCGGGGGTGGCCGTCACCGGGACAGCCATTGCCGCGACGGCGCTGCCGGCCTGGAGGGCATCGAGAGTGGACGCCGCCAAGCGCCTGCACTCGGTATGACGCAGCCCACTTCAATCGCGCGGGGAGAGCATGTTAGAGTCCAGATAGTTGGCCGCTCTCATCCATGCTCAACCGGAGAACATTCTTAGCCGGGGCCCTGGCGGGCGCACCGGTAGTTGCAGACAAGTTGCAGGCACAGAACGGCGTGCAGCCCAAGGACGACGGGTACCGCGGGATCTGGTACTTCAACCAGCCGTCTGACGACGAATACGTCTACAAGTACAGCGGGGGCTTCGCGACTTACCCCCAGCAGCACGAGCCGATCGCGATCTACTCGAAGGCGGCCCAGAAGACCTTCTTCTGCTACGGGGGTACGGTCAAGGGCAAGACGGAACTGCTGCACATGGTCTCGTACTTCGACCACAAGACCGGCATGGTGCCCAGGCCGACCATCCTGCTGAACAAACAGACCGACGACGCGCACGACAACCCCACGATCTCCATCGACGACGTTGGCTATATCTGGATCTTTTCCGGTTCCCATGGGACGACGCGCCCCTCATACATCCACCGCAGCCGCCGGCCCTATTCAGTGGACAGCTTCCAGCGGGTGCTGGAAACGAACTTCTCTTACACGCAGCCCTGGTATCTGCCGGGACACGGATTCCTGCTGCTGCATACGCGCTATCGCCCGGTGGGCGACGAGAAGCAGACCACGGGGCGAGCGCTCTACTCCATGAGCAGCCTGGATGGCTTCGCTTGGAGCAAGCCCCGGGAGATTGCGTTTGCGGGGCAGGGCCACTATCAGTTGAGCTGGCCCAACCAGACCGGCAGCCGCCTGGGTACCGCCTTCGATTTCCACCCCAACCCGGGCGGTTTGAACCAGCGCACGAATCTCTACTTCATGCAGACCGCCAATGCGGGTCTTTCGTGGGAGAGCGCCGACGGCCAGGGGATCCTGCTGCCGATCGCCGCCGAGAACGGCCCGGCCCTGGTCCGCAACTATCACAAGGAGGGACTGCTGGTCTACCTGAAAGACCTGCAGTACGACGCGCAGAACCGTCCGGTGCTGCTGTATCTGACGAGCAAGGGCTACGAACCGGGTCCGCGGAATGGACCGCGGCAGTTGTGCCTGGCGCGCTGGACGGGGTCGGAGTGGAGGTTCTCCACGATTGCGGAGACAGACCACAACTACGACCACGGGTCGTTGTACCTGGAAGAGGGCGCCTGGCGGTTCATCGGGCCCACGGGCGCCGGCCCGCAGGCCTGGAGCACGGGCGGCGAGATCGAGAATTGGGAGAGCCGGGACGATGGCCTGACCTGGAAGAAGACCCAGGCCCTCACGAAAAACAGCCCGCGCAACCACACCTACGTGCGGCGGCCGCTGAACGCGCATCCCGACTTCTATGCCCTGTGGGCCGACGGGAACGCGTTGAAACCCTCGGAATCGTACCTCTATTTCGCCAACCAGCAGGGCCAGGTGTTCCGCCTGCCGGCCGTCATGAAAGGCCGCGCCGAGAAGCCGGAACCGGTAAGTTCCTAGACTGCCGCCGGCGCGGGCTTCCGGAACGGCAGCGACATCAGCGCGAATAGCACCAGTGCGGCAGCCTCGCCGCCAAGCACGTACCAGGGCCACGGGCCCATGGCATCCAGCGCGGATGCGCTGACTGGCTTGCGGCACAGAAACATGTAGTTGGTGTGGAAGATGGCGTTGAAGGTCCCGACAAATGCCGCCCAGGCATTCAAGACCAGGAAGCCGCGCCACATGGCGTGAGGCCTGGGCCGTGCCTGGCCGGACCAAACCAGGAACAGCATGGCCGCGATAATGCCGCCGTGGGCCACGAAGAAATACGCTGTTGGATACGACCAGGCGGGCGCCCAGAGCTCCGGTGTCACCACGGCCATGCTGGCGCCGGCGATGCCCACGAAGAAACCGGGCTCGAACGTCCAGGGGTGCAGGGCCAGCAGCGTGATCACCGTGAGCCAGAGCGACAGGTCGCAAAGCTGAAACGGCAGACCCTCGGGAAACCGGCTCCCTTCCTGGGTCAGTTTGTAGCCGTACCACACCAACTCGTTCACCAACAGGAACAGGCCGAAGCCGAGGCGGGTGCGCCGGGCGGCCTCCGGCTTGCCGCGGACGGCCCACGCCAGCAGGGCTCCGAAGCAGGGGATGGCCGCCATGATGGCGAAATGAGCCGGCCCGAAGAGGACGAAATCCGTTCTCATATGGGATTGATTGGGTTAGCGGAGCTTCGTTGGAGTGCCGCCCGAGTCCTTGCTGCGCTGCGCGGCATCCATGAACGCGAACATCTCCAGGGTCTCCTGCTCGTCGATGGGCGACTTGCCGGTCTGGAAGAACTGGATGATCTCCTTCACCAGGTTCTGATAGCCGGTGTAAAGATCCTTCTCATTGGTCTTGATGGCCTTGGAGGAGAAGGCCGTGACGCCGAAGGCGGAGTAGGGCCGGATCACGCGGATTGTACCGATGCGCCCGTCGCGCCACTTGCCGGTCACCACATCGGCGTCATCCGACGACGTGAACGTCACCTCTTCGCAGCCCCGGCCCAGCATCGTATACAGGGTCTCCACGGTATGCACGCCATACCAGGAGAGGCCCAACTGGTGGTGTTCTTCGAGAGGCCCGGGCCCCCAGGCGTAGACGCCGTTCAGGCCGTCCAGTTTCAGGGTGGGCAGCACGTCGCTGAAGCGCAGCACGGAGGCCGAGAACCACTTCACGTTGTTCTCCTGCGCCAACTTGGCGATTTCGCGCGCATCGAACAAAGTGGACGCCAGCGGCTTGTCGATGAAGACCGGCTTGCCTGCCTTGACGATCTGGCGGAACTGCTCCAGGTGCTTGCGGCCGTCGACGCTTTCCAGCAGGACAGCATCCACCTTGGTGAGCAGCGTGGGGATATCGGGCGTCAGCTCGACGCCGTACTTCGTGCTCAGCTCCTCAGCATACTTCTCGAGCCGGCCTGAGCTTTCCTTGATGTCGGGGCTGCCGCCCTTGTAGGCGGCAACGACCCGCGCGCCGGCCAGGTGATTCTTGTTCGCCGGATCGTTCAGGAGCGCGGTGAAGGCGACGGAGTGGGAAGTGTCGGTACCGACTATGCCGAGCCGCAGGTCAGCCGCGGGCAATGCCGTCGCGGCCAATAGAAAAAGGAAAACCCTCATAGGGGACATTGTACGTTTCTAGCGGCGCGCAAAACAGAGTCCCGACCAGGTGGCGTCGATGGCGCAGATTTTGTAGTCGACAAAACCCTGTGCCAGGCCGTACTCGCGGACGAACGGCTCGGTCAGGTCGGACTGTATGCCGGATGACTTCTTGGGCCACGCCAGCCAGAGACGGCCCTTCTTCACGAGAGCATTGGCAGCACTGTGAAATTGGGATTCCAGGTCGTGGCGCGAGAGACAGAAGAGCAGGATTACACCGGCCTGGACGCTGAGGCGTGTCATGAAGCGTACATTCGCCGGCAGCGGCGCGAGCTTCTCCTCGATGTCGTCCGGAGCGTCGATGAGGGCCACCACATCGTTCTCACGAATGATGAGCTTCCTGGCCAGCGGAGTGCCCGAGTAGCCGGCCATGGCGTCCGGGACGGCGGGCTTGGCGGGCACGGGCTTCAAGGCCAGTTTCACCGCGGCGCGCAGGTGGGCCCAGTCACCGTAGGACGCGTCCGGCAGCACGCTGCGCACGCGCTCCACTTTGTCCTGCACGCCGTCGAGGAACAAGAGCGGGATGTGGCGGGTGGCCTTGCCGCGCCGCAGGGCCGAGCCGACATCGCGGCCGCGGGAAGGCACTCGGGTGAGATCGATGACAACCAGGTCAGTGGGGTCGAGAGCCTTGAGGTCGTTGCCGGAGGTAGGCGCCCAGTGGACGGGCGCGTGGCCGGCCGCGCGCAGTTGCGCCAACCGCCGGGCCGCCTCTTCCGCATTCCAATGAACCAGCGTGACACGCGCCATGCGTCTTCGATTTTAGCCGGAATGAAAACACGAAGGGCGGAGGCCCCGCTCCCTTGAGGAGCATGGTCTCCGCCCTGATTTCGCGACCCGGCAGGGAACGGACTAACCGCTCATCGAAGCCAGGAACTCCGAGTTGGAGCGCGTCTTGGCCAGCTTGTCCAGCAGCAGCTCGATGCTCTCCACCGGCGACAGCGGAGCCAGCACCTTGCGCAGCACCCAAATGCGGTTGAGTTCTTCGCGCGGGATCAGCAGTTCGTCCTTGCGCGTACCGCTCTTGTTGATGTCGATGGCGGGGAAGATGCGCTTGTCCACCAGCTTGCGGTCGAGGTGGATTTCCATGTTGCCCGTGCCCTTGAACTCTTCAAAGATCACGTCGTCCATACGGCTGCCGGTATCGATGAGCGCCGTCGCCATGATGGTGAGCGAGCCGCCCTCTTCGATGTTGCGAGCCGCGCCGAAGAAGCGCTTGGGGCGCTGCAGCGCATTGGAATCGACACCGCCCGAGAGCACTTTGCCGCTGGGCGGCACAACCGTGTTGTAGGCGCGCGCCAGGCGGGTGATGGAGTCCAGCAGGATGACGACATCGCGCTTGTGCTCAACCAGGCGCTTGGCCTTTTCGATGACCATTTCCGCCACCTGGACGTGGCGCTGGGCGGGTTCGTCGAAGGTCGAGCTGATGACTTCGCCCTTCACCGAACGCTGCATGTCGGTGACTTCTTCCGGACGTTCGTCGATGAGCAGGACGATGAGGACGACCTCCGGATGGTTGGCCGTGATGGAGTGCGCGATCGACTGCAGCAGCATCGTCTTGCCGGTGCGCGGCGGAGCGACGATGAGGCCGCGCTGGCCCTTGCCGATGGGCGTGAGCATATCCATGACGCGCCCGGTGAAGCTGTCCTTCACGGTCTCGAGCTTGATCCGCTCCTGCGGATACAGCGGCGTCAGGTTGTCGAAGAAGATCTTGTTGCGCGACTGCTCCGGCGGTTCGAAGTTGATCGCGTCCACTTTGATGAGCGCGAAATAACGTTCGCCTTCCTTCGGCGGCCGGATCTGGCCGCTCACCGTGTCGCCGGTGCGCAGGTCGAAACGGCGGATTTGCGAAGGCGAAACGTAGACGTCGTCCGGGCCGGGCAGGTAGTTGTATTCCGGAGCGCGCAGGAAGCCGAAGCCGTCCGGCAGGCATTCGATGACGCCTTCGGAGAAGATGAGGCCGGCCTTCTCGGCCTGCGCCTGGAGGATCTTGAAGATCAACTCCTGCTTGCGCATGCCGGCCACGCCGCTGATATCGAGATCGCGAGCGATCTGATTCAGCCGCGAGATGGACATTTCCTTCAGCTCACCCAAGTCGAGATTGCCTCGCTTGTTGAGCGCACCCTGGCGGCGTTCTTCCGCTGTCAGGGGTGGCAGCGCGCCTTCAGCCGGCGCGGGAGTGGTGGCAGCTGCCGGAGGGGCAGCCGCCGGTGGGGCGGTCGGCGCCACGACCGGCGTGGCGGCTTTGGGTTCTTCCTGTTTCACGGGCGGCTCCACTTTGGGCTTATCTGCACCGTTCTCGGACTTGATCTTCGCTTCTCCGTTATCACCCTTGGCGCGCGACTCCGTCCTTCTGCGGGACGGTTGGGTTTCTTTGGAGGGGGCTTCGGACGGCCTGGTTTCCGGCGTCGCTTCAGTAGGCACGGACTCGGGGTTTACCGAACCGTTCTTTTCCAGATCGTTTGCCAAATCTCTTTTACTCCTTGGCCGGAAAGGCCCGAGAACCAGATGATTTCTCCGGAAGGGTAATGTTCCCGGATCGCCTTCTGGCTCGCATTCTTTTCTTTCTGGTTGAGCTTATCCACCTTCGTCGCCACTACCACGTAGGGCCGCTGATGGAACTCCAGCCATTCCTTCAGCTGGAGATCCGTTTCCATCCAGCCGCGGCGTGAGTCCAACAGCACACAGCACAAAGCCAATTTCTCCCGCTGCAGAAGGTAAGCGTCCACTACCTCCTGCCAGGCCCTCGAGACAGACTTCGGGGCTTTCGCGTATCCATACCCGGGTAGATCGACAAAGATCATTCGATCCTCCACCCGGAAGAAATTCACCGACTGCGTCCGGCCGGGGGTACTCGACGTAAACGCCAGTTTCTGGCCCAGCAACCGGTTCAGCAGCGTGGACTTGCCCACGTTGCTTCGCCCTAGAAACGCCACTTCCGGCATTCCCTCTGGGGGGAAGTGCCCGGCATTCGACGCGCTTAGTAGAAACTCCGCGGATGTTACCACGGCCGGCTTATTTCAATTCTCTTCCTGTCGGACGATCAACTAGTGGGCCCGGTTCTCTTCCGCCGGCAGTTCAGGCACAACCTCGAGAGGATGCACCGGCGTCTGTGAGGCGAGAGAGTCCAGATCCCCGGCCAGAGCGATTCTCAACACTTCGTCCATCCATTCGACGAGGTGGATCTTCATCTCTTTCCGGATGTTCTCGGGAACGTCCGCAAGGTCTTTTTCATTATCGCGCGGAAGCAGTGCCTCGAAAATGCCGTGACGGTGTGCCGCCATCAGCTTCTCCTTGACTCCGCCGATGGGTAGAACCCGCCCGCGCAGCGTGATCTCTCCGGTCATCGCCACATCGCCGCGCACCGGGAACTTCGTCAGTGCGGAGGCGACCGTGGTCGCGATCGTAATGCCCGCGGAAGGTCCATCCTTCGGGATGGCGCCCTCGGGGACATGGATGTGAATGTCCAGGTGACGGTAGAAGTCCCTGGGCAGACCCAGCATACTGGCGCGCGACCGCACGAAACTCATAGCGGCCTGCGCCGACTCCTGCATCACATCGCCCAACTTGCCGGTAATCATCAACCGGCCCCGGCCTTCCATGATGCTTGCTTCCGTCGTCAGCACCTGGCCGCCCACTTCCGTCCAAGCCAAACCTGTTGCAATCCCGACTTCGGGTTTCTTCTCCGTCGTCAGATCCCGGTAACGGGCCGGTCCCAGCAGTTCGCCCACCTTGGCCGCATCCACCTCGACCTTGGGATAGACGCTGGTCGGCGCCATCACCGCTTCGCTCGAAGCCTTCGGGCCGCCTTCCGCCTCAGCCTTCGCTTCCGCGGCCGACTGCGCCACAACAATCTGACGTGCGATCTTGCGGCATACGTTCCCGATTTCGCGTTCCAGATTGCGAACACCGGCTTCCCGCGTGTAACCCTGCACCAGCGCCAGCAGGCCCGAATCGTCGAAAGCAACGTTGTCGGCTTCCATGCCGGTCGCCTTCATCTGCTTGGGCACCAGGAACCGGCGGGCGATCTCCATCTTCTCGATCTCGGTATAGCCGGAGAGACGGATGACTTCCATGCGGTCCTGCAAGGCCGGCGGGATCGTGTGCATCACGTTCGCCGTTGCAATGAAGAACACTTCACTCAAATCGTATTCGACGTCCAGGTAGTGATCCTGGAACATGAAGTTCTGCTCGGGGTCGAGCACTTCCAGCAGCGCCGCCGATGGGTCGCCGCGGAAATCGGTCGACATCTTGTCGATCTCGTCGAGCATGAACACCGGATTGCGCGTCCCGGCCTTCTTCATCATCTGAAGAATCTGGCCCGGCAGGGCGCCAATGTAGGTGCGGCGGTGGCCGCGCACTTCGGCTTCATCCCGCACGCCGCCCAGGGACAGGCGCACGAAATTGCGGCCGGTCGCCTTGGCCACGGACATGCCGAGCGAGGTCTTGCCCACGCCGGGCGGTCCGACGAAACAGAGGATGGAGCCCTTCGGATTCTTCACCAGCCGGCGAACGGCCAGGAACTCCAGAATGCGTTCCTTGATCTTCTCCAGGCCGTAGTGGTCGGAGTTCAACACGTCCTCGGCAAAGCGCAGGTCGCGGATCTCCTTCGACTTCTTCTTCCACGGCACGGCCAGCATCCAGTCGAGGTAGTTGCGGGAAACCGTAGACTCGGCCGACATCGGCGGCATCTGCTCCAGGCGGCGCAGTTCGGCCATGGCCTTTTCCTTCGCGTCGCCGGTCATGCCTGCTGATTCGATCTTCTTGCGGAGCTCGTCGAACTCAGACTTTTCGCCGCGGCCCAGTTCCTTCTGGATCGCTTTGATCTTCTCGTTGAGGTAGTACTCTTTTTGCGCCTTTTCCATCTGGCGTTTCACACGGCCCTGGATGGTGCGGTCGACGTTCAGCTTCTCGATCTCGATGTCGAGCATGTCGGCCACGCGCGTCAACCGGTCCAGCGGGTCAAAGATCTCAAGCAGTTCCTGCTTCTCTTCAATCGTCAACTGGAGATTGGCGCCGACCGTATCGGCCAGTTTGCCGGGATCGTCGACGCGGATCGCCGCGATCATCGTCTCGTAGTTGACGTTCTGGCTCAGCTTTACGTACTGCTCGAACAGGGAAGTGACCCGGGCAGTGAGCGCCTCCAGCACGGGGCCGGGCTCAACTTTGGCGGGGAAACTGCGTACCGTGGCGCGGAAGAAGCCTTCTTCCTCGATCACGGCGAGGATCTTCGCCCGCTCCACGCCTTCCACTAGAACTTTGATGTTGCCGTCCGGCATGCGCACGGACTGTACGATGTTGGCGACCGTCCCGACCTGGTAGATATCCTCGGCGCGGGGTTCGTCCACGCTCGCATCATGCTGCGTGGCCAGGAAAATCTTCTTCTCACCGGCAAGCGCGTCTTCAAGCGCGCGAACACTCGACTCACGGCCCACCACGAACGGCGTCATCATATGCGGGAAGATGACGACGTCCCGAATAGGCATCATCGGGTAGCGCCGGTTGTCGGACTTCTCTTTAGCTGTGCTCATCGTTATGTCGGGGGGAATGTCTGGTTAGATAATAGCGAGTCCCGGCGCGCCGCGCCGGACTACCCCGCCTACATTGAGGGGGTACTCACGTACCCCATGTCCCTTAGGATCAACCCGCTTTTTCGAGCAGCGCCCAGTTGATCTTCTGCGAAAGTACCATCTCCTTGGTCACCATGAACTCGCGAACTTTCTTATATGAGGGGAGATAGTACATCAGGTCGAGCATCAATTCCTCCAGGATCATCCGGAGGCCCCGGGCCCCGACCTTACGCTGGAGGGCGAGTTCTGCAATCGCCTCCATCGCGTCGTCGCTGAACTTCAGTCTAACATTTTCGAATTCAAACAATTTCTGGTACTGCTTGATGATCGCGTTCTTCGGCCGCGTCAGGATCTGCACCAGGGCACTGCGGTCCAGATCTTCCAGCACCCCGGCCACCGGCATGCGCCCGATGAACTCCGGGATAAAGCCATAACGGATCAGGTCTTCCGGCTGCAGCTGCTCCAGCAGGGTCATGTCCCGCTGCATGGCGGCCCGCCGCGGATCCACCTTCTCTTCTTCACCCTTGAAGCCGAGAGTCTTCTTACCAGTGCGCCGGGAGATGATCTTTTCCAGACCCACAAAAGCGCCACCGCAGATGAACAGGATGTTCGTGGTGTCCACGGGCGTGAACTCCTGATGCGGGTGCTTCCGGCCGCCCTGCGGCGGAACATTCGCTACTGTCCCTTCAAGAATCTTCAGCAATGCCTGCTGAACACCCTCGCCGGAGACATCTCGAGTGATTGAGGGGTTTTCATCTTTGCGGGAAATCTTATCGATTTCATCGATATAAATAATCCCGGTTTGGCACCGCTGTACATCCCAATCAGAGTTCTGCAACAGCCGCAGAATGATGTTCTCGACATCTTCGCCCACATAGCCGGCTTCCGTCAGGGTCGTCGCGTCCACGATGGCGAACGGAACGTCCAGGATGCGGGCTAAGGTCTGGGCCAGCAAGGTCTTACCCGTGCCAGTGGGCCCAATCAGCAGAATGTTCGACTTCGCGAGCTCAACTTCACCGACACGCTGGCGGTTCATCTGAATCCGCTTGTAGTGGTTGTAAACCGCTACCGCCAACTTCTTCTTCACCGCCTCTTGCCCAATCACGTAGGCGTCGAGGTACTCCTTCAGTTCCAATGGCTTAGGAAGCTTGTGCGGCGCCCCGTAGGGCTTCTCGGGACGGTCGTCTTCCAGGATGGAGTTGCAAACAGCGATGCACTCGTCGCAGATGTAGGCCCGGGGATAGTCACTGGGAGAGGAAATCAGCTTCCCAACAACATCCTGGCTTTTGTGGCAAAAAGAACACCGGAGAGTTTCGTCGTTCGCGGAACGCTTCACAGATAATGACTCCTCGCGGCAGGGGTGGAAAGGCAGAGCGCCCCTTCGCCACGCGACCCGTACTCTCATTATCCACCGAAACGCACGAGTGTGGCAATCGAGTAATGCTGGAGGAAGGGGCTGTTTATCCGATGCTTGTACTGGACGGAAGGTTTCCTCCCATCCGGCCGCTCAAGTCTGGCGCCTGCCGGGTCCCCTCAACCCCTGCCGGAACTCGCCCGTTCAGGAACTGGGTCTCCTACGACAGGCTGGGCCAATCTCCGGTAACGAACTGCGGAATCCCGACGCCGTTGTTTTGTGATGGGTGTCTCGCCCTTCCGCTCGCGTCCGGAACCACATCTTATGAAAAAGCTACTCCGTCTCGTTGTGTGCGCCTCTGCCCTGGCGGCACTCGCCTTCGCACAGGACAAGGTCGACCTCGATACTATCTACAAGATCAAGCAGGAGGCCTTCCAGAACTCCAAGGTCATGGATCACCTCTGGTATCTCACCGAAGTCCACGGACCGCGCCTGGCCGGCTCCCCCCACTACAAAGCCGCCGCCGATTGGGCCGTCAAAACCCTGAAGGACTGGGGCCTCGACAACGCCCGCCTGGAAGAATGGGGAAAGTTCGGCCGCGGCTGGGAGAACAAGAAGTTCACCGCAGCCATGACCGAACCCTCTTACATGCCGCTCATCGGCGCGCCGCAGGCATGGACCGCTTCGACGGAAGGAGTCATCTCCGGGGAACCCATCATCGCCCTGTTGCGCACGGACGAGGACCTCGCCAAGTGGAAGGGCAAGCTGACCGGCAAGATCGTCCTCACCGAATCGCCGCGCGAGATCGCCCTGCACGACAAGGCCGACGATTCGCGCTACACCGATGCCGAACTCGCTGAGCTCGCCACGGGCCAGATCTCTTCCGGCATGCTCCGCCGCCCCCCGGCCGGCGGCCCGCCGCAGAACTTCATGCAGATGATGGCGTTCCGCCGCAAGATGAACGACTTCCTGCGCGATGAGAAGGTCGGCGTGGTCCTCAGCGGCACGCGCGGCGACTTCGGAACCTACTTCACCTCCAACGGCGGCTCCCGCGACCCCAAGGATCCGCAGGCTCCTCCGATGGTGGTGCTCACGCCCGAGCACTACAACCGCATCTACCGCCTCGCCGAAAAGAGCATCGCCACCAAGCTCGAAATCGAAGTCCAGAACCAGTGGTACGAGCCCGACCAGAACAACTTCAACGTCATCGCCGAACTGCCCGGCACCGGCAAGCACAAGGATGAGATCGTCATGATCGGCGGCCACCTCGACAGCTGGCACTCCGCCACCGGCGCCACCGACAACGGCACCGGCAGCGCCGTCATGCTCGAAGTGATGCGCATCCTGAAGAAGCTCGACCTCAAGCTCGACCGCACCGTCCGCATCGGACTTTGGGATGCCGAGGAAGAGGGCCTGCTCGGCTCGCGCGGCTACGTCACCAAGACCTTCGCCGACCGCTCGAATATGAAGACCCTGCCCGCCTGGGATAAGCTCTCCGCCTACTACAACGTCGACAACGGCGCCGGCAAAATCCGTGGCGTCTACCTGCAGGGCAACGAAGCCGCCCGCCCTGTCCTGGAAGCCTTCCTGGCTCCCTTTAAGGATCTCGGCGTCACCACCGTGACCAGCCGCAACACCGGCGGCACCGACCATCAGAGCTTTGATGCCGTCGGCCTGCCCGGCTTCCAGTTCATTCAGGATCCGCTCGAGTACAGCACCCGCACGCATCACTCGAACATGGACTCCTACGATCGCGTCCCCCGCGAGGACATGATGCAGATGGCCGCCATCGTCGCATCGCTCGTGGTCGACACCGCCAACCGCGATCACATGATGCCTCGCAAGCCGAAGCCGGAGCCCCGCGCCGAAGGCCGTGGCCCGATGGGCTTCTAACCCTCCATTCCACTAGCGGCGCGGGCCCCTCGCTCGCGCCGCCCTCTCTCCGTCCAGCAACGCCCGCTTTCTGTCCAAACCCCACCGGTACCCGCCCAACTCCCCCGTCCCCCGAATCACCCGATGGCAGGGAATGACGATCGCCACGCGATTCGTCGCACAAGCCCGCGCCACCGCCCGCGCCGCCTTCGGCTGCCCAATGCCCTCCGCCACTTCGGAATACGATTGAACCTCCGCATACGGAATGCCCTGCAGATACCGCCAGACCTTCCATTGGAAAGCGGTCGCCCGCAGGTCCAGAGGCAGGCTCAGGCTCGGCTGCCCGCCTGCCAGATGCGCGCCCAACGCCTGCATCCAGGCCTGGAACTGCTCCGGATAGGGCTCCGCCATCGCAGTCAACAGCGCCTTCGGATACTCTGAGCGCAGCATCGCCAACAACTCCGCTTCTCTCTCTCCGAACTGGACGAAACACAGGCCGCGATCCGTCGCGCCCATCATCATCAGGCCCACCGCGGTCTGTTCCGTCACGTAGGAGATCGACACCCGCTCACCACCCGTGCGGTACTCCTTCGGCGTCATACCCAGCCGCGTATCCACCTTCTCGTACACCCGGCTGCTCGACCCGAACCCGGCTTCGTAAATCGCATCCGTCACCGATCCGCCGCCGCGCAGATGCCCCTTCAGCGCGTCCAGCCGGCAGCCATCCAGGAATTGCTTGGGCGTCAAACCGGTGAACGCCTTGAACCGGCGCAGGAAGTGGAACGGGCTCAGGCCGGCCTGCCGGCTCATGTCCTCCAGCGACAGCGGCTCCTCGCTGTGGGACCGGATATAGTCGCAGGCGGCCTGCATCCGTGCATCTTCGTGCGTCATAGTCACCAGCCTACGCGCCGCCGGCGTTAGGGAATATCCGCTTCTTGCGGCGTCATCCACAAAAGCATCGCCGCATACGCCCGGAACGGCCGCCAGCGCTCGGCCGCCCGCAGCAACTCCTTCGGATCCCGGGTGCCAAACGCGTGCAGCAGCCCCAGGTCCGACTGCGGAAACGAATCCGGATCCCGCCCCACCCGCATCCCCAGATAACTCACCGTCCACGGGCCAATGCCGCGAATCGACAGCAACTGCCCCGCCACCTCCGCCCATTCGCCCGTGAAGTCGATGCCGCTCTCCGCCAGCGCGCGGATCGTCGCCGTCCGGCTGTTCGTCAACCCGATGGACCGCAGGTCGCACTCCGCCACCTGCGCCGGTGTGAATTCCGGACACCGCTCATTCAGGCGCCGCATCAGGGTATGCGCCCCGCGGACGCTCACCTGCTGCCCCAGAATCGCCCGCACTGCCAGTTCAAACGGATCCCAGCAGCCCGGCACACGCACGCCCGGCAGCCGCTTCAGCCTCGCCTTCAACAGCGGATCCCGCCCCAGAACGCGCTTCACCTCGTTCACCGGACACGCGCAGTCAAACAAGCGCGCCACGGGGGCATGCTCCCCCTCCACCGCCAACCCTTCTTCCGCCAGCCGCACCACCGCCCGCCCGTGCCGCTGATACTCACCGCCTTCCACCCCCTCCAGGCAGGGCGTGCACCGCACCGCCAGATAGTCGAGCATCGTTGCCCACGGGAAGGGCTGCGTCACCGGGATCACGCGCATATCCCTCCAGCTTCCCTGCCCCGGCCGAATCTGTCCATCCGATTCCTGCTTTTGGACCCGGCCACGGGCGTAAACTGACGGCATGAACCCAGTTGTTCGCGCACCCCGCGGCACGCAGATGACCGCCCGGGGCTGGCGCCAGGAAGCGGCCCTCCGCATGTTGATGAACAACCTCGACCCCGAGGTGGCGGAGCGGCCCCAGGACCTCGTCGTCTACGGCGGCAGCGGCAAGGCCGCCCGCAACTGGAACTGTTTCCACGCCATCGTGCGCGAGCTCGAACGCCTGGGCGACGACGAGACGCTGCTCGTCCAGTCCGGCAAACCGGTGGCCGTCTTCCGCACCCACGACGAAGCGCCACGTGTCCTCATCGCCAACTCCAACCTCGTGGGCCATTGGTCCAACTGGCAGCACTTCCGCGAACTCGAGCGCGCCGGCCTCATCATGTACGGCCAGATGACCGCCGGCAGTTGGATCTACATCGGCAGCCAGGGCATCCTGCAAGGCACCTATGAGACCTTTGCCGCCGCCGGCCGCCGCCACTTCTCGGGCGACCTCAGCGGCAAGTTCGTGCTCACCGGCGGCATGGGCGGCATGGGCGGGGCCCAACCCCTCGCCGCCACCATGAACGGCGCGGCGATCCTGTGCGTCGAAGCCGATCCCGCCCGCATTCAGAAGCGCCTCGACACCGGCTACTGCGACCGCATGACCACCTCGCTCGACCAGGCGCTTGGCTGGATCGAAGAGGCCCGCGCCCATCGCGAGCCACTGTCCGTGGGCCTCGCCGGCAACTGCGCCGAGGTGCTGCCTGAGCTCGTGCGCCGCGGCATCACCCCCGACATCGTCACGGATCAGACCAGCGCGCACGACCCCCTGAACGGCTACATCCCGGCGGGTCTCACCATCCAGCAGGCGGCCGAGTTGCGCGTCTCAGACCCGCAGGCCTACATCGCCCGCGCCATGGACTCCATCGCCGTTCACGTCGAGGCCATGCTCGCCCTGCAGCGCGCCGGAGCCATCACCTTCGACTACGGCAACAACATCCGCCGCATGGCCGCCGACCACGGCGTGAAGGACGCCTTCCGGATCCCCGGCTTCGTGCCCGAATACATCCGACCGCTCTTCTGTGAAGGCAAGGGCCCCTTCCGCTGGGTCGCCCTCTCCGGCGATCCCGCCGACATCGCAGCCACAGACCAGCTCGCCTGCGAGATGTTCCCGCAAAACGAGAGCCTGCTGCGCTGGATCCGCCTGGCCCGCCAGCACGTTCATTTCCAGGGCCTGCCGGCGCGCATCTGCTGGCTCGGTTACGGCGAACGCGCTGAATTCGCGGTCGGACTCAACCGTCTCGTCCAACAGGGCAAGGTCCAAGCCCCCATCGTCATCGGCCGCGACCACCTGGACTGCGGCTCCGTCGCCTCGCCCTATCGCGAGACTGAAGGCATGCTCGACGGCAGCGACGCCATCGCGGACTGGCCCATCCTCAACGCCCTGCTGAACACCGCCGCCGGCGCCAGTTGGGTCTCCGTCCATAACGGCGGCGGAGTCGGCATCGGCTATTCCCAGCACGCCGGCCAAGTCACCGTCGTCGAAGGGACCCTGGCCAGCGAACGCCGCGCTGAACGCGTCATGACCTGCGACCCGGGCCTCGGTGTCATACGCCACGTCGACGCCGGCTACTCCGAGGCCCGTGCCTTCGCCCTCTCCGCCGGCATTCGCGTGCCCTGAGCCGGCATGACATCATGGTTGTTTTGAATGAATAAACGCCTCCTGGTCCGCGGCGCCCGGCAGATGTTGACTCTGCGCGGCGCCTCTGCCCCCCGGCGTGGGGCGCAGTTGTCAGACGTTTCCCTGCTCGAGTCCGGCGCCATGCTCATCGAGGACGGCGTCATCACTCACATCGGACCGTCCCGCCGGATCGAGAACCTGGCCGCTGCTCGCGACGCACAGGAGCTCGACGCCACAGGCCGCGTCGTCATGCCTGGCTTTGTCGACAGCCATACCCACCTCATCCACGGGCCGGCCCGCCTCAACGATTACGAAGCGCGCATCCTCGGCCGTACCTACGCGCAGATCGCCGCCGCCGGAGGGGGGATCCGGCAGACCATGCGCGCTGTCCGCGCGTCCTCCGCCAAACGCCTCGCATCGGACGCCAAGGCCCGCATCGCCACCATCGCCTGCTACGGCACGACGACAATCGAGGCCAAATCCGGCTATGGTCTGGACGAAGCCACTGAACTGCGCCTGCTTCGCATCGCCCGGGCGCTGGACGAGGACCCGCTCACCGTCGTCCCCACTTTCCTGGGCGCGCACGCCACTCCGCCCGAATTCGAAGGCAACCCCGACGGCTTCATCCAGCACCTCATCGACGTCATCCTGCCCCGCGTGGCCCTGGCTAGAGTTGCCCGCTTCGCCGATGCCTACTGCGATTCCGGCGCCTTCAGCGTGGCGCAGGCCCATCGCTACCTCTCCGCCGCTGCCGCGCTCGGCCTCGAAGTCAAAATGCACGCCAGCCAGTTCGCGGAGATCGGAGCCGTCGCCCTCGCCCTCGAACTGCAGGCCATCAGCGCCGATCATCTCGAAGCCATCGGCGCGCACGAGGTCGAAAGCCTGGCCCGCTCCAACACGATCGCTACGCTGCTCCCCGGCTCGGTCTTCCACCTGGGCCTCTCCCGCTACGCGCCGGCCCGCGCCCTCATCGACGCCGGCGCGGCCGTCGCCCTCGCCACCGACTACAATCCAGGCACCAGCCCCTCCTGCAGCATGCAGATGACCCTCAGCCTCGCCTGCACTCAAATGCGAATGACCCCCGCCGAGGCCATCGCCGCGGCCACCATCAACGGCGCGCACGCCCTGGGCCTCGCCGCCCAATGCGGCTCCCTCGAAGCCGCCAAATACGGAGACTTCCTCGTGCTCAACGTCTCCGACTACCGCGAACTGCCCTACTCCTTCGGCATCAACCACGTCGCAATGACCGTCAAACGCGGCGAAGTGATCTACTGCGATAAGGACTATCCGACCAAATGACCCGCAAACTCGTCGAATGCATCCCCAACTTCAGTGAAGGCCGCGACCGCGCCAAAGTGGACGCCATCGCCTCCGCCATCGCCGCGCTGCCTGGCGCCCTGGTCCTCGACCTCGAACTCGACGCCGACCACAACCGCAGCGTCATCACCTTCGTGGCCCCGCCGGAAACCGTGATGGAAGCCGCGCTCGCCGGAGCCGCCAAGGCCGTCGAAACCATCGATCTCACGGTCCACTCCGGAGTTCATCCCCGCATCGGCGCCGTCGACGTCATGCCCTTCGTCCCGCTGGAAGGCATGACCCTGGCCGAGTGTGTCCAGATCGCGGAACGCGCCGCCGCCGAGATGTGGAAACGCTTCCGCGTGCCTGCTTATCTCTATGAGGCGGCCGCCCGCCGGCCCGACCGGACGAATCTCGAGAACATCCGCCGCGGCCAGTTTGAAGGCCTGCGGGCTGAGGTCCTCACCAACCCCGACCGTGCGCCCGACTTCGGAGATCCTCAACTCCACCCCACAGCCGGAGCCACCGTCGTCGGCGCCCGCAAATTCCTGATCGCCTACAACATCAACCTCGGCACTCCGGATATCGAGATTGCGAAGCGCATCGCCAAGGGCATCCGCCATTCCAGCGGCGGCTTCCGCTACGTCAAGTCGATGGGCGTCCCCCTCGCCTCGCGCAACCTCGCCCAGGTCTCGATGAACCTCACCGACTTCGAGCAGACCCCCATCCACCGCGTCTTCGAGTGCGTCCGCAGCGAGGCCGCGCGCTATGGCGTCCCGGTGCTGGGCAGCGAGATCGTGGGCCTCATCCCCAAGAAGGCGCTGGAAGCCACGGCCGACTTCTATCTCCGTTTCGAGAACTTCCAACCCGGGCTGGTGCTGGAAAACCGCGTAGCCGAAGCCACGGCCCAGCGTGCTCCGATGGCCGATTTCCTCGACGCCCTGGCCGCCGCAACGCCCACCCCGGGGGGAGGCAGCGCCGCCGCCGCGTCGGGCGCCATGTCCGCGGCCCTGGGCGCCATGGTGGCCCGCCTGTCGAAACAGGATCCGGCGCCGTTTGAAGCGGACCGCGCGTTCCTCACAGAGGCCGTGCAGCGCGATGCCGACGCCTACAGCGCGGTGGTGGCGGCCTACAAACGGCCGAAGGATGAGCGCGCCCCGTTCGTC
The DNA here is from genome assembly GCF_015277775.1 of Paludibaculum fermentans. Taxonomy (NCBI): domain Bacteria; kingdom Pseudomonadati; phylum Acidobacteriota; class Terriglobia; order Bryobacterales; family Bryobacteraceae; genus Paludibaculum; species Paludibaculum fermentans. Next base: position 4,850,247 of record NZ_CP063849.1, read on the forward strand.
AATGCGGCGATGGAAGGCGCGACGACGGTCCCGCTCGAAGTCCTGGAGCATACCGCCGCGCTCAGCGCGCGCCTGGCCGCCCTGGCCGAATCGTCTCCATCGAAGTTCGCCAGCGATGTGATCACGGCCCGGGCTCTGGCGCAGGCGGCCATGACGGGCGCCCGCGCCAATGTGGATATCAACCTGGCCTACTTGCCGGAGGGAGAGTTCCGCGTCAGCGTGGAAGCCCGCCTCGCCAGCCTTTAGCAGATGCTCAAACGCGCAGCGGGGCACAATTTGCAAATCCACCCCGCCCCGCCCGTTATCTTGGAAGGGATGCGCTACCTGACCCTCACATTCCTTCTTGCCGCCGTGACCGGCATCCTCCAGGCCCAGACCGAGTTCCCCAAAGCCGCCGGAGTCGCACCCGCCGCCGGCTACAGCCACGTCGTCGTCACCAGCCCCGGCAAACTCGTCTTCCTGGCCGGGCAGATCGCTAACAACGCATCCGGGCAACTGGTGGGCAAAGACGACATCAAGGCGCAGACGGAACAGGTCTTCGAGAACATCAAAGCCAACCTCGCGGCCGCCGGTGCCACCTTCCAGGATGTCGTCAAACTGAACTGGTACATCCGCGACCTCAAGCCCGAGTATCTGCCCGTCGTTCGAGAAGTCCGCGACCGCTACGTCAACAAAGAGCACCCGCCGGCCAGCACTCTGGTCGGAGTGTCCGCCTTGTTCCGTGAGGGCTACATGCTGGAAGTGGAAGCCGTGGCATCGATTCCGGCCGGCAAGGGCGCGAAGTAATCGGAACCAGACCGCGCGTCTACTCTTTCAGCACGCTGTCGTCGTACCACGGGCTGTGCAGATCCCGGTCGCCCTCTTCCAACTGGAAACCGGCATGTTCTTTGAGATCCAGGTAGAACATCACGCGCCGCTTCGCGCTGTCGGAATAGATCCGTCCTTCCAGCTCTTTCCCAATCAGGCCCACCAGGTTCGCAAAGAACACCACGGGGAAGACAAAGGTCGGCCTCCGCTGCTGCTCGGCGTCGGCGGCGGTCACCACATCGTGGGACCGGCAATAGCATTTGACCACTTGGGCCATCCGGTCTTCCTCACCCACCGTCCGCGCCTCCGAGCGCCGGATCTTATGCAGCCGGCCGGTGCGCAGTTCCACGGTGTCGTAATCGGAAGCGGGTAGACTTGGCGAATTCATGGCAATCGCCCAGCAGTATATCCGAAGCAACCCCCGCCCGGAATGGCCTGAGAAGCAGCCTCACCGCGGCTGCTGGCGCGTCCCCATCGTTCGGCTACTGCCGCTCGGATTGGGGGAACACCGGCGCCCACGTCCTCGTAACATATGCTGTGAGGGAGTGACAGAGAAATGGTCAAATTCCTACTGTTTTGTATTCTTGCCGTCCTCTGCTGGCCGCTGGCCCTGATCGCGCTGGTCGTCTATCCGATCATCTGGGTCCTCATGCTGCCCTTCCGCGTGGTCGGCATCGTATTGACAGGCGTCTTCGCCTTCGTCGGAGCCATCTTCATGCTCCCCGCCAAGATCATCAAGTCAATCGTCTGACCTGTCTGGACAAGCCTGAAAAGCAGAAGGACCCACGCCGCCGCGCCTGCGGCTCAGTGGGTCCAATCCAGCTCTAACTGAATTCTCGAATTACGCGTAGCTCGAGATCGCGCCCATGTTGCGCGGTCCGCGTTCCTTCTCGGCGCGCTCCATGTAGCCGCTCGCCCGGAACGCCTCCATCGGATTCTCGGCGATCCCCTTCGACTTCCGCCATTCGCGCAGCAACGGCCGTACATCGGTGAAGAACGCCTCGCGCAGGCACTCTTCCGAATCGATCAGGTCGGCCTTCTGCTGATGCGCGGCCAGCTTGCCGAAGTCGATCAGCGCGGCCTTCAGGAACAGTTCCTGCGCCGTGCACGCCGTCTGGATCGTCTCTTCGATCTTGTTCTTCAGGTTGTGGCTCTGGTCGACCATGTAAGCCAAGTCAGGAGCCGCGCCGCGCTCCCATGTGAAGTAGCAGATCTCGTAGAAGATCCGGAACACCTGGTAGGGATCGATGGAGCCCAGCGTCAGGTCGTCGTCCGCATAGCGGCGGTCATTGAAGTGGAAGCCGCCCAGCATGTCTTCGCTCAGCAGCCACGCCACAATCTGTTCGATGTTCACCGCCTGGTAGTGATGCCCCGTGTCTACCAGCACCTTGGCGCGCGGCCCGCAATGCTTCGACAGGATATAGGACATGCCCCAGTCGGCGATATCGGTGTGATAGAAAGCCGGCTCAAACGGCTTGTACTCCACCAGCATGCGCTGGTTACCACTTAACGCGGAGTGCACTGTTTTCAGGCCTTCGGTGAACCAGTCCTTGCGCGCGCGAATCGAGCCCGTACCGGGGAAATTCGTGCCGTCCGCGAACCACAGCGAGAGGTCGCGTGACCCGCTCGCGCTCTGGATCTCGACCGAATCCAGGATGTGCGAAAGTGCGGTCTTGCGGACTTCCGCATCCGGGTTGCCCAGCGACCCATTCTTATAGCACTGGTCCTGGAATACGTTCGGATTGATGGCGCCGATTCGGACGCCATGTTCCGCGGCCACCTTCATGACGGCAGGCACGTCGGCCTTGCCATTCGGGAAATCCCACAGGACATGGACCGCCACACTCGGACAGCACCCGGTCACCTGGTGCACGATGCCCGCATCGGAGATCTTCTCGGCAGTGCTCGTGGCTGCTCCTGCCTGGATGAACTTGCCGAAGCGAGTGCCGGTGTTGGCAAAGCCCCACGACGGCAGTTCGATCGCAAAGGACTCTAGCGCCTTGAAAGCAAGGTCGGTTTGCACGGAAGAGAGCGGCATATGATGGTACCCGCGCGTATTATATCAACGAGAACTTTGGCTCTGAAGGTCCACTACTAGGTTGCGAGGCCGGTACAACCGTGAACCCAAGATCCAATCCAGACTCCAGGCCAGTTGACCTGCGGCAGTTTGACTCCGCTTTCGGACGTCCCGAGAAACAGGAACCCGCCGCCCGGACCAGTTACGAGGAAGTGCCCGACGGCTTCTATGAGGCACGGGTGGAAGATGCCACCCTCAGCCGCACACACACAACAGGCAATCCCATGATGGTGTGGCGCCTGCGCATCCTGGGCCCAACCTGCCAGGGGCGCTGCGTCACCAAGATGCGAGTGATCACGCAGAAGACGCTGCCGTTCCTGAAGGGGGACCTGGAGCGGTTGGGCCTGCACCTGACCCGGCTCTCTGAGGTGCAGGAACGCATGGACGAGATGATCGATCGCGAGATCCGGATCCAGAAGAAGACAGACCCGGCCCGAAAGTGGGCCGACATCAACTTCGTCCGCGAACGCAAGAACCCCGGCAGTGAACCGGCCGACTCGGAGTCAGCCTGGCATGCCGGGATCGACGACGACATTCCGTTCTAACTGGCCAGTTCGGTCCGGAATCGGCGGTGCTCAATCAGGAGACATCGATCCTGTACGACCAGGAGCCCGGCGTCCCTCGCTTTTTGGGCCGCTTCCTCGTGGATCACGTCGAGTTGCATCCAGACGGCCTTCGCGCCGATACGGATGGCGGCATCGACGGCTTCCGGCACGGCTTCTGGACGCCGAAAAAGGTTGACTAAGTCAACTACTTCCTGGATTTCGTCAAGTATCGGGTAGGCCTTCTCGCCGAGGACTTCCGTCTCGTTCGGATTGATAGGAATAATCCGATACCCGGCCTTCTGCATGTAGGCCGCGACTTCGTAGCTCGGACGGAATTTGTTCGACGATAATCCGACTACGGCGATCGTCTTACAGGTCTTGAGGATTTCGAGTTCGGGTGGCAAGTTCAGTCGTTGAGATGCAGGACCTTGCGGAAACGCTCCACCTCATCGTGATCGAGGTGCCGGAACTCGCCCACCTTGACTGAGCCCAGCTTCAGGAAGCCGATCTGGACACGCTTCAGTTTCTCGACCAGGCGCCCTAAGCTCTTGAACATGATACGGATCTGGTTCTGCCGGCCCTCGGTGAGCCGCACCTCGTACCAGGGGTTCACGTTGTGCTTGATCATCTTGAGCTTGGCCGGGGCTGTACGGCGCCCATGAATCGGGATGCCGTTGCGGAACTGCTCTTCCTGCTCTGCTGAGAGGATCCCGTTTGTTTTCACCAGATAGATCTTCTCGACGTGGCTCGCGGGCGAGGTCAGCTTGTTGGCGAACTCGCCGTCCGTGGTCAGCAGCAGCAGGCCTTCGCTCAGGTAGTCGAGCCGCCCAACCGGGAAAACCCTTTCCTTGACACCCTTTAGCAGGTGCTTGACGGTGCGTCGGCCTTCCGGATCGCTCAGCGTAGTCACCACTTCGCGCGGCTTATTCAGGGCGATGTAGACGTCGTGCTTCGGCTTGCGCAGCAGCGTTCCATCGACCTTGACATGGTCCTTTTCGAGGTCGGCTTTGGAGCCTAACTCCGTGATTGTCTTGCCGTTAACCGTGACCCGGCCTTCGACGATAATCTGCTCGGCTTTGCGGCGGCTGGCAATCCCTGCCTGCGCCAGAATCTTTTGAAGACGTTCTTCAGCCATTGTCTGTCTGAGGCGCCTCTTCGTCGCCTGCGGGCTTTTCGCCCTCGGGAGGCCCTGGTTCGACCGGAGACGCCTCCAGTTCTTCCGGCTGTTCGGGCAGCCGCGGCTGGTCCGGGCTGCCAATCTCTTCGTCCGCCAACGACTGGCGGCGGATGTCTTCGAATTCCTTCAAGCTCGGTAACTCATTCAAATCCTTGAGTCCGAACTGGGTGAGGAACTCTTTCGTGGTCTTGTACAGGATCGGTTTGCCGATGACGTTCTTGCGGCCGGCCGTGGTGATGATCTTGCGATCGAGCAGCGTTTTGATGACACCGCCGCCCTGCACGCCGCGGATCTCGAGGATCTCGGGCATCGTGATGGGCTGTTTGTAGGCGATGACGGCCAGGGTTTCCAGGGCGGCCTGGGAGAGCTTCAGGGGCTGCTTCAGGTTCTTGACGAAGCTACGAAGAACTTCGTGGTGCTCCGGCTTGGTGGCCATCTGGTAGCCGCCGGCCACTTCGCGGATAAAGATGCCGCGTTCGGCGCGGCTCGTCTCTTCGGCCAGAAGTCTAAGCACCGGCTCGACTTCCTCGAGCGGACGGTCGAGCGCGGCGGCAATCTGGACGGCCGGCATGGGCTCATTCAGGACGTAAACGATCGCTTCGAGCACGGCCTTGAGCTCGGCCGCCTGGCTGTCGGAGACGGGCTGGGGCTGCTGCTGGTCGCCCAGAAGTTGTTCAGCCGAAAAGCTCTCCGGCACCGGCTGGTCGTCGTCCGACTGCGCGACGGGCTCAAACTCGTCGCCCGGCTGGATCTCGGCCGCAACCTCTTCCGGTTCAGCAGGTTCGGGCTGAACCTCGGGTTCCGGTTCGGGTTGTTGTGCAGGCTCCTGCTGCTGTTCCGCCAACTCGGCGGAGGGGAGGTCTTTCTCTTCCATGGGGCTTAACTCTTGTACTCTTCCTCGATGCGCAGGATCGACTCTTCCGTCACCTGCATCTCATCGAAGCCCGTGTCGCGCTTGACGTGAATCTCGCCAAAGCTCTCAGATTGCGTGAGCTTGATGGCCTGCTGCTTCACCATCTCCAGCACGGCCAGGAACAGACAGATCATAGCGCGGCGCGAGCGTTGCTGCTCAAATAGCGGCACCAGCGCCATGGTCTTGCCGGAAGGCAGGGCGCGCAAGCTGTTCTTGAGGAAGAGGATCATGTCGGGCACCGACACTTCCTCTTTGTTTACTTCATAAAGCGGCCGGTGCTTGGCCCGCTCCAGCACCTGCTCGAAGGTCTTCACCAGGTCGAACAGGGTGACCGCCAGGCCCGGGCCTTCGTCCTCGTTGACGAAGTTCTGAATCTGCGGATTCGACCAGATGGCCTCCTCGATCATGCGCTTTTCCTGCAACATAGCGGCGGCGGAGCGGAAGCGCTCGTACTCCAGCAGGCGGTCGACCAGTTCCTTGCGGGGGTCTTCCTGCGGGTCGATCTTGTCCAGTTCCGGATCCCGCGGCAGGAGCATCTTCGACTTGATGTGGATGAGCGTGGCGGCCATGTAGACGAAGTCGGCGCTGAGCTCGATGTCGAGGGCCACGGCCTTCTGGACGTAGTCGAGATACTGCTGTGTAATCTGCGCGATGGGGATGTCGTAGATGTTGATCTGCTGCCTGCGGATGAGGTCCAGCAGCAGGTCCAGGGGCCCGTCGTAGTGCTCCAGATGTATGTTGAGCGGGGAAGACACCTCCTTTCAGGATAGCAGGATCGCGGCTGGCGGCTAGCCCATAGTGCACAAGCGCCTGATTCTAAACAGATTCTCGCCAGAACCAGGAGTTTACCCGGCGCGCGTTGAATTATCAGTATTCCTGTTGTTCCGAGGCCTCGTAATTTAAGAAAATAGAAAGAGATCTGGTAACGTGGAGAACTGCTCGAATGGAATCCGCCTGGTTTGAAAGTGTAAGCCGGCGCGCTGGCCGCAAGTCTCTTGCCACCATCGCAGCGCACCGGCCGGCGCTGGCTGAGGCGTGCACCGCGACGCTGCTGCGCGCCCAAGGTGCGTTGTTGGACCTGCAGAAGCCGGAGGGGTATTGGTGCGGCGACCTGCTGGCCGACACAACGCTGGAATCTGACTATATTCTGCTGCAATTGTGGCTGCATCCCCCTGACGAGAATGGCTGGAAGCCGCCAAACCGGGAGACCATCTCGAAGGCTGCGCAATCCATTCTGGAGCGGCAGCTTCCCAACGGCGGGTTCAACATCTACCCCAGCGGCCCGGCAGACGTCAGCGCGAGCGTCAAGGCGTACACAGCGTTGAAGTTGGCGGGCACCCCGGCCGAGAGCGAAGCAATGGTGAACGCCCGCAACTGCATCCTGCGATTGGGCGGTATCCAGAGCGCGAACAGCTACGTCAAGATCAACCTGAGCCTGTTCGGGCTGTTCCCGCGCCAGCATGTCCCCTCGATCCCGCCCGAGCTGGTGCTGCTCCCCGGTGGGGTGCTGTACGAAATGTCGTCCTGGACGCGGGCCATCGTGGTGCCGTTGTCGATCGTGCAGGCGCGGGGTGGTACGCGGCCGGTGCCTCCTGGCTTTGACCTGGTGGAACTGGAAGCGCCGGGCAAGAGCTACAAGCTGCCTCGCAAAGACAAGCTGTCACTGCTGTTTTCCGGCATCGACCGGGGCCTGAAGATCTGGCAGGACCGGGGCAACACCAAGGTCAAGAACGCGGCAATCCGCGCGGCGGAGAAGTGGATGCTCGACCATACGCGGTATTGCGATGGCCTGGGCGCAATCTACCCGTCGATGATGTACCTGATCATGGCTCTGGATGCGCTGGGCTATCCCACCGACCATCCGGATTTGAAGGACGCGCTGGCGCAGTTTGACGCGCTGATGACGCAGCGGGGGAGCCAGTTCTATTTCCAGCCGTGCTTCTCTCCGGTGTGGGACACGGCCATTGCTACGTTTGCGCTGGGCGAGATGGGCGAGACGCCTCCGGACCGCATGAGCAAGGCGGCCGACTGGCTGATTGCGCGCGAAGTGCGGCGGAAGGGCGACTGGTCGGTCAAGCGGCCAGACCTGGAGCCTTCCGGCTGGGCGTTTGAGTTTGCGAACGAACAGTATCCGGACATCGACGATACGGCGATGGTGCTGCTGGCCTTGATGCACGCGCGGGGCACGAACCCGGAGGCGCAGGAAAGGTGCGCGCGGCGGGCGGTGAACTGGCTGTTCGGCATGCAGTCAAGGGATGGCGGCTGGGCTGCCTTCGATGTCGACAACGACTGGCAGTTGCTGAACCGGGTGCCCTTTGCGGACCACAACGCGATGCTGGATCCGACCTGCCCCGACATTACGGGGCGCGTGCTGGAAGCGTTGACCCGGCGAGGCTACAGCAGCGACAATCCGGCGATCCACCGCGGAGTGGAGTACCTGCTGAAGACGCAGGAGCGGAATGGCAGCTGGTATGGGCGTTGGGGTGTCGACTACATCTACGGGGCCTTCCTGGCCATCCGCGGGTTACGGAACGCTCATGCGGAAGGCACCGCGGACGCCATCAAGAAAGCAGCCCGCTGGCTGGCCGCCGTGCAGAATCCGGACGGCGGCTGGGGTGAAAGCTGTGCCAGCTATGTGGAAGATCACTTTGTGGCCGCGCCTAGTACGCCATCACAGACCGCCTGGGCGGTGATTGGCCTGCTGGCCGCAGGTGAAGGGCATTTCGAGCAGGTCCGCAAGGGCCTGGAATACCTGATCCAAACGCAGAAGGCGGACGGCACTTGGGATGAGCAATTGGCCACGGGCACCGGCTTCCCCAACGTGTTCTACCTGCAGTACACGCTGTACCGGAATTACTTTCCGGTGCTGGCGCTGAGCCTGGCGCGCAAGGCCCTGGCCGGCCAGGCGGCGGCTGAAAAGCGATTGCTGACGATGTAGTGACCGCGCCGGGCTGTCTCCGTTGGAGATGTGGGGGCAATGGGGCGCGATTCGGCTTGAATGCAGGCTTTCGGTGACTATCCGCTCCCTTACGGTCGCGGCTCAATTTGCGGCTTCCTGCGCTTTGGCGGCCTGCGGGGCCAAGGGGACTCGCTAGCGGTACCTGGCGATGCGGCCTTTGGGGCCTACCGCCCAGCCTGTGACGCCGTTTCTGGTGAAACTGATGGCGTTGTAGGAGCCATTGTCGATGTGTGTCCAGTTGCGGCCGTCGTCCCGGGAAACGTCCGAGCCAGAGGTGCCGGTGGCGATCCAGAGGCCCGGTTTGGGCAGGTATTTCACGGCAGAGCGAAACCCGGCCGGTGGTGTGAGCGGGGTCTTCCAGGTTTTGCCACCGTCGGAGGAGTAGGCGGCTGTCTGACGGCCTTCCTTGTCCTTGGAGTAATCCCCGCCCACTACGACGCCATGATCGTCGTCGCGGAAGGCTACGGAGAAGATGCCCGCGGCCTGGCCATCATTGCGGACGGGAGTGGTGGCGGGTTTCCAGGTCCGTCCAGCGTCGCGGGAGCGGATGACGCGCGCGGCTCCGGGCCCTCCGGTGACGTACCAGGCATCGCGGCTGCCGTGAACAAAAACGCAGGTATTGCTGGCCGCGAAGGCGCCTTCTCCAGGCAGGGCCGGGGGCGTTTTGAGGCGCGACCAGTGGGCGCCGCCATCGGCTGTAAACAGCAGTTCAGCGCTGCCATCGAGCGGGTCGCCTAAGACAAGGCCCGTGTGTCCATCCCAGAACGCGATGCTGTCGAAGAAGCCCTTAGCGTTGGGTTGCGTGTATTGGAGGGTCCAATGGGCTCCGGCGTCCTCCGTTTTGTAGATGCGCGAGAGGTCGCCGGGTCCTGCGCTCATGAGGTAGGCGATGCGATCGTCGACGGGCCAGATGCCGCGGAAATCGAGGTGCTCGGCGCCGGGGACCTGGGCCGCGATCCAGTGCTCGCCTCCGTCGACGGTGCGCAGGAAGGTGCCATGGGAGCCGCTGGCCCAGACGACGCGATCGCTGACGGCGCGCACTCCGCGTAGGGAGGCTGTGGTGGGGCTGTTCTGTGGGGTCCAGGATTGGGCGTGTACAGCGGCACAACAGAGCATCCAACCGGCCACAAGCGTTGCTAATCTCATTGGTTCTTCCTCGTAGTGTAACGGGCCGCATTCCTTCCGCGCCGTGCAATGAGAGAGAATGGCTGAAATCGCAATGAATACCCTGTTGTCCCGCCTCCTGCTGCCGACCCTGTTGTTCGCCGGCACCGCCCTGGCCGAGAAACCGTTTGTTGAGAAGGACGATGTCTTCCCGCTGGACGTGAAACACAACCACGCGTCGAGCATCCTGTATCTGCCGAACGGGGATCTGTTTGTCTGCTGGTATCGCGGCTCGGGCGAGCGGCAGGCGGATGACGTGCAGGTGATGGGCGCCCGGAAGAAGAAGGGCGCAAAGAGCTGGTCGGCTCCGTTCGTGCTGGCCGATGTAGCCGGCTTCCCGGACACGAATCCGACGCTGTTCCTGGACCGCGATAAGCGGCTGTGGCTGTTCTGGCAGACGATTGTGGCGAACACCTGGGAATCGGCGATCACGAGCTACCGGGTGTCGTCGAACTACAACGGGGACGGGGTGCCCAAGTGGGACCGGGCCGACATCATGCTGCTGAAGCCGAACCACCTGGTGGAGCGCGTGCAGGAGTTTGGTTCGCGGTACACCTCGGGCCGGGAGGGCGACTATTGGAAGCGCGAACTGGAGAAGGCCAAGGACAAGTACTTCTCGCGGATGGGCTGGATGAACCGGCCGCACCCCGTACAACTGGCGTCGGGCCGGATTGTGGTGGGGCTGTATTCCGACGGCTACAGCATCAGCCTGGCGGCGATCAGCGACGACAACGGGCTGACCTGGCACGCGTCCGACCCGATTGTGGGCAACGGCAACATCCAACCGTCGTTCGCGATCAAGAAGGACGGCGGGTTGGTGGCCTACATGCGGGACAACGGTCCGCCGCCGAAGCGGCTCATGAAGAGCGAATCGAAGGACAACGGCGAGACGTGGACGTTCGCGGAGGATACCGATATTCCGAACTCCGGCACAGGCGTGGAAGTGTTGACGCTGAAGGACGGCCGCTGGCTGATGATCAACAACGACACGGAGCGCGGGCGGAATTCTCTGTGCCTGTCGATCTCGAACGATGAGGGCAAGACCTGGAAGTGGAACCGGCATATTGAACTGGACAAGCGGGCGGAGAAGCCGGGGTCGTTTCATTATCCGGCGATTGTGCAGGCTGCGGACGGGACGATCCACGCGAGCTACAGCGTGTTCCTGAATCACCTGCCGCAGACGGAGCCGCACAAGACGATCCGGCATGCGCACTTCAACCTGGAGTGGGTGATGGAGGGGGATCCGGCGGAGGCAGCCCATTGACACCACGGATGCCGGCGCTATATTGAAGGCGCAGTGAAGCCGCGACCGGCAGGAAGCGGGCGATCCGGTTCCTCCGGGACGGCTGGGAGGTAACCGTGAACAATTCCGTGGTCGTGATTTCCTACCTGATCTCGATGGCTGTTGCCCTATTCCTGTTGTGGAGGTTCAGCCACATTCGCTGGTATTGGCATGCATTGGCCGTGGCGGTCGCACTGGGCTTGGGCTTGATGCCACCGCTGGCGCAGGAGGCCGGGCGCAACTATGACGTCGCGCTGGGCAGCGCGTTCCTGTTCCTGTTGGTGTGGGGCGCGGGTGAGCCCCTGTTCAAGGTGCTGCATTTGCCGCGGCATTTTTAGCGACGGGGAGAGTCTTCCCGTCTGAAGCCTGGGGGCTTGCGGTGGCTCCTCCGCTCCCTTACGGTCGCGGCTCAATGTGACTCAATGCGGCGCAGTTCGCGCGGTTGCGGTTGCGGGCCGGTCAGGCGTAGCAGCGGATCTCGAAGAGACGCGCCAGTTCGCTGCCGTTCGTGGCCGAAATCTGCACTCTTATGCGGTCTGTCGTCACCGCCTCGAATTGGTGGCGGCGCAGCCTCTGGTGATTCCCTGTCACCGTGGCGAGTTCTTTGCCTCCGGCCAGGATGCGGTAGTCCCTCACCGTCTCCGGTTGCGGGGCCCGGACGATTCCCTTCGTCACGCCATCTGACGAAGAGAGCGTCAACTCGCGCTGGAAGCCGGTGTCGAACGTCAACTGGATGCTCGAGAGCTTCACCGGGCGCGGCCATTGGAGTTCAATCCAGGCGCCATCCGAGGAGAGCCTTCCGGCCCACTGATGGACCTCTTTGCCCGGGATGTCGCGGACCCAGCCGTCGAGGATGTTCTGGGCGGGATAGTGCTCCTCGCTGCCGGACGCCTGCACTTTCGCCTGTTTGGCAAGGTCGAGCAGATCTTCGTTCTTCACTCCGCGTAACGACTGATCCTGGCGCAGCAGTGTCTGCTGGAGCGACTGGACGCGCGGGCGGTCCTGCGCCAGTTGGCGCGGGAGGATTCCGGCGGAGACACATTGAGCCGCAGCGGTACCGGCCGCCTGCCCGACGCAGGCGCAGGTGGCCATGACGCGGCTAGAGGTGAAGGCCGCGTGGGTGGCGCTGATGTTGCGGCCCGCCATCATCAGGTTCGGGACGTTTTTACTGTAGAGCGAACGGAGAGGAATGTTGTAGACCTCGGGCGTCTTCAGCACGGTGTTGGGCGGCAGTTCGGAGCGGTCGAAGCCTCCCGGCGGGTGGTCGTCCATGGGCCAGCCGCCAATGGCGACCGCGTCGTCGAACTCGCCTTTGAGCAGATCGTGCTGCGTGAGGAGATGATCGCCCACCATGCGGCGGCTGCCGCGCTTGCCGGGCATCATGCCAAGCCAGTCGAGAGCCCAGTTGGCGGAATCGGGGTGGTTGTCGCTGTTCTTGATGTAGTCCCAGACGCCGAGGGCGATGGCGAGCAGCTCGTAGCGGATGCGCTCGTTGTCCCAGATGGTGTTCAGGTTGCCGCCCCACTCGATCCACCAGTAGCCGTATTCCCAGGTCTTGGTGGGGCGGAAGCGGAGCTGCTCCCTGGTCACCTTGCGAGCCCAACTGGGCGGGGTGAACGGCATGGGGCGGCCGTAGTCTCGGGACGTAAAGAGGATGCTGGAGCCGAGGGTCTCCTCGTCCGGCTTCTCGGGCGCGAGCGATTCATTGAACTCGGAGCGGGCTTCGCGGCCGGTGCGCATGAGGGCTCCGGATTCCAGTCCGAGGCGGGAGTCGCCGGTGCAGTCGAGATAGAGCGGCGCGTGGACGCGGTAGAGGTGCTCGCTCTTGTCGCAGCGGGCCATGACGTGGTCGATGGCTTCGCCCTTTTTGACCACGCTGTACAGGGTGGTCTCCAGCAGGACTGTGATGTTCTTTTCGCGGACCACCTTGTCGTAGAGCAGGAGGTCCCACATCTCCCAACTGCGCTGCGGGTTGCCGGCGGCGTCGTCGAGGCGGAGTTCCTCGATGAGGCCGCCTTCGCGCCAGCCGGGCCGGCCGCGGTGGGAATTGGCTCCGACGACGTGCATCTTTACTTCGCTGGAGGAGTTGCCGCCGAGGCGGGAGCGGTCCTGGACGAGGACGACCTTGGCTCCATTGCGGGCGGCACTGAGGGCGGCGCAGACTCCGGCGAGGCCGCCACCGGCGATGAAGACGTCGGTCTTGAGCTCGACCAGCGTCATGTTGGGTTCGTGCTGGATGGTCTTGGGGCGATTTTTGGGCGGCGCGACGATGTCGAAGTCGGGCTTGGCCGGCGGCAGGGATTGGGCGTGGAGGTCCTGCGCGAGCACGGCCAGGGAGTAACCCGAGAAGGGAAAGGCGGTAAGGAGGTCGCGGCGCTTCATACAGTTAACTATATAAAATTTCAGATGTCAGACAGATGGCAGGTGCCGAAGGGGCTAGGGGACGAGGATGCAGAGGTCTTTGAGATTGCGGTAGCGCTGGTCGAAGTCGAGGCCGTAGCCGATGACGAACTTATCTTCAATGGTGAAGCCGATATAGTCGCCTTCGACGGCGATGCGGCGGCGGGAGGGTTTGTCGAGGAACGAGGCGATCTTGAGGGAGCGCGGGGCACGCTGGGACATGACGTGCTGGAGGTAGTTGAGGGTGAGACCTGTGTCGATGATGTCCTCGACCAGGAGCACGTCCTCCTCCTGAATTGGCTTATCGAGGTCCTTGGTGAGCTGCACCTGGCCGGAGGTGGTGGTGCCTTCATAGCTCTTGGTGCCGATGAATTCGATGCGGACGGGGAGATCGATATGGCGCACCAGGTCTGCCAGAAAAATGAAGGAGCCCTTCAGAACGCCCACGAGAACGATGGAGCGGCCCTGGTAGTCGGCGGTGATCTGGGCGCCGAGGGCGGCGATGCGGGCTTGGATTTCGTCGTGTGGGATGAGGACTTCGATTTTAGGAGACGCCATGCGATCAGTCTGGCATAACGGGGTGTTCGAAGGAGAGGGCTTGTGCGCCGGAGATCCGGGCCAGGCTTAGTCGGCGGCGCGCAGGCGATTGCTGGGCGGGCCGATGTGGATGTGGGCGGCCGTGGCGCGGCCGGGGATGGCGGTGCGGAAGGCGTAGTAGGGAATCTTCTTCGATTCGAGGTATTGGCGGAGCCAGACGCCTTCGGGCGTATCGGGGCTGAGGCCGACGTCGATGCGGCCGCGGTGGTCGTAACCCATTGCCTTGTGGATGGCTGTTTCGCCGTTGGCGCTGATGGGCAGGGCCTTGGCGAACTGCTTCTCGTAGGAGAGCACGACGTCGCGCATCAGGCTGGGGGTGAAGAGGCCGTTGCCGTCGTAGCGTTCCTGCAGGGGCTTGGGACCCAGGTCTTCGTCGTGGTTGGACTCCATCGCCTGTTCTGCCTTGGCCATGTCGGCGATCTCGCGCAGGAAGCGGGCACGGGACTCGGCGAGGGTGAGCGTTCGGCGGCGGTAGTCGAGCTCCTCAAGGATGGGCGTGAGTTCGTTGCGGGCGTAGATCCCCTGTTCAATGAGGGGTTTGACCTGCTCGACGAGGTCCTTGATGCGGTCGAAGCGGCGTTGGGAGGCGGCGACCATCTCGTCGGCCTGTTCGATGTTGATCTCGTCGGGACGGAGGGTGCCGTAGAGCGTGCGCTTGAGGATCATATCGTCACCGATATCGGCTGCGCTGCTGAGAGCGCGGTCGAGTAGCTGATGACGCGAGTACATGGTCTGCGCCTGCAAGCTTCCTATGAGAAGGAACGCCAAACTAACAAAACACTTGCGCACTGTTCTTATTGTAGTACGATACGGCATAAGGAGAAGTTCCACTCAGAACGCTTGCGGAAACCTAAAGAAAACGGGGCAGTAGCTACTGCAGTCGTCACGGAAAGCCCCACGTGGCAGCTTGCATTGCGGGCAGCCGAAGCCAAAAAGGCAGATGGCATCCGCATTTTGGACCTCCGCGAAATCACCTCCTTCGCCGACTATTTCCTCATCTGCACGGGCACGAACCAGCGCCAGAACCAGGCGATCTGGGACGAAATTGCCGTGCGCATGAAGAAAGAGGCCGGCGAGATGCCCATCAACGTGGAAGGCTTCGAGAATGGCGAATGGATTCTCGGGGACTTCGGCGACCTGATTGTGCACATCTTCTCGGAAGAGAAGCGGGAGTACTACCAACTCGAGCGTCTCTGGCGCGATGCCAAAGACGTGCCGATTCCTCCGGAAGCCGCCGCCTAAGCAGGCGGATCAACGGCAGACGGCGCCGACGGTTGTCGCCACGCCGCCCTGAGCGGCGAGGTCGCGAAGCATTTGCGCCGCGGCATCCTCATTCAGGCTCTTCACCGCATCGGTGACGAGTTCCACGTACCTGCCTGTCCTCAACAGGCCGAAGACTGCGTGTTTGACGCAGATTTCGGTGACAACGCCGTAGACGACGCAGCGCTCCGCGCCCAGTTCGTCGAGCAGCGCGGGCAGGCCAGGTATCGTAAAACAATCCACAGACTGCTTGGTTAAAACGATCTGGCCGACCAGTGTGGTCTCCGGCTTGCGCTGGCCCAGGGTGCCGGCGACGCAGTGGTGCGGCCAATTGGCGAATTCGGGGTCGGTTTCGGTGTGCGCGTCGGCGGTGGAGATCAGCGGGATGCCGTTGGCGGCGGCGTACTGGTTGAGGCGCGCGACGTTGGGGAGGATGAGCTCGGCGCCGGGGACGTAGAGGGCTCCGGCGGGATTGACGAAGTCGAACTGCGTATCGATGTCGAAGAAGACGGTCTTCATCGTTCGCTCCGGCGGAACTCCTCAGTGAGTTGGATGAGTTCGGCGCTGTGTTCGATGCGGTAGGGCGGGTCGCATTCAAAGAGGCTGCGATACTTCTTCGGCAGGCGGTCGAGGCTTTCGCGGGCGTACTGGCGGGCCTCGGAGGCGGTGGGCCGGTGTCCGACGATTTCGCCGCCCAGCATGACGGGGCGCAGCATGGCTTCGCAGCCCTGCAGGAAGCACTCCGACGCGCGTCCGACGATGTCGTGGCCGGGGTAGCGGAAGATCTGCTTGGCTCCGGGTACGGTGGATTTGTCGGGACTGATCTTGGCGGTGAAGCGGCGCGAGCCGTTGGCGTCGAGTTCCACCAGTTTGTAGACGGCGCCATGACTGGGGGCGTCTGAGGACGTCGCGAGTTCGGTGCCGACGCCGTAGGAGTCGATGGGGGCTCCGGTGGCCACGAGCTCGAGGATCTTGTACTCGTTCAGGTCGCCCGTGGCCATGATTTTGGCATCCGTGAGGCCTGCTTCGTCGAGGATGGTGCGAACAGCGCGGGCGAGCTCGACTAGGTTGCCGCTGTCGAGGCGGACGCCCCACATGGGCCGGCCCAGCGAAGCGGCGCGGCGCGCGCCTTCCAGGGTGTCGTAGGTATCGATGAGATAGGTGGTGGCGGGGCCCAGCAGGTCCTGGAGCCGTTGGTAGGCTTCCAGTTCGGTGGGGAAGCTCTGGACCCAGGAGTGCGCGGCGGTGCCGAAGACGGGAATGCCGTAGCGCATGCCGGTGAGGGTGTTCGATGTGCCGGTGCAGCCTCCGATGTAGGCGGCGCGGCCGGCGTAGACTCCGGCGTCGGGCGAGTGGGCGCGGCGGGTGCCGAATTCGACGACGGAGCGGCCTCCGGCAGCCTCGACGATGCGCGCGGCCTTGGTCGCGATGAGGGTCTGGAAGCCGATGGTGGCGAGCAGGAAGGTCTCGGGAATCTGGGCTTCGAGCAGTGGTGCGCGCAGGGTGAGAATGGGCTCACCGGGGAATAACGGCGTGCCTTCGCGAGCGGCGAAGACATCGCCGGTGAAGCGGAAGGCGCGGAGGGCATCGAAGAAGCCCTCCGGTACACGGTGGAACTGTGGGAGTCCCTTCAGGTAGAGGATCTCTTCCTCAGTGAAGCGGACGTTGAGGAGGTATTCGAGCGCCTGGTCGAGGCCGGCGGCCAGGATGAAGTTGCGGTTCGGCGGCAGGCGCCGCACAAAGAGTTCGAAGGTGGCCACCTCACCGGTCTTGCCGGCGCACCAGTAGCCGGCGGCCATGGTGAGCTGGTAAAGGTCGGTGAGTAGCGCGCTCACTTTCCGGCGCCCTTCGCCGGTGGCTGCTCCTTCACGTCGCTGGCTGCTTTTTGTAGATCGGACACGGCTTTGGCCTCCAACTCATAGAGTGACGGTTCTCCCTCGCGGCGCGCAATGTAACGATCGCCGGCCTTGGAGATAGACACCTTCTCGGTGACCTTGCCGTCCTGCGAAGTGACGCCGATTTCGATCTCCGGCGTGGTGAAACCGGAGTCCGGGAATTTGGTGGCGGAGAGGTCGCGCAGGCGGTCGATGAGCGACTGGATGCCGACGGAGTCCATGGTCTTGTTGTTGGCCACCCAGCGGTCGCCGGCCTTGCTGGCGTTGAGCTGTTTGGCTGAGTCCTTGTAGTCGACGCGGGTGGGGTCGTTGAAGCCGAAGGAGAAGAGCTTCTTGTTTCGAAAGTCCTCAGGCGACTTGTCGAGATCCTTGCCGATCTCGTCGGTGATGAGATGGAAGCCGTCCACCACGCTGGACTTCGCGTAGAACTTGTTCTCCTTGTTCTTGCGCACTTCCAGTTTCTGGGTGGTGGCCGCGTCGGTGATGGCTACGGTGGCGAGCGGGGCGGAAGCGGCGAACTGCTTGGCGAGGTCGGCCTGCTGATCGGAGGTGAGGAGCGGATCGAGCTTGGCGTCAGTGAGTTTGCGCGCGAGTTCCTCCACCTGCCAGCCGTCGGCCCGCATAGGCTTGGGGCTGACGATGGTCCACTCGTTCTGGCCGTTCTTGGAGAATTCGAGGTTCACGCCTTTGACGGTGAGCTGCAGGCGGGCCAGCTTGGTGACGTCGAACTTGAGCAGGCGTTTGTCGCGGAAGTCGACGCCGAGCTTGTCGAGCGTGGCGCGGGTGCTGGAGGCGATGGTGAAGACGCGGGCGTCCCCATCCACTTGCGCGAAGGTCGCGCCGCCGACGGGCGCTTCGTCGCCGAGGCTGACGGTGCGGGTCTTGCCGTTCTTCAGAGAAATGACGAACTGAACTGGAGGCGTCTTGAGGCCGAAGCCGGCGAGGTCAGTGGGCTTCTCCTCGATCACCTTCTCCGAGCTGAGGGAGGTGAGCGCGGTGAGGAGGTTGTTGATGGCTTCTCGGTCGGTGTCGTAGGCCTGCGGTGCCGTGACGGCCCAGACGTTGGAGGCGCTGCGTTTGAGGGAGGTGTTCTCGCCCTCGCGGCGTTTGATGTCAACGGCCGTGATGTCGGCTTCGTTGAGGGTCAGGATCTTGGGAGGAGTGCCGGCCGGCGGCTTGGCGGCATCTTCCTTCTGCTGCTTATTGGACCAGTAGACAGCTCCGCCGAGGGCCGCCAGCAGGACGACGGCGACGAGTAATCCTCTCGCTTTCATGTGCCGGTTACCTCCTGCGCCACCAGACCATGATCCCGAAGATGATGACGAAGATCGGGATGAGGAACTGGCTGACCATGCGGACCATCAGCATCTGCGAGCCGGTGAGCTGGATGCGGCGGTCTTCCGGATCCTTGGGACGGATGGAGATGAGGTCCTCGTCGTTGGTGAGCCAGTTGAGCATGTTCATGACGAGATCGCGATTGCCGCCGAAGCCGAGGGCGTAGTTCGAGATCCAGTCGGAAGAGCCGACCACGATGAAGCGGCCTTCCACGTTGTTGTTGTTGTTCTGCTTGCCGGTGCGATAGGTGCCGGCGGCGGCGACGGTGTAGGACTGGGTGTCGCCCTTGGGCATGGTGATCGCTCCACCGGCCGCGTTGAGGTTGGTGGCGGCGATGGAGTTCTTGGAAGTGGAGGCCAGCTTCTCAGCCGTGGTCTTGTCGGTTGGCTTCACGTCGAGCGACCGTACGAGGGGGAAGGCCGTGGCGGTGCGCTTCATTTCGCGCACGATGGGATGCGTCTCGTAGCGCGTGGCCAGGGCGACTTCGGGTCCCATGCCATAGAGGCCGCCGAGTCCGGAGGTGTCGAGGATCAGGTTGGCCTGCAGAGTGACGCCCCAGCCGTTGAGAACATCGAGCAGGGCTTTGTTTTCGGCCACGGTTTCCTTGCCGGTCTTGAGCGGGGGATCAGAGAGGAACAGGCCGCGGCCGCCATCCTCGATGTACTTCTTGAGCGCATCGACGACGGGCTGAGGATAGTCGACCTTGGGGCCGGCAACCACGACCAGGGAGCACCCGGCGGGCACTTCGGGTTTCTCGATCAGGTTGATGACCTGGGTCTTGTAGTTGTTCTTCTCGACGAGTTCCTTCACGCCGGCATAGGAGCTATTGGTGGTGTCCTCGAGCGAGTGCTCGCCGGCGCCGGTAGTGAAGCAGGCTGTGCGATCGCCGGTCTTCTGCAGGCGGATGATGGCGGAGGTGAGTTCCTCCTCGCTGACAGAGCGCGCTTCCTGGCGCTTGTCACCGGACTGCAGGACGATGGTGCCGGTCTGGGTGATGCCGAACTGCTTGGCGAGCTGCGGCTTCTTGAAGGGATCGATGTAGACGACGCTGAGCTTGGTGGAGAGGTTGTCGTAGCGGTCGAGAAGGTCCTTGGCTTTGGCGAAACCGGTGGTCTCGTCAAAGTAGGAGATGGTGACATCCTGCTTCAGTCCGGAGACGAGCTTGATGGTCTGGTCGGACAGGGAGTAGCGCTTGTTGGAGGTCGCGTCGAAGGACTTGTTGTAGCGGTTGGCCAGGAAGTTGACGGTGGCAAGGACCGCGATGATGACGACGATATAGACGCCGGCGTAGGCGGTGTACTTGGTCTGGCGGCTTTTCATCCAGGTGTTGCTCATTGTGGTGTCTCCTCGCGTTTACGCTCTCCAGCGGAGCGATTCCAGGCTCCGCGCCGTGAGGAACAGTCCCAGGAAGATCATGGACGCGAAGTAGACCGCGTCGCGTGTATCCAATACGCCCTTGGAGAAGGGCTCGAAGTGGCGGACCACCGACATGTAGCCCATGACGGCAGCCCAGGTGGAGGTCTCGTAGCCGGCCACCCATTCAAAGACCCACAGCAGCAGGCAGACCGAGAAGGTGACGGCGCCGGCGATGATCTGATTGCGGGTGAGGGTGGAGACGAAGGCCCCGATGGCGAGCAGCGCGCCGGCCTGCAGGATGAGGCCGAGGTAGCCGATGACCAGCGGCTTCCAGTCGGGCTTGCCGTAGGCGAACAGGAAGAAGAAGTTGAGGCCGCTGATGAGCAGGATGCAGCCGTAGAGCGCGACGGCGGCCAGCCACTTGCCGATGATGATCTCGGCGTCGTGGATGGGCGAGGTGAGCAGCAGTTCGATGGTGCCGGAGCGTTTCTCTTCCGAGAACAGGCGCATGGAGATGAGCGGGATCAGGAACAGGCCGATCACCGAAACGTTCATCAGCAGCGGGCGGATGATCATCTCATTCACATCCATGGGGAAGCTGCGGCCCATGGCCTGCGACTGGAAGCTGACGTTGACGAAGTAGCCGACGGCATTCCAGAAGAAGAAGCCGAAGACGATGGCAAACATCGCCATGAGCAGGTAAGCGATGGGCGAGGAGAAGTAGCTCTTGAGTTCCTTCTGGCAGATGGTGATGACGTTGGTCATTGCTTGTCTCCTTCACCGGGCTTCTCGGTGGCGGTGAGTTCCAGGAAGACGTCTTCCAGGCTCAGGGCCACGGCGCGCAGTTCGCTCAGGTTCCAGCCGGATTCGACCACGGCGCGGGCGACTTCGGCGCGCACGTTCTTGCCGGGCAGGGATTCGACCTCGAAGGAGTAGACGCCGTTGTGGGTGTCGCGGGCGACGACGCGGCTGACGCCGGCCACCTGCTCCAGTCGCTGGCGGATGACGGGTTCCTCGCCGCCCGAGACCTGAACGGCTACCGCTTCCTGGCCGCGCAGGCGGGAGGTCAGGTTTTGCACGGAGTCGGTGGCGACGATGCGGCCCTTGGTGATGATCACCACGTGGTCGCAGGTCTGTTCGACTTCGGGCAGGATGTGGGTGGACAGAATGATGGTGTGCTCTCCGGCGAGGGAGCGAATGAGGTCGCGCGTCTCGTGGATCTGCTTGGGATCGAGACCGGCGGTGGGTTCGTCGAGAATCAGCACGTCGGGGTTGTGAATAATGGCCTGGGCCAGGCCGACGCGCTGCCGGTAACCTTTGGAAAGCTTGGCGATGAGTTTCTTGCGGACATCGGCGACGGCGCAGCGCTCGGCCACTTCGTCCACGCGCTTGGCCAGTTCGGCGCTGGGGATCCCCTTCAACCGTCCGACGAAGGCGAGATACTCCTCGACTTCCATTTCGGGGTAAACGGGTGGATTTTCAGGCAGATAGCCGATCCGCTTCTTGACTTGCATGGGCTCTTCGAGCACGTCGAAGCCCGCTACATGAGCTGTGCCTTGGGTGGGCGGCATGAAGCAGGTAAGGATCCGCATTGTCGTGGTTTTGCCGGCGCCGTTCGGCCCCAGGAAGCCAACAATCTGACCCTTTTCCACTTCGAAGCTGATGCCCTGCACGGCGACATTGCGGCCGTAACGCTTGGTCAGTCCTTCGACCTTGATCATTTAATCATCCTTAACGGGGATGTGGGACGAGTTCCGTCCCAGGAGAAATAGACGGTCTTCGTCCTCATCTCGTGAGCTTGACGAATATGAGGATAGAAAAGAGATTAAGGTACTGTCAATGCTGCGGGTAGGGGATTGACGCCCCTCGAAAAGCGTGATTCTCACGCCAGTTGGGTGCGCAGATTGTGCACCAGCGAGCGGGCCGCGTTGTTCAAAAGCACGGCGTCCGAGCCGGAAGCGATGAAGCGGAAACCCAGCGAGCGGTAGTGCTCCATGTCGTCGGGCTTGGGTAGCAGGATGCCCAGGGCCTTGCCGTGGCGGCGCGCGGCCTCAACGGTTTTGGCAATGGCGGCGGAGAATTCGGGGTGGTCGAACTGGCCCAGGACCCCGTAGGAGTGCGAGAGATCCGAGGGTCCGATGAAGAGGACATCGACGCCGTCGACAGAGGCGATCGCATCGACATTGTCGACGGCGGTGCGGGTTTCAATCTGGACGATGGTGAGCAGGGCGGTGGCGGAGGCTTCCAGGTAAGGCCGGAAGTTCGCTCCATACTCGCAGACACGGTTGGAGAAGGCCACGCCGCGGACTCCCAGTGGGGGGTAACGCATGGCAGCAGCGGCCGCGCGGGCGTCCTCTTCCGTATCGATGCGCGGGAACATGACGCCGTGGGCGCCGCAATCCAGCACGCGGTGGGCGCGCTGGCGGGCGTTCGATTCGACACGGACGATGGCTGCGGATGATGTAGCCGAAAGCGCCTGCATCTGGGCCAGCGCCTCCACTTCCCCGCCCGCCCCGTGCTCCAGGTCGATGAGCGACCAGTCGTAGCCGGCGAGTCCCATCAATTCAGCGGTCAAAGGCGAGCCGAGGCTCAGAAAACAGCCCAACACGGTCTCACCGGCCAGCAGGCGTTCCTTGAGCTGAGCGGCCTTGGTTTGCGTGTTCATGCGGACCTTGATTGTATCAAGCGGCCAATGGGGAACCTGGAGCGGGTGCGCGAACCAGCCGGCATCTTCACCCGCGCCGCCTCGGAACTAGCGGGGCGAAGGAATGGGCCGGAAGGCGAGCAGATGTGTGCGAGGCTCGGTATCGCCCTCCGTTTCGGCTTCGACCAGGGCTTCAAAGTCCGGCGGGCGGCCGGCCTGCTGCCAGGCTTGTTCGAGTTCGTCCAGATTGACGGTTGTGGTGAGGAACCCCACCAGGACGTCGGTGTCCACCCCCGCCAGGGCAAGTTGACGGGTGACGGGAGAGGTTGTGCGCTGCAGAATGGTGCCGTAGCGGACAGAGTGCCGCGGGCTGATGCGGCGTGTGCGGTATTCGGCCTTCTCGCCCGGCCTGGGCGACAGATTCCGGATGACGTCGCTATCTTCAACAGAAACCTGGAAGTTGGCGCCCGCGGTAGCGGCACTGACGCCGGAGCTATTCCAGGCGGCCCCCGGGAGCACGACGTTCCGGTCTGCCGGAGCAACGGTTGACATGGAGGCCGTGCCCGCAAGCTGCACCTGCACGCCGCGCTTCTCCAGGAACTGCATGAGTTTCACCGCGGCGAAGGTGTCCTGCCCGACCGCGTAACTTTGAGTCAACTGAGGCGGGCCCAGGCGTTTCGCCAGCGCCGCAATCTCACTGGATTCGAGCATGCGCCGCGGGTCGTTGATACGCACGTCGCGCATTCTCACCGGGCTATCGGCCCACGAGACGAAAACCGGAGTGGGCACATAGACAGAGATCGGTTTGCCGCCCTTCAGGAAGGCAGTCCAGAAGGGAGCCAGGGTGGGACGCGCCTCGCCCGAACGCGGAATCAGCAAGCCGATCAGCAGCCCTCCGACAGCCGCCGACAGGCCCAAAGCCAGGGGCATCCAGGGGTAAGGACGGCGATGCGGGACAGGCGCGGGTTCCAGCTCGACCGGCTCCGGAGGGGGTTCCGGCGCTTTGAACTGAACGGAAAGCTGGTGTCCGCCCAGGGGGATGCTGAGCCGCAGGAAGCAGTTCGAGCCCTCGCCTTCGTAGTACTCTTTCAGCCTTTGGCGGAGCCGCGCGACGACGACGCGCACGGTGGCGTCGAGGCGAGGGTCGAAGGCGGAGGAGCGGCCCAGAGCCTTCGTGGCGAGGGCATATTCGCTGATGGGGCAGTTCCGATGTTCCCAAAGGAAGGTGAGCAACTGGCGGAGGGAAGGCGCCTTGGCGAACGAGGGGCTCCGCAGGATGCCTGCAAATGCTTCATCAGCGGTCGCTTCGTGCGTGGAAGCGACATTTGGCTCCGGAGCCACCACTGGGGGGATTGTATTACAGGCCTCAAGCATCCGGCAACGTGGCGTCGCGGAGGGTAGCGCGGCTCTAGCGCTATAGTGCTAGGGAGAGACCCATCCGATATGCCTGATCGCCGCTCCTTCCTCCTATCGCTTCCCGCCGCCGCGGGACTCACTTCCATCCTGCGGGCAGCCCCTGCCGCCCCCGCTCCCTTTGGCGTGCTGCCGTCCTCCCGGCAACTGCTGTGGCACGAGATGGAGGTTTACAGCTTCCTGCACTTCACGACGAACACGTTCACCGACAAGGAGTGGGGCTTCGGCGATGAGAGTCCGTCGATCTTCAACCCAACCGCCTTCGACGCCGACGCCATCGTCGCGGCGCTCAAGACCGGCGGCATGAAGGGCGTGATTCTCACCTGCAAACACCACGATGGATTTTGCCTGTGGCCGACCAGGACGACCGAGCATTCAGTGAAGGCCAGTCCCTGGCGTGGCGGCAATGGCGATGTCGTGAAGGAGATCTCACAGGCGGCCGCGAAGCACGGCCTGAAGTTCGGAGTCTATCTGTCGCCCTGGGACCGGAATACGCCGAAGTACGCGTCGCCGGAGTACGTCACGATGTACCGGGCTCAATTGACCGAACTGCTGACGCAGTATGGACCCATCTACGAGGTCTGGCACGACGGCGCCAACGGCGGCGACGGATTCTATGGCGGTGCGAAGGAAAAGCGACGCATCGACAAAAAGACCTACTACGACTGGCCCACGACCTGGGCGCTGGTCAGGAAGCTGCAGCCGAACGCGGTGATCTTCAGCGATGTGGGCCCCGATATCCGCTGGGTGGGCAACGAGAAGGGCTACGCTGCCGAGACAAGTTGGGCGACGTTTGAGCCCGTGGGCGAGGACGGCGGACCGGCGTCACCCGGCGACGTGAAGACGAAGGACTCGATGGGCGGCACGCGCGGCGGCTCAAAGTGGCTGCCGGCGGAGTGCGATGTATCCATCCGGCCGGGCTGGTTCTGGCATGAAAAGGAAAACGCGAAGGTGAAGTCCTCGCGCGAGCTGATGGATCTCTACTACAAGTCAGTGGGTCGCGGCGGGAGCTTTCTGCTGAACATCCCGCCGGATCGGCGCGGGCTGCTGCACGAAACCGACGTAGCCTCGATCAAAGGCTTCGGCGACATGGTGCGGGGCACCTTCGCCACGAACCTGGCGGCCAAGGCCAAGGTCACGGCGTCGAACGTGCGCGGGAAGAGCAAGACGTTTGGGCCTGAGCGCCTGTTGGATGGCGACCGCTACAGCTTCTGGAGTACGGATGATGCGGTGACCACGGCGGAGGTGGTGCTCGATCTGGGCCGGGAGACCGCATTCAACGTGATCCGCATCCGCGAGAACCTCAAACTGGGCCAGCGGGTGGAAGGTATTGCGGTGGATCAGTGGAAAGACGGCAACTGGGTGACCGTGGGTGAGGCCGGCAGCGTCGGGTCGTGCCGCCTGTTCAGGACAGCGGAAAAGGTGACTACGGCGAAGGTGCGCCTGCGGGTGACGAAATCGCCGGTCTGCCCGGCTTTGTCGGAGTTCGGGCTGTTCCTGGAAGCGGGCGCTTAGGGAAATACATCGGCACGGAGCAGGTCGCTGTTGGAGGGGTCCAGCCGGACCGTCAAGAGCGACTTGCCGTCCCTGGAGAGCGAGAACGGGCCGATGCCGATGGGCAGAATCGGCTCCGGGTAATCGGCAACCAACCGTGCCGTATGGGTTTTGAAGTCCAGGAAGTAGATGGACTGCAGGCTCGAGTTGTTGGTCCGCACGCCCAGGTAATAGACTCCGTTCGTGTCCACCGCCCAGCAACTGGTGCAGTAAGGGACCAGCCCCTCCAGCACCCGGCTCACCTTGCCCGACTGAAGATCGCCGGTCCACAACTGGGTGTCGGCAGGCTCCCTCACAAAATAGAGCGCTTTTCCGTCGGGCGCGATGTCGAGCGACAGCCCGCGGGTCTGCAGAACGGTCTGGCCTTTGCCGCCGGCCGCGGGGAACTTGACCATCGAATCGTCCAGGCCGGCGTAAATCCACTGGCCATCGGGCGAATAGACGGGATGCACCCCGATCTCCCCGAAGGGTTTCACCTGCCAGGAGCCGTTCTCCTCGCGGGCAACGAACAGCTCCTTCGTCTTGGAGTTATTGAAAATTAACGACTTCCCATCAGGAGCCCAACGTGCCACGGAGGGACGCAGTTTGCCCTGGGTGACCTGGACGGGTCCGCTGCCATCGGCCAGGGAAACCCAGATCTGCTCTTCGCCCGTCCGGTCTGTGCGGAAAGCAACGCGGGCACCGTCAGGGGAATACTGTGGCGATGCATCCTGCCCGGTGGATGCGATCAACCGGGTCCAGGTATGCGGCGCATTGACGCTCAAGCGCCAGATATTCGGGTCGGACTGAACTACGGTGTAAATGAGTGAATGCGTCTTCAGCGAGAAGGAGAACTGGATGGGGAACTCGGCATAGACGCCGGTGGGCACAGGGGCATGGCCCGGCTCCAGGCGCCAGATGCGGAATTCTCCCCCGCGATTGGAGGCGAAGAAGATCGTCCGGTTGTCGGAAGACCAGCCCTGCGCCGAGATCTCGCGGATATCGGAGGTGAGTTTGCGGGGCTCGCCGCCAGTGGTTGGCACGGAGAAGAGTTCCTGATAGGCGCGATGGTAGGCGCGGACGAAGGAAACATTGGAGCCATCCGGCGAGAAGCGCGGATCGATGTCCCCGATGATCAGGTCCTCTGGCTGAGTCAGGCGTGATTTCTGCCCGGTGCCGACGCTGACCAGGAAGATGCCCAAAGGCTGGCTTTGGTTGACAGCGTCATCCATGGCGATGGTGTCACCGCGCGGTGACCAGGCGAGATGAGGATTCGATAGGCCGTAGCGAGTCGCCAGGACAGGCGTAATCACCCGCTCCGCGCCGCCGTTCACCGGCAGCACCACCAGCTCACCAGCCGACTCGCGGAATCGAAGGCACGCGATGGAG
Source organism: Paludibaculum fermentans (assembly GCF_015277775.1). NCBI lineage: Bacteria > Pseudomonadati > Acidobacteriota > Terriglobia > Bryobacterales > Bryobacteraceae > Paludibaculum > Paludibaculum fermentans. Next base: position 4,876,993 of record NZ_CP063849.1, read on the forward strand.
CGACCGTCCGGCGCCCAGGTTGGACTGGAATACGAACCCGGAGCAGCGCTGAGGAGCCTGGGTGCTCCGCCGGCAGGCTGGATCCAGATCTGGGCCGGTTTTCCGACCCCCTGCTCCCACAGGTAAGCCACTGTGGTGCCATCGGGAGAAATGGAGGGCTGGTATTCCTTACCGCCCAGCCGCGTCACGGGGGTGATGTGCGGAGGGACAGGAGCCGGCTGCGGCCAGAGCAGGAAAACGGCCAATATCAGAACTCCAGCCAGTGCCGGCCCCAGGGTCCACCAGAAGACACGGCGATCTTTCGATGGGCGCTGACCCGGTGTCGTGGGCACGGCCAACTCCGGCTCGGTGAGGACTGGCGGGTGAAGCTCGGAGGAGCGGGCCGGCTCTTCGTGGCAGGTAACCGGACCCAGAATGCGGTAACCTCGGCCCGCAAAGGTCTCGATATACCCGGCGGCGCCCTTCTCCACATTCAGGGCTTTTCTGACAACCGCTATGTTTTGGGCTAGATTCGCCTCATCAACAACCCGATCGGGCCAGATTGCAGCAATTAACTCCTCCTTGGTAACAACCTGAGGAGACTGCTCTACCAAAATCAGTAGGGTTTCGGCGGCTTTTCTGGTGAGATGGAGCGGCTCGCCTTCGCGGAGAAGAATCTTCGCCGAGGCGTCCAGACCGAATGCGCCGAACTTGTAAATCCGCCGTCTCTCCAACACGTTACCGTTCAAATTCAAGATCTTCTTAGAATCTTCTTAGCCTCGAACCGTTGTACCCGCACTGTCAATAGCTGAACCTAATCACGAACAGTAGTGTAGCGCAACCGTTTTGGGCGTGGAATCGACTGATATATCTGTAGGCCACTCTAAAACCACGTCAGCTTCCACCGTCCGTTCAGGGGACATTGAATGCACCATCGCCGCCTGGGCCAAGCAGCCCGTCTCATCGCCCTGGCCGTGTCGGCCGGTGTCGCGTCGTCCGCCTCGTCCATTGATGCAATTCGAGCTTCATTCGCCGCGCCGCCGCCTGATAGCAGGATCATGATGCGGTGGTGGTGGTTCGGTCCGGCGGTCACGCAGCACGAGTTGCAGCGCGAGTTGGAGGTCATGAAAGCGGGCGGCATCGGGGGCGTCGAGATACAGCCGGTCTACCCCTTGGCCCTGGACAACCCGGAACAGAAGATCCGCAATCTGCCATTCCTGTCGGCAGAGTTCCTGGATTCCGTGAAGTTCGCGGCGGAAACCGGGCGAAGGTTGGGTCTGCGGGTCGACATGACCTTGGGCAGTGGTTGGCCTTATGGTGGTCCGCACATCCCCCTGCCCCTAGCGGCTGGCAGGCTACGGGTGGAGCGAGGAGCGACGGCTCCCGTGCTCAAGGAAGGCGAATCACTGGTCGCAGCGTTCGCCGACCAGAACCTTTTCTTTATAGCTGGCCACACGGGCATGAAGGTGAAGCGGGCCTCAGCAGGTGCGGAGGGGTTGGTTCTCGACCACTACAACCGGGCGGCCCTCGACAAACACTTGCAGGCGGTGGGGGAACCACTGCTGAAAGCCTTTGGCGGAAACCCGCCGTACGCCGTCTTCAATGACAGCCTCGAAGTTTTTGGCTCGGATTGGACCACTGACCTGCTGGCGGAGTTCCAGAAGAGACGCGGCTACGATCTCAAGCCGAACCTGCCGGCCCTGGTCGGTGAGCTCACGGTGGAGAAGGGCGCCATTCGAAACGACTGGGCCCTGACGCTTACTGAACTGGTGGAAGAGCGATTCCTTGCGCCGGCCCGGGAGTGGGCCCATGCGCACGGAACGCTCTTCCGGTCGCAGACTTACGGCACTCCGCCCGTTACTCTTTCCAGCCAGCGGTTTGTCGACCTGGCCGACGGCGAGCAACCGCACTGGCGGCAGTTCAGCGCCACCAGATGGGCCTCGTCGGCCAACCACATTCTGGGAAAGCCTGTCACGGCGACCGAGACGTGGACGTGGCTGCATTCGCCTACTTTCGCGGCCACGCCGCTGGACATCAAGGCGGAAGCCGACCGGCATTTCCTGCAGGGCGTGAACCAACTTATCGGTCATGGCTGGCCCTATTCGCCTGAGAGCGCAGGCAAGCCCGGCTGGGGCTTCTACGCCGCCGCATCGTTTAACGACAACAACCCGTGGTGGATCGTGATGCCCGATGTATCCGCCTATCTGCAGCGCCTCAGTTGGCTGCTGCGGCAGGGCAAACCGGCCAACGACGTGGCGTTGTATGTGCCCGTCGGCGATACGCGCGCGCGGTTTACGGCTGGTTCGGGCCGGGTCTCCATCGACCGCCAGATGGGCGAAGTGACCGGGCCCGAGGTGATTCCGCAGATCCTGGACGCCGGCTTTGGCTTCGACGGCGTCGACGACGGCCTGTTGGAGCAGGCCCTGGCTAGCGGCGGCTACCGCATCGTGGTGCTGCCGAATGTGGAACGGATCCCCCTGTCAAGCTACCGCTGGTTGGAACGGTTTGCGGCTGGTGGCGGACTTCTAGTGGCAGTGAGGCGTAAGCCTTCGCTGGGCCCGGGGTTGCTGGATGCGGAGAATGAGGCCAGGCAGATTCGGGAGATCTCAGCCAGGCTGTTCGACGCCGCCGGCGCCCCGGGCCGTTTTGTCGCCGATGACAAGAACCTCGGGGCGGCACTCACCGCATCGAGGACTCCGGATTTGACGTGGGCTCCGGCCAATCCCCAACTGGGATTCGCACACCGGAAACTGGCGGACAGCGAAATCTATTTCGTCGCCAATACGAGCAATCAGGCTTATACGGGCAAAGTACGATTCCGGGTGGAGGGTCTCAAGCCTGAGTGGTTGGATCCGCTTTCGGGCAGGACCCTCGCGCTCGGAGATGAGATCACACTGCCTCCCTACTCGTCATTAGTGGCGATTCTCTCCACCGGCGCAAAGCCAGCCGTACCCGCGAAGTCCGCCACGAGCGGGGGCATGGATCTCAGCACTGACTGGAAGGTCAGCTTTGAAGGGCTGGACAAGTCTGTTTCGATGGACCGGTTGAGGTCGTGGACGGAGGACGCGGCGACGCGCCATTTCTCCGGCACGGCGGTGTACGAGAAGGCGGTTACGGTTTCGAAGCAGCTGAGCGGCGACCGCGTGGTGCTGGACTTCGGTGAAGCCACGCCGATTCCGGAATCGCGCAGCGCGAACGGCATGCGGGCCTGGCTGCAGGCGCCGGTGCGGGATGCCGCTGTGGTTTATGTGAATGGACAACGGGCCGGGTCGGTGTGGGCGCCACCCTATCGGGTGGAGCTCACGGGCCTGTTGAAGGAAGGCCGGAATGAGTTGCGGGTGGTCGTGGCCAATACGTCGATCAACCGCCTGGCCAGCCAGGGTGAGCCGGACTACAAAGCAGTCGCGGCCAAGTACGGCGAACGGTTCCAAATGCAGGATATGCGCAACCTGAAGCCGGAGCTTTCCGGGCTTTTGGGCCGTATCAGGCTGGTGGCGGAATGAGGAGTCTCCCCTCAGTTGTGTCGGCCGCCTCCGCAGAGTTGGGTATTCAGGCATCGCGCGCCTGTCAACGCGCGATGAGTTGGGTTAGTTTCAGCGGGTCCGGATCACACGGCTGGGAACCGTGTCTGACCGGGCCGGCGCAGCGAATTAGAAAGGAATGGAAATGAAGAGTCGCATTTTCTCGCTTATTGCGATATTCGTCCTGCTGACGGGCCTACCGGCCTGGGCGCAGGATGCCAGAGGCACCATACTCGGAAAGATCACTGATCCGAGCGGAGCCGTATTGCCTGGCGCCACGGTCGTGGTAGCCAACTCGGCCATGGGCTATAAATTGACGTTGACGACGAATTCAGACGGCCTGTACACAGCGCCGCTGCTTTCGCCTGGTGTGTATCAGGTGGAGGTCACCGCGGCTGGCTTTAAAAAGGCCACTCGCAGCGGAATCGAAGTCCGCATCGCGGACCGCCTCGACATCAGCATTGCGCTCGAGATCGGTACGCAGGACCAGTCGGTCACCATCACGTCGGACCTGCCGCTGTTGAACGCGGAATCCGCCTCCACCGGCACTGTCATCGACTCCAAGCGGGTCGCCAACCTGCCGCTGTCTTACGGCAACCCGTTCCTGCTCATCGGCCTGACCGCCGGCGTCACCTTCAACGGCAGCGTCCGCCTGGACCGTCCGTTCGAGCCCACGCACATCGTCAACTACTCGATGGGCGGCACGCGCGGCAACCTGAACGACCTAACCATCGACGGCGCGCCTTCCACGGCCACGGCCAACGCCAACGAAGTGACGGCTTCCTACGTTCCTCCGACGGACATCGTGCAGGAATTCAAGGTGCAGACGGCCACGTTCGATGCCCAGTTCGGCCAGACCCAGGGCGGCGTAACCAACATCAGCATCAAGTCCGGCACAAACGACCTCCACGGCAGCGCCGGGTATTCGTTCTACCGGCCCAACATGCTGGCCAACGATTTCTTCAACAACAAGTCGGGCCTGCCCACGCCGAACTTCGAGTTCAATCGCTGGGGCGGCTCGATCAGCGGCCCGGTCGTGCTCCCGAAGATCTACAACGGCCACAACAAGACATTCTTCCTGTGGGGCTATGAAGGCATCAGGGACTCTCGGCCCCGCCATGACGACACATCGAATACGGTGCCCACGGCGGCCATGCACGACGGCGATTTCTCCGCCCTTCTGGCCAGCGGCTCCACCTATGCCATCTACGATCCAGCCACCCGCGTGAAGCTCGCCAACGGCCGCTATCAGCAGACCCCGTTCGCCGGCAACATCGTTCCGAAAGCGCGTTTCGACGCCGTCGGAAAGGCGATCCTCGACTGGTATCCCACCACGCCGAAGTCAGCCGGTGATGCGGTCGGAATCGGGAACTTCCGCGACGCCAGCCTGGCGGAAACGGCCGACTACTACAACAACACGGTGCGCGTCGACCAGAACCTCGGCGACCGCCAGCGCTTGTTCGTCCGCATCAGCCAGTACCGCCGCGATTCGCTCTACAACGACTACTTCGGTAACGCATTCACCGGCACGCAGTTCCTGTTTGACTCCAAGGCAGGCATGATCGACCACGTCATCACGCTGTCGCCGACCATGGTGCTGAACACCCGCTACAGCTACAACCGGTTCATCCGCGGCTCCGACGGCCCGGCGTCGGGCGAAGGTTTTGATGTCACCAAGCTCGGCTTCTCCCAGCAGTTTGCCAAGCAGGTGCCCACCGACATCGCGCGCTTCCCGCGCGTCAACCTGACTGGCTACATCAGCAACGGCTTCACCGGCGAACTACGCCCCGTGAACAACCACACGGCGTCGGCCACACTGACCAAGTCCGCCGGCAAGCACAACATCCGCACGGGCTTTGAGTTCCGCGTCTACCAGGAAGCGGACAAGTTCTTCAGCAATGCCCAGAGCGGCCAGTTCACGTTCGACTCCACGTGGACCAAGGGCCCGCTGGACAACGCGTCGGCGTCGCCCAGCAGCATCGGGCAGTCAGTCGCCGCACTGCTCCTCGGCCTGCCTGGCTCGGGCAGCATCGCCCGGTCGGCGGACTATATTGAAGCCTCCAAGAGCTGGGGCTTCTTCATCCAGGACGACTTCAAGCTGAGCCGCAAGCTTACCTTGAACATCGGCGTCCGCTATGAGTTCGAAACGCCGCTGAAGGAGCGCTACAACCGCAGCGCCCTGGGCTTCGACCCGAACTACACCCAGAGCATCTCGGCCGCCGCGCAGGCCAACTATGCGAGCATCTACCCGAATATCTCGGGCGGGTTCGCGCAGCTTCCGCCCAGCGCCTTCGCGCTTAGGGGCGGCATGACCTTTGCGGGCGTGAACGGCAACGACGGCGGTCTTTACAACACGCCGAAGAACGTCTTTCTGCCGCGCATCGGTTTCGCCTACCAACTGGACAGCAAGACCGTTATCCGTTCGGGCTTCGGTATGTTCGCCGGCTTCCTCGGCGAGCGCCGCGGCGACGTCATTCAGAACGGCTTCAGCCAGAACACCAACATGGTGCTGACGCGGGATAGCGGCCTCACCTGGGCCACCACCCTTGCCAATCCCTTCCCGGACGGAGTCTCCGAGCCGAGAGGCGCCGCCGACGGCTACGCCACCTACCTGGGCCAGAGCTTCTCGTTCTTCAACCAGAATCCGAAGCTCCCCATGACCAACCGCTGGGAGTTCAGCGTCCAGCGCGAGCTCAAGGGCTACAGCCTGGAGGCCAGCTATATCGGCAGCAAGACCAATCACATCGAGGTCTCCACGGCCAGCGGAACTTCCTCGAGTCTGGGACGCAACATCAATGCGCTGCCGCTGCAGTATTGGAGCACCTCGCGCGTGCGCGACGACGTAAACAACAATTACCTCAGCGCCAATATCTCCAACCCGCTGGTGGGCTTGGTCCCCGGCAATACGCAAGGCACCTACACCAGCGCGCAAATCTCGCGGCAGACCCTGCTGTCGCCCTATCCCGCGTTTGGCTCCAACAGCATCACGACCAGCGACAACTCCGGCTACTCCTGGTACCACAGCATGCAGATCTCGCTCCAGAAGCGATTCAGCAAGGGCTACACGGTCATGGGGAGCTACACCCTGTCCAAGTGGATGCAGGCAACAAACCTGCTGAACGCGGCCGACCCGCTGCCCATTCGGGAAATCTCCGACGCCGACGCCCCGCACCGCATCAACATCAGCGGAATCTGGGAACTCCCGTTCGGCAAGGGCAAGCCCATGCTGTCGAACTCCAACGGCTTCGTCTCCCGCCTGGTCGGCGGATGGCAGGCCTCCGGCATCTGGTCGCTGCAGAGCGGCTTCCCGCTGGCCTGGGCCAACAGCATCTATTACGGCAACCCGGCCGATATCCTGCTGCCGCAGGATCAGCGCACACCTGACCATTGGTTCAATGTGAGCGGCTTTGAAACCGTCAGCACCAAGCAGTTGCTCAGCAACCAGCTCCGCTGGTGGCCGCTGCGCTTCGCGCAACTCCGCCGTCAGCGCCAGAACAATGTTGATCTGGCCCTGATCAAGGACACGCGCATTCGGGAAGGCATGAACTTCCAGTTCCGCGCGGAAGCGCTCAACGCCTTCAACCACCCGTATTTCCCCGCTCCGAACATGACGGTGACCACGGCCCAGAGCGCGGGCGCCACCGGCTTCGGCCAGATCAACGCCTCCACCCAGGACAATTACGCACGGCGCCTGCAGCTCACTGCACGCTTCACGTTCTAGTTCCGGGTCCAACCCAAAGGGCGGCCTCGCTATCGCAGCGGGGCCGCCCTTTTCCTGTTTGTGAAACTGAATCGTGCTTTTGGGCTCGGGCTAAATGCCCATTATCTGATAGCCGGAGTCGACGTACATGATGTTGCCCGTCACGCCGCGGCCCAATTCGGACGCCAGGAAGACAGCCGCGTCGGCCACTTCCGCCGGATCGGTCGTGCGCCGGAGGGGAGCGGTCTCCGTCACATGATCCAGAATCTTCGAAAAATCCTTAATGCCGCGAGCCGAAGCGGTCTTGATAGGACCGGCTGAAATTGCGTTCACACGAATGTTCCGCGGACCCAGTTCACTCGCCAGGTACCGCACGCTGGCTTCCAGAGCGGCTTTGGCCACGCCCATCACGTTGTAGTTGGTCATGACACGCTGGCTGCCCAGGTAGGACAGTGTCATGATCGACCCGCCTTCCGTCATGACGGGCGCAACGGCCCGGGAGATCGCCACCAGAGAGTAACAGGAGACTTCCTGTGCCAGCAGGAACCCGTCCCGCGAGGTCTCGTAGAACGGCCGCGCCAGGTCTTCCTTGTTGGCAAAGGCAATGGAATGAACAACGGCATCGAGCCGGATGCCTTCCGACTTCAACATCTCCGTCAAATGCTGGATGTCATCCTCGCGGGTCACATCGCAGCAGACCAGTTTCTGAGCATCAAGGTCGCGGGCCAGCTCTTCCACTACGTCCTTTTGCCTTTCCCCCTGGTAAGTGAGGATCAGTCCGGCGCCTTCCCGGCGGTAGGCGCGGGCGATCGCGTAGGCGATGGACCAGCGGTTTGCCAGCCCCAGGACGAGCGTTGTCTTGTCTTTCAGCAACTGAGACATGAATTTCTTATTGTAGCCTGCGGTTTCGGCTTTCCGCGCAGCACTCCAAGCTGGCCGGACGAATCCTGTATCCACTCACCGGGCCTGAAACGTCAGCACTTATGGTTGTAGTCTAAGAACGAGAGGATTTTGTTATGCGGCCTCGGTCATTGTGTCTATTGGTCTTCTTGTGTCTACTCATGCTCCCGGTCCAGGCCGCCACGCAGTGCGCGCTGACCGCGACGCCCTTGCTTGTGGCGTCAGAAGGTTTAACTGAACCGATTGGGGACATTCTGCTCAGCTGTTATGGCGGCGCTCCGATGGGCCTCATCAAGGGCTCGCTCCAGATTTCCGTGAGCCGGCGCATCTCGAATGCGATTGACGATTCGGGTTTCGTCCAGGGCGTTACGTTCGCCCTGCAGACGCCCGTCGGGTATACGAATCTGCCGGTTACGGTGCGCCCGCTGGATACTTCGATCCTGATCGAGAACTTCCAGTTCAATATGACGTCACAGGGTACGTTCCTCGTCAAAGTGAGCGGCATCCGGACGGAAGCCGGTGGAACCACGCAGGCCTATGTGCAGTGGCTCACCAATGAGCAGTTGCCCATCCCTTCGCCCATCACCACGGTGGGCACGTCGCAGACATCGCTCTATGCGACCACCCTGGCGGCCTCAGTATACGGCACCGGACCGCCGCTGCCGCAGTACCTGGACTTCGACAACATGATCGCCAGCGGCGCCGGCATGGCGACCACGCGTGTCACTGAAGGGTTTGGTTCGGCCTTTGTACGCCGGGTCACGGCGGACACGACAAACGGCATGCGCGTCATGATCCGCCTGGCGGGTGTACCCACCGGAGCGAAGATCGTCGCCCCCGACGCCATCGCCGGCAGCGACGCGGCCATCCCCACCTCCAGCGGCCAATTCGGCACCAATCCTACGGGCGGCCTGTACAATCCGCTCGCCGGCAACACGCTGCTGCTGGTGAGGGTGCGCGGGGCCCAACCCGACGGCAGCGGCGGGTTCGTCGTGTGGACGCCCAGCACCGGCCCGCAGGCCCTGTTTGGCGTGGGAGAGATCGACTACCAGGGTTCGTCTCCCTATGTCGTGTATGAAGTGCTGGACGCCAGTTCCACCACGCTGGAATCGGCGCAGATCCCGCTCTGGCTGTTCCTGCCCACCGATCAGTTCGTCACCGAAGGCGTGGTCACCCAGACGGTGAGCCTGGGACCGCTCTCCACCCTCACGGGCTCGGTCGCGGGGGCGCCCATTCCGCGCTACAAAGCCGCCACCGTCACCAACGACTGCCAGTTGCTGGGCGACTGCAACGCGAACTACTTCCCCAAGATGGAGATCACGCCCACCCGCTCGCCCGAGGACTTCAGCGCGCCCTCCGGCTCTGCCGCGCAATCGGGTTACGTTTTGGTCCACAACATCGGCGGCGGCCTGTTGCAATGGCGGGTCCTGACCCGATACGTCAACGGTGCGGGCTGGTTGACCGTCGCCAACCCCAGCGGCGCCAACAACGCCACGGTGCGCTTCGACGTCCTGCCGAAGTCTCTGCCCGAGGGGCTGTATGAAGCTGACCTGGTCTTCCAGAACGTCAATCCCTACTCCGGCAGCGTGGAAGAGCAGTTCGTTCACGTCAAGCTGACCGTCACGGCTCCGCTGCCCGAACAGCCTCCGCCCGCTCCGGCCCCCACCATCACCAACGTCGTGACGCCGGGCTCCCGCTGGGGCATGCCGTTCGCCCCAGGCGCGCTCGTTGTCCTGCTCGGCACCAACTTCACAGACCAGACCACGGTGACGATGCGGGGCCGTCCGGCCTCCATTGTCCTGGTCTCCGCAACGGAACTCACAGTGCAGGTCCCGGTGGACCTGACACCGGGCCCGGCTCCGGTGGTCGCCACCAACTCCGGCAGCGCCAGCGTGGCCTATGGCGTCGACATCGTGGCCATCTCGCCCGACCTGCTGTTCATTCTCAACAGCGATGACGAGACGAACAGCGCCGACCGGCCCGCCGAAACAGGCAAGACGCTGCAACTCTTCATCACTGGTTTGGCCAGTGCTATTCATCCGGTGAAAGTGCGAATTCACGACCGCTGGATGGACGCAACACCGGAACCCACGCTGCAATTGGGGGTTGATCTCCTGAAAGTGACCATCCCGGCGGATCTGCCCACCATGCAATCCGACACCATGGTCTGCGCCCAAGTCTCGGAAACCTTGGACGGGGTTTGTAGTGTGGCGAGGAACATCTGGTTGAAGGAGACCGCCCAATAGTCCTTGTCACCGGCGGTACCGGCTATCTCGGGCGTGCGCTCTGCGAAGTATTGCTTGCTCGGGGCGCGTCAGTCCGAGTGCTGGTACGGCCGGGTGGCGAGCCGCGCGCTCCGCGAGGGGCGGTTCTCCATTTGGGCGACGCCCTGAACCCTGACAGCGTGACTGTAGCGGCCCAAGGCTGTGACACGCTGGTCCATCTGGTAGGCACGCCGCATCCGGCATCGTGGAAACAGGCGGAGTTTGAGAGGGTGGACCGCACTTCTCTCTTTGCCAGCGTGGACGCCGCCCGGCGGGCTGGCATCCGCCACTTCGTTTATGTGAGCGTGGCTCATCCCGCGCCCGCCATGCAGGGCTATATCGCCATCCGCACGCAGTGTGAACAGCGCATCCTGGAAGCCGGGCTGAACGCCACCATCCTGCGTCCCTGGTACGTCCTGGGGGCTGGCCATCGCTGGCCCTTGATCCTGGTGCCCTTCTACTGGCTGGCTGAGCGTCTGGGGCCCACGCGGGCCGCCGCGCTTCGGTTGGGTTTGGTCACTCACGCGCAAATGCTGTTGGCGCTGCGATGGGCAGTGGAAACGCCTCACGCAGAGGCAGGCCCGAGGATTGTGGACGTGGCTGGAATCCGGGCTATTGCTGCGGCGGGTGCTGAGGCATAGGCTGGCGGCCGCCGCCCGGGCCGTTCTGACGAGGCCCATTCTGGTTCCGCTTCTGCAGTTCCCGCATTAGATTGCCCGGCTGCATGTTCGGCCGGCGGCGCATCAGCTCGTGGTATTGGTCAGGCGTGAGGATGGCACGCAACCGCAGGCTCATCTGGGAGAAGCTGCGAGTGATGTCGCCGCGGGCGGCGATCAGGCGCTCAATCGCCTCGTTGCCGCGCCGCTGGTCAAAGTTGTCTTCGTTGAAGATATCCTGCAGTTCGACTTCGGCCTTCTCGACGGAGGCCCGTTGATCGATCATCTTCGTACGGTACTCTTTCACGATGTCGCGGATCTGCCGGTTCTGGTCGTCAGTCAGATTGAGATCCTTGGCCACCGGCGAATCCCACCACGGATAGAAACCGCGGGGCATCTGCGCCAGCAGGGGTAGCCCCAGGCAAAACACCAGTAAAATCAACCGCAGCATAATCTACTGCGCCTCAACCGCGGCCGGCGCCGCATTGCTGTCAAACAGACCTTGCAGGGGATCGGCCGCGCGCGGCGTCTCCTGATTCACCACACTCGCGATCTCGTTGAAAAACTGGGCGTCAGACACCGCTGAAGCGGTCTGGACCGGGATCACGGGCGGCTTCGCCTGATGCATCGCCACACCGGCGAAAATCATCAGCGCCGTCGCGGTGGCCGGGATCATCCGCCAGAGCAAGGGGCGCCGCGGGCGCTCGATCCGTGCCCAGACGGCCTGGCGTTGTGCGCGCAGCCGCTCCTCCAGACCCTCGCTGGATGCCGGCGCGTCCTCCACAACGGAACGGCGGCGAGCCTGTACGGCCTGCCAATGGTCACTGCAGTCCCTGCATTCGGTCAGATGGGCCGGAGAGCGTCCCTCCGCCGGATCCAAGCCGTACAACCGGCTGATGAGATCGCTTTCCGTCCAGTGGGGCGAGTTGTATTTGTCCGAGTTCATAATCCTCACTCCCATTCCCTACTTCCTGCGGCCCTCATAGAGATCCTGAAGCTCCAGCCTGAGTTTCGCCAGCGCCCGGGCCATGTGCGCCTTCACTGTCCCTACGTCCAGGTCAAGAATCTCCGCTATCTCGTCGAGGCCTCTATCTTCATAGTGCCGCAAGGTGAAGACGGCCCGCTGCCGGTCAGACAGGTTACCGAGAGCGGTCTGCAATCGAACCCCTATTTCCCCGGCAAACATCTGAGCCTCGGCATCGGGCGACGCCGAGGAGGCCATATTAAGAATCAGCTCTTCGTCTTCCTGCTTCGGGCGTTTCCGCCAGAACTGCCAGCGCCTGGACCTCAACTTATCCAGGCAGGTGTTCACCGCAATCCGTGTCAGCCACTTGGCCGAATCGTCGATGGGAACTTCCTGTTTCTGCAGCGCTTTATATGCCTTGAAGAAGACATCCTGAGTGGCCGAATCCGCCTCATCCGCCTCGCCCAGCATGCGCTGGCACAGCAGGAATACCCGGCGTTGCTCGGACAGCATCCATCCGGCAAAGTCGGAGCCTGCTTCCGCGGCACCAGCCGAGGCGACGAGTTGGTCTGCCATCGTGCCCATCCTAACCCGAATGACGCGGGTTTCCGCCGGAAGGTTTACATCTTCAACGAATTCCGCCAGTTTCGTCCACATCGCCCCGGGAATGGTCCAGGGCAGCCTGGTTTTGCTAGACTCCTGATCGATGAACTACTTGCTGCTTTTGGCCATTGGGCTGGTAGCCGGGGTCCTGGGCGGGATGTTCGGCATTGGCGGGGGCCTGGTGATCATCCCAGGCCTGATCTTTCTGTTGAAAATGGAGCAGTTCGACGCGCTTGGCACGTGCCTGGCAGCGCTCATTCCGCCAGTAGGCTTCCTGGGCGCCTACGAGTATCACCGCATGGGCCACATGAACATGAAGTATGCCGCGCTGATCGCGCTCGGGCTCTTCATCGGGTTCTACTTCGGAGCGCGCATTACGCTGGGCCTGCCACCGGTGGTTGCCCGCCGCGGTTATGCCGTCTTCCTCGTCCTGGTTGCTGCCCAGATGTTATTGACGGATAAGTAGTTCTACGCGGTTCGCGCTTCTTTTGACTTCAACAGCCGCGAATTCTGCGAACGTTCGTCACCGGAGATCGACCGCGTACTGAAGATCGAGCACTGTTTGGCCAGGCTCTTCATGTCGCTGCCCTCCTCGACCACCATCTCGTGCTCCACCCAGTTTGAGAGCGGGATATTGCGGAAGAACAGCCGCTCCTGCAGCACCAGCGCCTTGCGGTTGACGAACATCGACTTGTTCTCACGCATGTAGTGGCGCTCTTCCACCCGGAAGTCGGCCAGGAACTGGTCGAAGGCTTTGCGCATGGTGGACTCTTCCGCCGTTTTCACCTTTTCTTCAATCAGCTTTTCCTGATTCTTAATCACCGCGCGGGCCTCGGCAAGGCTCTCCCGTTCCTTCGAGACGGCTACCTCGAGCTTGGCCTGCATGATGTAGAAGCTCAACAGCGCGCTTCCAGCGGCAATGAAGAGCGGAAGTAGGATCCAAAGCATGGCGGTCATAGTGACTCTCTTGCAATGTATCGGACGGGCCGCGCCAAGGCTTTATAGCCGCAATCTAAGTTATTTGCCTTACTGTGTCGGGTCGAGCTTGGCGCCGGAGAGAATGGAGAAGGCCAGGCCCACCTTCAATGACCCCAGTGCCGAGAAGAAGCACTTCAGTTTGAATGAGATGCCCGCGCCAAAACCCAGATGCTTGGAGATAAAGGCGGCGGCTCCGGAGACCCGGTCGGCGGTGTAGAGATCAGCATCCATCGCAATCTCAGTGAACGGATTCAGCACGACGAAGGTCTGTTCGGAAACCAGAATCTGCTTCCCGGCATTCCTGATCTGCCAGCAGACTTCCAACAGGCTCCAGTGCTCCGAAAACCGTTTCTCGTCCAGGTAGTTCATTCCAGCCAGGAATGACTTGCGGACCATCATCGCCTCTTCGTCAACCGCTTCGGCCAGGCCGCTCTGGGGCGCCACTCGCGGCAGGGGCACTCCGCGCAGGCTGGCCTCCGCCAAGGCTTCCGGAGACGGCAACCGGAACGAGTTCGGCACGACCGCGCCGGAAGCGTCCTGGATCTGTGGCGCACTGGCGGTCACAGCGTCGCTGGCTTCGAGGACGGCGGCCAGCGTACTGACCGTATCCGGCTGCACTTCGACGTGCGGATCCAGAAAGAAAATCAGGTCCGATTGTGCGGTCCGCATCCCAATGTTGCGTGCCCGCGACCGCCCGAAATTGCGAGGCAAACGCAGCATCTGAATGCCGGGAAAGTCCGCATCCACCCGTGGACAGCCATCCCGGCTGCCGGCATCGACGACGAGAACTTCAATCGCTGCACGATCTTGCGATGCATCCAGCGCGGTCAGGCAACGGCGCAGGGCTGCCTCGCATTCGTAAGCAACGATCACGACGGAGACTCTCGGCCGGGCGGGCGCTTCTTGCTGTGGAACTTCCTGGGACACCAGTGGAGATCATAGCGCAAGCGGGGGTCTCAACGGACCACCGCGGGCGTCAAACTAGTCGATCAGCCCCTTGCGAACAGCGAACCGCACCAGTTCGCCCGTGGAATGAAGGTTCAACTTCTCCATGATGCGGCCGCGGTGCGCGTCCACGGTGTAGACACTCAACTTGAGATCCGAAGCGATTTCCTTGTTCGTCTTTCCTTCGGCAATCAACTGGAGCACTTCCCGCTCCCGCGAGGTGAGCAGGTCAATCGGATCCGTGACATGTTGCCGGTAGTCGGTGAGCACCGCGTCGGCAATGGCCGGAGACAGGTAGCCTTCCCCGCGAGCGATCGCCCGCACAGCCGCCAGCAGATCGGCATCGATCGCGTCTTTGAGGAGATAGCCACGCGCGCCGGCCCGCAGGATCTCCCTGACATAAACAGCATCCTTGTGCATGGATAAAGCCAAGACCCGAGTCCTGGGGGAGCTTTCCATCAGACGCCGGGTCGCTTCGATCCCGTTCAGTTCCGGCATGGCTACATCCATGACGACGACGTCCGGCGAAAGGGTGGTCGCGCGCTCAATAGCCTCCCGGCCGTTGGAAGCCTCGCCGACGATCTCCATGTCCGCCTGGGACTCCAGGATGCGGCGAAAGCCTTGCCTGACAACGCTGTGGTCGTCGGCCAGCAGAATACTGATTTTTTTCGAACTCATAGGTGCACGCTGAAGCGCCGCCCGCTATTCCAGCCGCTCAGCGAACGGGAAGCTGGCCAGAATGGCGACGCCCTGGTTGGGCGCGGTGTCCACCTTCAATTCTCCCCCAGCGCTGCGTGCCCGCGCTCGCATTCCGACCAAGCCCAATCCGCGGCGATTCTGTTCCTCTTCCGGAACCACGCCGCGGCCGTTGTCCGCAATCCGCAGTTCAATCTGACCGCCGGGATTTGCGAGCGAGACCTCCACCTTGGTCGCCTTGGAGTGCCGGGCCACGTTGGTCAGGGCCTCCTGGGCGATTCGGAAGATGTGAGTCTCCGTCTCATCCGCGACACGTCCGTCGAACGTCGACGTATACTCCACGTTGATGCCGGTGCGCTGCTGGAACCGGTCGCACAGCCAGCGCAGGCCCGCATCCAGCCCGAAATCGTCCAGGATCGTCGGTCGCAGCAACTGCGAGAGCTCGCGGACGTTGACGATTGCGGCATCGACAAGATGCAGACAGTCGTCGACCTGCGCCCGGCCTCCGTTCGCATGATCCAGAATTGTGACAAGGTTCGCTTTCACCGCCGTAAGCGACTGCCCCAATTCGTCGTGAAGCTCATGCGAGAAGCGCCTGGCGGTGGTCTCCTGTTTCTCCAGCAGGTTCCACGACACGCGGCTCAACTCACCGGTCTGCCACTCCAACTGCCGGATCAGACTGACCGTCAGCTTGACGGTGTACACAGCGCAACCCAAGGCAAGCAAAAGGCCGGCCCCCAGGAGGATAGACGACTCCCGCAGCAACCTCTCAGAGATCCCTTCCAGCTGCTGCTTCAGCTCAACCGAACGTCTCGACTGAACCTCGACCAACTTATCCACCAGCGCCAGCACATTCTGATGGGCCGACATCATCTGGCGCAGCGGCCGCGCTTTGCCCGATTCGTCACTGAGAATGCCACGCGCTTCGGTGGAGTAGTGCGTGACCGCTTTGTAAAGGTCCTGCCACAGTGCCTGGGCGGGCTCGTCGGCCGCATCGGCGGCAATGCTCTCGATATCGCGGTCAGAGGCTTCTAACTGGCTCAGCAGCTGTTGGCGGTCCAGGTTTTCCGGTTGCTTGGCAAAGCCCGCGAAGATGGCATTGATCGCCCGCTGCTCCCGCAGCACGGCATCCAGAAGATCCTGGATGCGAACCTGCTCTTCCAGAAGCTCCGCCGTTGTCGACCGTATGTTGCTGATACTGCGGACACCCAACAGGCCCGCCGCCAGCAGCAGGAGGATCACCAGGGCAAATCCGGCGAGCACGACCCGGCTGATGGCCTTCTGGGTGACTGGCCGCACGAGGGCAGACGAAATGTTGCCCGGCTCCGCTGCGCGCACCACGGTTGTAGTTGCCCCCTCACTGTTTAGGATGCGCGATTCCGCGCTGGGGATATATCCCCCTTGTGGGCTATATCTCACCACGGATCGACGGGGCACGTCGAATCACGCTTAGATGCAGTTCGGGCCGGCGTGTTACCTATATCTTCCGATCACGCTTGGATTTGGAGCAAAATATCCCGAGACTTCGGGATAGGAGTCGGTATGGCTGTCACGGGATACTGGAGAAAAGTGAAAGCAACCATAGGCATTGTGTGCTGCAGCGCCTTTCTGGGTTTGACCGCGCTGGCACAGGGACAGGCTCTTCCTGCGCCCGGCCAGCCGGCGCCAGCGGCGCTAACCATTGATCAGGCAGTCGACGAGGCCCTGCGTAACAACCTGGACCTCATGGCCGAGAAGCAGAACGTACCCGTCGCCAAGGCCCGCGAGATCACCGCGGCCCTTCGCCCGAATCCAACGCTGATCTTCAATTGGGACTATCTCGACTGGCTGCGGCGCGGACTGACTCCGCAGAACAGCGCCGGGCCATCGGAGTTCTCCCCGCAATTCAACTACACGTGGGAGCGAGGCGGCAAGCGCGAGCGCCGGATCGACCTCGCCACGGCAGTCACGTCTGTGGCCGAACTTCGCCTGCTCGACACCATGCGGCAGTTGGGCCTGGCCGTCCGACTGGCCTGCGTCGATTTCCTTCTGGCGCGTGAGAACGTCGACCTGGCGCAACAGAATCTCAAAGTTTTCAATGACATAGTGCGCGTGAACGAAGCCAAGGTCAACGCTGGAGACCTGGCCGGCGTGGAACTCATCCGGACGCGCGTCGCCCAGCAGCAACTGCAAAACGCCGTCGCCCAGGCGAACCTCAAGCTACAGACCGCTCGCAACACCATCCAACAGCTGCTGGGCCGCAACTCCAAGATGGCCGACTTTGAAGTCACCGGCTCTCTCCGCAGCGACGACATGGTCATGGTGCTGGAAGAGATGAAGAAGCAGGCGCTGGCTCAACGGCCCGACCTTATGGCGACACGCAAGGACACCGACAGGGCCAAAGCGGACGCCAACCTGCAGCAGGCCATAGGCAAGCCCGATGTCACCACCGGACTGCTGTACCACAACCAATATGGCTACTCGAACGGCCGCACGTTCGGAGTCATGGTGAGCATGCCCCTGCCGGTGTACGACCGCAACCAGGGCGAAATCGCCAGGGCCCAACGGGAAATGACGCAGACGCAGTACCGCGCGAAGGCCTTGGAGAACGCCATCTCCACGGAAGTGGAAAACTCCTGGCAGCAGTACAGCACCGCCAAGGGACTGCTCGATCGCATCCGCGGCGAGTTGCTGAACCAGGCCAGACAGGTTCGCGACATCACGGAGTTTAGCTATCGCCGGGGCGAAGCCTCGCTGCTGGAGTTCCTCGATGCGGAGCGAACCTATAACGACACAATGCAGAGCTACAACGACGCAAGGGCGGACTACACACGCAGTCTATTCCTCATCGACGCTGTGACCGGGAAGTCGGTAAATCCATGAGAATCATCGCAGTCATATTGATGGCCGGCGCATTGGCCGCCTGCTCCAGGAAGCAGGAAGAAGCCCAGGCCGCGGCGCCGCCGCCCCAGACCAGACCAGGTGAAGTGACCCTGCCCGCGGACTCCCCCAAGCTGAGGCAGATCAAAGTCGAAGCTGTCCAGACGGCCCAGATCCCGATCGACGAGGTGGATGCACCCGGCAAGCTGGAGGTCAACCCGAATCGTGTCTCGAGGGTCGTCACCCCGGTAGCAGGCCGCATTACCCAGGTCTTCGTGAAGTTGGGGGATGCCGTGAAGGAAGGCCAACCCGTCGCCACCATCGAAAGCCCCGACGCCGACGTCGCCATCTCCGCCTACCTCCAGGCGGACTCAAGCCTCGGCCAGATGAAAGCGAACCTCCTGAAGGCGCAGTCCGACTTTGAGCGCAACCGGGACCTACTGGAACACCAGGCGGTCGCCCGCAAGGAACTCATGAATGCCGAGAATGCCCTGGCGCAAGCCAAGGCGCAGGTGGAGCAGGCTGTGGCTGCCCGCGAGCAGGCCCTGCGCCGCCTGGGACTCCTGGGCCTGAAGGCCGGCGAATTCGGGCAGAAGATCACGCTGCGCGCCCCCGTCTCCGGCAAGGTGCTGGAAATGAATGTCGTGCAAGGCGAATTCCGCAACGATACGAATCAGGCCCTGCTGACCGTGGCCGACCTCAGTACCGTCTGGGTGGCCTCGGATGTCCCGGAAACGGCGATTCGTTTCATCAAGCTCGGCGAGATGCTGGATATCGAGCTGAGTGCGTATCCCAACGAGCACTTCCGGGCCGGAGTGCGCCGCATCGCCGATAGCGTGGACCCGACTACGCGCACAGTGAAGGTCCGCGCGGAACTGCAGAATCCGTCCGGCCGCCTGCTGCCTGAGATGTTTGGCCGAGTCCGCCATGTGGAGACCATGTCCTCCATGGCGGCGATTCCCGCGCCCGCCATTCTGCAGGGCCAGAGCGGAAGTTATGTCTATCGGGAAACGGCACCGGGACGCTTCATGCAGACTCCAATCCAGACCGGCAACCGGGCCGGTGACCTCGTCGGCGTATCCACGGGCCTCAAGGTTGGCGACCGCATTGTCACTGACGGTGTGATGCTGCTCAAGGGCAACTAGAGGAGACGTCACATTGATTGCAAAACTTCTCCGTTTCGCCTTGAAGCAACGCTTCATCACCCTCATTTTGGGTCTTATCCTGGTGGCCGCCGGCATCTGGGCCTACCAACAGCTCAAGATCGAAGCTTACCCGGATATCTCCGACACCCAGGTGGTAGTCATCTCCCTCTATCCCGGCCGCGCGGCCGAGGAAGTGGAACAACAGGTCACGGTTCCCCTGGAGCGCGCGCTCAACAGCGTGCCCAATGTCATTGCCCGGCGGTCCCGCACCATCTTCGGCCTGTCTGTGGTCGAACTTACCTTCGCCTATGGCGTGAACGACTACTTCGCACGCCAGGTCGTGCTCGAAAAGCTGCGCGACGCCAATCTTCCGCCCAACGTGTCGCCCTCGCTCGGCCCCCTCTCCACACCCATCGGTGAACTCTACCGCTACACGCTGGAAGGTACCGGCTACAACGCGATGCAACTGCGCGAACTTCAGGATTGGGTGATTACACCCCGCTTCCTGCAGGTTCAGGGTGTGGCCGACGTCACTCCTTTCGGCGGGCTGATTCGGCAGTATCAGGTCGAAATCGATCCCTTGGCCCTCGCCAAGTACGGCCTCACCGTCGCCCAGGTGGCGCAGGCCATCGACGCCAACAACCAGAACGCCGGTGGTGCGCTTCTCGACAACCACCAGCAGGCCATGGTGATTCGCGGAGTGGGCCAGGTGAAGGCGCTGTCCGACGTCGAGAGTATCGTGGTCAGCGCGTCGAAAGGCGTGCCGATCTTCATCCGCGACGTGGGCCATGTGAAGTTTGGCGCTCCTTTGCCCACCGGCATCTTCGGCGTCAATGAAAAGACCAACGGCGTGGAAGGCATCGTCCTCATGCGCCGCGGTGAGAATCCCAGCGACGTGCTGAAGGGGATCGGTGATGCCGTGGAAGAGCTGAACTCCACACGCCTGCCGCAGGGCGTCACCGTCAAGCCCATTTACGACCGCACGGATCTCGTCAACAACACCCTGGGCACCGTCACCCATACGCTGCTCGAAGGGTTGGTCATCGTCGTCGCCGTACTGTTCCTATTCCTGGGCAGTGTCCGTGCGGCTCTTCTGACCGCCATCACCATCCCGCTGTCGCTGCTCTTCGCGTTTCTCTGCATGCAGTTCTCCGGCATCCCCGCCAACCTGCTGTCCCTCGGTGCACTCGACTTCGGCATCATCGTCGACGGCACGCTGGTCATGGTGGAGCACGTTGTCCACATGCTGGGCGAACGCAAGCGGGCCGGACTACTGGGAGAGCGGGATGGCGTTGTCGGCGCCATTCGCGACGCGGCCCTGGAGATGGAGCGGCCCATCTTCTTCTCGCTGCTCATCATCATCGCCGCCTACATTCCGCTATTCACGCTGGAGCGCGTCGAGCGCCGCCTGTTCACGCCCATGGCGTTCACCATCTGCTACGCCCTGTTCGGCTCCATGCTGATTGCACTGACGCTCATCCCGGTGCTGGCTACCTACCTGTTCAAAAACGGAGCGAAGGACTGGGAGAACCCGGTGCTCCACTGGCTGGGCAAGCTCTACCGCCGGGCCCTGGAAACCACGATGGCCCGCCCCAAGGCCACTGTCGGCCTTTCGGTCCTTGTGGTGGTGGCTGCCTTTGTCCTTTCCCTGGCCCTGGGCTCGGAATTCCTGCCACAACTGGACGAAGGCGTCATCTGGGTCCGCGCGACGCTGGCGCCCGGCATCTCCATCGACAAATCGGCCCAAGTGGCCAGCCAACTGCGCGGAATCCTCCGCAGCTTCCCCGAGGTCAAGATGGCCAGCTCGCAAAGCGGGCGCAACGACTCGGGCACTGACCCCTACGGCGCAAACCGCAACGAAATCTTCGTCGCCCTGCAGCCCTACGAATCCTGGACCACCGGACGCAACAAGGCCACGCTCATCGACGCCATGTCGCAGCGCCTGCGCAACGAGGTACCGGGTGCATCCTTCAGCTTCACGCAGCCCATCATCGACAACGTGACCGAGGCCGTCACCGGCTCAGCCGCCGACCTCGCGGTCATCTTCACCGGTACCGACCTGGCCGAACTTCGCATGCTCGCCGGCGAGACCCTTGAGGTGATCCGGAAAGTGCCAGGTGCGGCCGATTCCGCAATTGAGCAGGAAGAAGACCAGCCGCAGTTGCGGATTCAGATCGACCGCCAGGCCGTGGCCCGCTACGGCATCAATGTCCGCGACATCCAGGACATGATCGAGATGGCCATCGGAGGCCGCGCCGTCAGCACCGTGTTTGAAGGTGAACGCGTCTTTGACGTGACCGTCCGTTTCATTCCGGAGGCGCGCAAGGACGCGCATGTCATCGGCGAGATCCTCATACCGACCCGCGATGGCGGGCGCGTACCGCTCGCCCAGTTGGCGCGCATCGACGTGGTCAACGGCGCCAGTATTATCGCCCGCCGCGAGAACCGCCGCCAGATTACGGTCCGCACCAACATTCGCGGCCGCGACCAGGGCAGCTTCGTGGCCGACGCGCAGACTCGCTTCAGTAAGGCGATTCATCTGCCCCCGGGCTACGACGTCGACTGGGGCGGCCAGTTCGAAAATCTCACCCGCGCCAAGCGCAGGCTGACGTTCATCATGCCGGTCACGGTGGCCGTGATCTTCGCCCTGCTGTTCTGGACCTTCGGATCTCCGGTCTATGCCGGACTGGTCCTGATGAATGTACCCTTCTCGCTGGTGGGCGGCATCATCTTTCTGTATATGCGCGGCATCAACCTCAGCGTCTCCAGCGCCGTCGGCTTCATCAGCCTATTCGGCGTGGCGGTGATGAGCGGCGTGCTCGTGGTTGCTGAGATCAACCGCCGGCGCCGGTCCGATCCTGAGCTTGGTGTGCGCGATGCTGTCGTCCAGGGCGCCCTCGCACAGATGCGCCCCGTACTCATGATGATCGTGGTAGCCTTGCTGGGCATGGTCCCAGCCGCCCGCGCCACAGGCATCGGTAGTGATATACAAAGGCCGTTGGCCACGGTTGTTGTGGGCGGTTTGCTGTCTACCCTGTTGCTCACGTTGCTGGCCCTGCCCAGCCTGTATCTACTCGTGTCGGGATCCGACAAACCCAAGGAAGTCGTGGAGGCTGAATGAAGCTAATGGTTATCTTCCTCGCGGAGACCGAGACGCACGGCGACATCCCGCTGTACGAGGCGCTGGTGCGCAAGCTCAACCAGAAAGGCGTCCAGGGCGCCAGTGTGATGCGCGGCGTGATGGGCTTCGGCAAAGACCATCACGTTCACCGCGGCCGTCTCTTCGGTGTCTCCGACGACCGGCCGGTCATGATCGTCGCCGCCGATTCGGAAGAAAACCTGCGCAACGTCGTGCCCAGCCTCCGCAAACTGGCACCCTCGGCGCCCATCCTCCTGATGGACGCCGAGCAACTCTAGCGGGTCCGGCGTCACTGCGCCAGGATATTAATCTCGCCAATCCCGCCTTTCACGCTGAGGCGGATGGTCGCCTTCGACTGCCCGTTTGACTCGCTTACCCAACGATCGCCGTCTTTCTTGAGGCCTCGCACGTTGATGGAGCCGATGCCCCCGTTCGCCTCGGCCACCACACCTACATCCGGCGGCAGATGCACTGTCGCCTCGCCGACACCGCCTTCGATCCGGACTTCATAGTCCCGCTGCGGTTTGCCGCGCAGGTCCATATCGACGGAACCGGCGCCCATCTGGACCTCCACGCTGCGCAGCGTGAGGTCTCCCAGGTTGAGCTTGTTCTCTCCAGCTCCGCAGTGGATCCGCAGGTCCAGGGGAACGTCGTTGGCCAGCTTCAGATCCCAGATGTTCTTGATGTTGCCGAAATTGCCTTTGCCGCCGCCCTGCCGGACCGTCAGCCGGCCGCGAAAGCCTGAGTCGTCATAGCGGACTTCCGGCTTCCAGTCGGGCACGTTGTAGGTAAACTCACCATCAAACAACTCTTTCGAGCCGCCGCTCACGTTGAGCTCTCCCGCGCCAATGTTGAGATCGGCCACCACAATCTCGGCCTTCGCCGCGCGGGACCGTTCGATGATCTTCGTATCCCTTACCGTCTCACCGGTGGGCTTACTGTTAATGTCTATGGAACAGCCTGCCGACGCCAGGATAGCGGCGAACAGGCCTACCCGGTATGCGGGCAATGTCATGGATTCCCTCCACTGCCATTCGGATACGAAAATCAACTTATGGGAGTTCCGTTTTTCACTGCGCCGGATGCAGCACCAGCCGCTCCAGGTTAATCGTGCCGCCGGATTTCGTATCCAGCCGCACACGAACTTCCGTGGCGCCCTGTTTCAGTTCCAGCTCACCCAGGGGCTGCGACTTGAACACCCAATCGCCGCCTGAGTTGATCGACGAGCCTGTCAACTTGGCCGGCCCGGCTTCCACGGTGAACGGCGTTCCGGCCTTTCTCGACGAATAGAAGGCCTCCACGCGGTAGCGGCCGGCCTTGGGCGCTTCCACCTTCCAATAAGGCACGTCCTTGTCGCGTGTCCAGCGTGTCAGAAACACATGGCCCAGCGCGTTCTCTTTCTTCGCCCGCTGCTCGAACTCGGTCTCGATTTCGCACGACTCCACACCCAGGCTGATCAGCCCCTTCGCATCCGGCCGGTTGGCGAACGGCACCGTCACGGGAGCCCCGTCCAGCGTCAGCTCCAACACGCTCGCAATCTCATCCGGAGCAGCGCCGGGCAGCGTCAGCAGAATGTCGTCGCCATCGCGCTTGGAGACAATTCTGCGAGACGGATCGGCTAGCAGCTGCGCCGAGTGCACCAGATTCCGCAAGCCCGCGACGCGCAGCACGCCGTCCTTGGGCCAGTCGAAGATGTGCAGGTACAGCTTATTGCCCTTGGTGGTCGCGCGTCCGAAGAAGGACATGCGCTCGAACGGGCTCGCCGTGGTGTCGTAGATCGACTCCTGGTTCACTTTCATCCAGCGGCCCATGGCGTTCAACCGCGTCACAAACTCGTCCTGAATCGTGCCGTCCGGCTTTGGCCCTACATTCAGCAGCAGATTGCCGCCCTTGCTCACCACCTCCACCAGCATCCGGATCAGGTCCCGGTCCGTCTTGAACTCGGTTTCATACTTGTTGTAGCCCCACGAGTCGTTGTTGATCGTGACGCACGCCTCCCACAGGATCGGCTTGCCGCTGGGATCCTTGAAGCCAGTGGCCGGGACGTACTGTTCCGGCGTGCCGAAGTCGGCCTTATTGCCCGGCTTGCGCTCATACAAACGGTCGTTGATCAAGGTGTTCGGCTGCAGGCCGCGGATGAAGTCGTAGACCTCGTCGTCGCGTTTCGCCTCCGCCAGGGTGTGCTCCCACTCGCCGTCGAACCAGATCATCGCCACGTCGCCATAACCCGTCAGGAGCTCCTTCAACTGGGCCTTCATGAAGTCGATATACCGGTTGTTGTTGCCGCCTTCCTTGTAGTTCTTCGGATACTCCCACGAACGGCGCGGCCGGTAGTCAGGATGGTGCCAGTCCATGATCGAGTGGTAGAAGCCCAGGCGCATGTCCTTCTTCTTCGCCGCGGCCGCCAGTTGCTTCAGCGGGTCGCCCTGGTAGGGCGTCGTCTCCACGTCGTAGTCGCTCACCTGGCTGCGGTAGATGCTGAAGCCGTCGTGGTGCTTCGACGTGATCACCATGTACTTTGCCCCGGCGTTCTTGGCCAGATCCACCCAGGCATCGGCGTTGAACTTCACTGGATTGAACTGTTTGGCGTACACGTCGTAGTCGGCCTGCGGGATCTGGGCCATGGTCCGGATCCACTCGTGGCGCCCGATCACCGAGTAGGCACCCCAGTGAATGAACATCCCGAACTTGGCTTCGCGGAACCAGCGGGTGCGTTCTTCCGCGGAAAGCGGCGGCTGGGAAGGTTGGGCGAACGACACTGACGTAGCGGCCAGCAGGGCCAGGGCGGCGAAGGAGGCGATCTTCATGCTGCAAGGTATTCTATCGCCCACTGCGATAGCATGGGATTTCCAGGTACATTGCATGCGGAACGTTATCATCATCGGCTCAGGCTGCGCGGGGAATACCGCGGCTATCTATACCGCCCGGGCGGGCCTGGCCCCCCTCGTGATTGCCGGCCACGAGCCCGGCGGCCAGCTTTCCATCACCACCGAAGTTGAGAACTTCCCGGGGTTTCCGGAAGGCATCATGGGGCCGCAACTTGTTGAAAACATGAAGCAGCAGGCCATCCGCTTCGGTGCCGAATACGTCTCCGGCAAGGTCGAGGAGGCCGACCTCTCAAAGCGTCCCTTCAGCCTGAAGATCGACGACGAATGGCACGAGTGCCGCACCCTCATCGTCGCCTCCGGCGCCTCCGCCCGCTGGCTGGGCCTGCCCAACGAGCAGAAACTCATCGGCCACGGTGTCAGCTCCTGCGCCACGTGCGACGGCTTCTTCTATAGAGGCAAGAAAATCATCGTGATCGGCGGCGGCGACTCCGCCATGGAGGAAGCCAACTTCCTCACTCGTTTCGGCGACGAGGTCACCCTGGTCCACCGCCGCGAGGAGTTCCGTGCCTCCAAAATAATGCTCGACCGCTGCAAGGCGAACCCGAAGATCAAGTGGCTCACCAACACCGTGGTCGAGGACGTGCTCGACATCGAGAAGGGCTACGTCGAAGCCGTTAAGCTGAAGAACACCAAGACCGGCGAAGCCTGGACCCAGGCGGTCGACGGCTTTTTCCTTGCAATCGGGCACATTCCGAACACACAACCCTTCGTCGGCCAGCTCGACCTTGACGAAGACGGCTACATCATCAGCCATGGGGGCGCCCGCACTAATATCACCGGCGTCTTCCATGCCGGAGACGTGGAAGACCGCATCTACCGCCAGGCCATCACCGCCTCGGGCGCCGGCTGCAAGGCGGCCATCGAAGCCGAAAGATTCCTGGAAGCCGAAGGCCACTAGTCGCCTGAGCAGTACGAAAGCGGTTCGTTCATGACGCGGTTGTCACACCTGCGCTGGTTGGAAGCCGAGAGTATACACATCCTGAGGGAGACGGCCGCTGAGTTCCAGCGGCCCGTCCTGCTTTACTCCATCGGCAAGGACTCTTCCGTACTCGTCCGCCTGGCCCAGAAGGCCTTTCATCCCGCGGCTGTCCCGTTCCCCCTGCTCCACGTCGATACCGGCTACAAATTCGGTGAGATGATCGAATTCCGCGACCGGTTCTGCCGCGAACAGGGCCTGGACCTCCGCGTCCATAGTTCCCAGGAGTACATCGACGCTCCTGTTGATCCGTTCCGCCTCGGCACGTCCCGCTGCTGTGCCCAGCTCAAGACCCGGGCTTTGCTCGAAGCCCTGCGAGCGCTCGACGCCGATGCCGCCATCGGCGGTGCCCGCCGCGAAGAGGAGAAATCCCGCGCCAAGGAGCGCATCTTCTCCCACCGCGACGCGGCCGGCCAGTGGGATCCTCGCAACCAGCGCCCCGAACTCTGGAATCTCTTCAACAGCCGCCTCGACAAGGGCCAGAGCATGCGCGTCTTCCCGCTCTCCAACTGGACCGAAATCGATGTCTGGGAGTACATCGAGGCCGAGCGGATTCCCGTCGTCCCGCTCTACTTCGCCAAACCCCGGCCCGTCGTCGTGCGCGGCGGCGCGCTCATCCCCCTGGAGCACGACCTCGAACTGCTCGCGGGCGAGCACGTGGAAGAGCGCGTGTGCCGCATGCGCTCCCTCGGTTGCACCTACTGCACCGGCGCCGTCGAATCCACGGCCACAACCGTGCCCGAAATCATCGCCGAGTTGCAGGCCACGCGCCACTCCGAACGCCAGAACCGCGCCATCGACCACGACCAGGAAGGCTCTATGGAGTTAAAGAAGCGCGAGGGCTACTTCTAGCCATGGAATCCACCCTCCTCCGTTTCACCGCCATCGGCAGCGTCGACGACGGCAAATCCACGCTCATCGGCCGCCTGCTCCACGACCAGAGCGCCGTCTACGACGACCAACTCGATTCCATCCGGCGCGTCTCCCGCGAAGGGCTGGACCTCGCCCTGATCACCGACGGCCTGCGCGCCGAACGCGAGCAGGGCATCACGATCGACGTCGCCTACCGCTACTTCTCCACGCCGCGGCGCCGCTTCATCATCGCCGACACTCCGGGCCATGAGCAGTACACCCGGAACATGGTGACGGGTTCCAGCACGGCCGATGTCGCGGTTGTCCTGATCGACGCCCGCCTCGGTGTCCTGCCTCAGACCCTGCGCCACACCTATCTCTCCTGGCTGCTCGGCATCCGCCGCATCTGCGTGGCAGTCAACAAAATGGACGCAGTCGGGTTCAACCAGTCCATCTTTGAATCCATTCGAGCCGCGCTGCTCCAGAAGACCTCCGGCCTGCCTGCCCTCGAACTCGCCTTCCTGCCGGTCTCCGCGCTTCAGGGCGACAACGTCGTCCACCGCGGCGCCAGCATGCCCTGGTTCGATGGCCCCACCCTGCTCGAATACCTCGAGACCGTTCAGCCCCCTCCGGCCCATCATTCCGGACTCCGCCTGCCGGTGCAGGCCGTCCTGCGCGGCGCAAATAGCGACCGCTTCTATGCCGGTCAGCTCTCCGGCGGCTCAGTCCAGCCCGGCGACCAGGTGTTGTTGCTGCCATCCGGCAAGTTCCAGCGCGTCGCTTCGGTCCGGCTGCGCGACGAGGCCCTCTCCTCCGCCGCCACGCCCATGTCAATCTCCGTCTCGCTCGACGGACATGTCGACCTCTCGCGCGGCGACATGATCGTCGACCCGCTCCATCCTCCGGCGTCCACGCGCCATCTCAAGGCAATCCTCTTCTGGATGAGTTCGGACCCGCTCAGCAGCAGCAAGGCCTACCTGCTCAAACACACCACCCAGACCGTCTGCGCCGAGATCACATCCGTCGACGCCGCCCTTGATGTCGCCACCCTCCGCTTCGAGCCCAGTTCAGCGCTCGGCCTCAACGACATCGCACGGGTCACCCTCGAAACCCAGCGGCCCATCTACTGCGATCCCTACACCGCCAACCGCGCTACCGGCAGCTTCATTCTGGTGGACCCGGTATCCAACGGCACTATTGCCGCCGGCATCATCGAATCAGCGGAACAGCCGGCCGGCCCTTCGACACTCAGCCGTCCTGGCGACCATGCGGGCGGGGTCCTCTGGCTCACGGGCCTTAGCTCCTCCGGGAAGAGCACCCTCGCCGTCGTCATTCACCAGCGCCTCAAGGACCTGGGTTACCGCGTCGAGATGCTCGACGGCGACATCGTCCGAAAACACCTCTCCAAGGGCCTCGGCTTCAGCAAGGAAGATCGTGACGAGAACATCCGCCGCATTGGCTTTGTCGCCGAACTGCTGGCCCGCAACGGAGTGGTTGCCATCGTCTCCGCCATCTCGCCTTATCGCGCCATCCGCGGCGAAGTGCGCGCGCGCATCGCCAACTTCATAGAGATCTATGTAAATGCGCCGCTTGCTATCTGTGAGCAGCGAGATGTCAAAGGGCTCTACCGCAGGGCCCGCACCGGGGAACTCAAAGGCATGACCGGCATCGACGATCCCTATGAGCCGCCTGTCGAACCCGAAGTGGAATGCCGCACGGACCTCAACGCCGTCGAAGCCTGCGTGGGCCAGGTGCTGCGCTACGCAGTCGACCGCCTGGACGGCCGCTCCGCCTGATCTCGCCTTACTGCACGTAGCCCAGCGACTTCAGCCGGTCCACCGCTTCCTGGCCCATCCCTAGCTCCTGGTCGCCCGGTTTGATGTAGTTCTGCTGCCACGTCCTCAGCAGCCGTTCCAATTGCGCCGCCTGCTCCGGCTTGCTGCCCTGCACGTCCCGCGTCTCATTGGGATCCGCCGCCAGGTCGTACAACTCCCGCCGGCCCTTCGTCGTCAGCACCATTTTCAGCCCGCCCAGGTAGACGGCCCGCTCCACATCGATGAACCGCTCCTCCACGCCCCACTTCTGCCACAGCGCATACGACTCCGCATACACCGGCCGCGCCGCAAGCTTGTCGGCTTTGCGCAATGTGATCCCCGCCAGCCGCCGCGGCACCGGCGCGCCCAGCACGTCCAGCACGGTTGGAAACAGGTCCACCAGGCTCACCGTCACCGCTACGTCCTGCCTCGCCTTCTGCCCCGGATACTTCACAATCAGTGGCACATGCACCTGATCCTGGTACACCGATACCCCATGCTCCATCAGCGACCGCTCGCCAAAGACCTCGCCGTGGTCCGCCGAGACGATAATCAGCGAGTTGTCGAACAGCCCATTCGCCCGCAACATCTGGAACAGCCGGCCCAACTCGTGATCCACATACGCGATCCCGGAGTCGTAGGCAGCCACCAGTTCTTCCCGCTCCTGGGGCGTCACCACCCGCTTCTCCTGGTCCACAAGCTTCACGATTTCGTAGAACTCCGCGCTGGTCCGGTCCTTGGTGGGTGTCATGAACCGGTTCTTGAAGGGCGGTGGCGGGTTGTAGGGCCAATGCGCGTCCATCAGGTTCAGGAAGAGGAATTCCGGCCGGCCACGCTTCCACTTGGGCAGCAACTTACCCACCTCGTCGGCGATCTTAGCGCCCGGCACATAGGGCGTGTCCGCACCACTGATCCCCATCAGGTGGAGCCGCGTCGAACGCAACACGGAAGGCATCCGGCTGGTCTCCAGCGATACCGGAGTCGTTGGAACCCGGTACAGGTCGAACCCGCGCCCGAACCCGATCTCGGGAGCCAGGTAGGCTTTGTTCGCCACTATGGCGGCCGTCCGGTAGCCATAGTGCTGCAGGGTCTCGGCCAGCGTCGGCGCCGATTGAGGAATGTGCCCCAGCCGCACGTCCGGATAGTCATACCGCACACCGTGCCGCAGTGCGTAGAGGCCCGTCATCATCGTCGCGTGGCTGGGCGCGGTCCAATCCGCCGCCGAAATCGCGCCGCTGTATACCGTCGCCTGCCGTGCAAATTCCTCCAATTGCGGGGTCGTCTGCCTTGGATACCCGTACAGGTGCAGATGGTCCGCCCGCACCGTATCCAGGGTGATGAGAATGACATTCGGACGCCCGGCCTGTGCGCCTTCCGCCGGCGGTCCCGGCAGCGACACCCGGGCCCTCAGCCCAAACCCCAGCACCACCGCAGCCGCCACAATCCACACCGATGCAGTCACCGCGAATCGCGAACCCCAGCCCGCCGGCTTGCCCCGGAATAGCAGCCACGACAGGGCCAGCACGGCCAGAAACGCGAGCGACGAAAACGAAATCTGGACCAGCGCATTGCCCTTCGGCAGGACGTAGAAGTACATCCAGGGCCGCAGCAATACAGCGACCGTCAGCGTCACCGGATTCATCAGGAACCAGGTCCAGCGCGACCACCGTGCGCTCCACCCGGCCACCAACCCCGCGGCAATCAGCCCCGCCGGCACCGCCAGCGCCAGCACTGTCGGCACCAGCCCTTGCGACCGCCGCGCCAGCACATACCCGAACACCAGCAGCACCGTGAGGCCGGCGCTGCGCGTCATGCGTGCTTCCGCCTCTTCCGCGTTCCTGGGCTGCCCGGCCAGAAACCAGATCCCTGCGCCCGCCGCCGACAACAGCGGACCGCAGACCAACCAGACCAACAGAGCCTCGACGCCCGCCAGCCAGTACTCCGGGTAGGGCACCGTGCCCTCCGGCCGCAGCCACTCCGAAACCGCATCCGCCAGCGCATACTCCACCGCACCGTAGAAGGCCCAATACACCAGGCCCCACCACAATGCCCTGCGCCAGTAGAAAACCGCCGGATTCATCGCCTGTCCCACCTCAGAACACCACACCGAAGCGCCGTTTCAACAACAGCGCCACCGGCATCGAAATCAGCATCAGCGCCCAGAGCCAGTGCATCGACAGACCGAACAGCGGCACTTCAGCGGACGGGTACTCAATCTCGGCCCATTCCACCCGGCCATCCGGCAGCCGGCTCTCGCCCGGATGCAACCAGAGACTCATCGCGGCAGCCACCCGCCGCGCATCCACCGGACGCCGCCGCCCGCCAGTCTCAATCCGTTTCTCCACCTGGCCCCAGGAAAACTCCGCCCGCAGGATTCCGGCGCTCTCGCCAGTGGCCCGGATCCGCCACACTACGCTCTGCTCAGCTTCCACCCGGACCGCCGGCGTCTCTACTTCGATCCCCGCGGGCGCAACCAACCGGGGCGTACTGCCGCCCGTATCCACGGGCCGGTCCAGATGGACCGTAAACAGCGCCGTCTCCCCGATCTTCAGCGGACTCTGCCCGTAATACCGTTCCATCTGCGCCAGCAGCGGCCACAGCGCGACGCTCGCGCAAGCAATCGGGACAGCCATCCAGAACAGATACCCGGCATTGGCCAGTAAAAGCCTTCCCTGCGCTCCAAACACCAACGCGGGCTCGTCCGAGAACAGCCGCATCTCCATCAGGTACGCGCGCAGCAGACTCTTTGAACGCTCAATCCGCTTCGGGCTCGACGTATGCCGGAATACGAACAGCATCACCAGCGCGGCCGACACGGCCAGCGGAGTCATACTCACCCAAGGCGGCAGCCCGCCCGTCAACGCCGCATAGGCGTCGAACAGGCGGCTCAAGCCGAGATTGATCCACTCCACCAGCATGAATCCGCGCTAATCCAGGTAACCCAGGCCCTTCAACTTCTTCGCGATCTCCTCGTCGGAATCAGAGGTCTCGATGCGGGCCAGTTCGCGCTCCAGCACGTGCTCCACAAACTCCTGCACCGACGAATACCCGCCCGCCTCCGCGCATCGCTTGACCCGCTCCGCGAGCTCTTTCTTCAGCTTGATCGAGGTTGAAAACATAACAATTTCCCCAGTCTCTCAGAACATCGGATGGCCCGTCATCGCCGCGGGCACCGCCACTCCGAACTGTTTCAGGATCGTCACCGGCACGTCGCGCAGATGTGGTTTCTCCAGCGCCGGCTTCCGGTTTGTGAACAGTACGCCCGGCACAAACTCCGGATCGATGCAGTGATCCGCCAGCCACGCCTCTTCATTTGGAACGATGATCCGTTCCGGCACCGCGCCCAACGCGGTCTGCCAGCTCGCCCGGTAGCCCGGCTCGTACCCCACCACCAGATCCGGCGCGTAGCCCGGCAGCTTGCCCGTCGCCACCTGCGCCGCCGTGTAGACCGCCTTCACGACAGCCTTCCCTGTCTGCGGATCCCTCAGCGCCAGCAGGCGCTCGCTGATCTTCCGCAACACCGCCTGGCTATCCTCACCCGGAGCGACCGCCCCATTCGGCTCCCGGCCCGCCAGGTTCAGGTAGATCTCGTTGAGCCCCAGGGCGTAAGCCTGTGTCCGCGACCAGTCGACATTCGCGAACAACTCCTCATCCCCGCGCTTGCTGCCGTCGATCAGCTTCAGCAGTCCTTCCTGTTCCAGCCAGGAATTCAGGTGCACCGCCCGGTCGAACGTCGAGAAGCCGTGATCCGACATCACCACCAGCGTCCCATCCGAACCCAGTTTCGCCATCGCCAGCCCCACCGCTTCGTCGACCCGCTGATAGATCCGGGCCAACTCCTCGTCATAGCGGCCCCACAGCACGTGCGCGTGCTGGTCGATGCTCGAAAAGTAGTAGAACATCAGCCCATCTTCATACCGGTCCAACTCATGACGAAACAAAGCCATGTTGTCGTCCAGCACCTGCCCGGCCTGCTGCAGGAACTCCGCATGGCTCAGCGAGTGCGCGCGCAGCGCCGACGTATCCTCGGCGATCCCCTGCGTGTAGAAAGGACCCACCGCACCAGCCAGCGTCCCGCTGAACTCCTTGGGCGTGGAGATGGGCAGGGCCGGTTCCCGTGGATCCATATTCACGGGGCTCAGGTAAACTTCCAGCGAAGGCGTCACCCGGCGCAGCAGAACCCTCGCGATGCCGCGCGCCTTGGCCGCCGGACCCAGCAGCGAAAACTCCAGCCGGAACCAGGGTGACCACTCCCCGGCGCGGAGCGCAAACCGTTGCCCGCCGGCGGAAATCAAGGCCGTACCTGTACCCTCGTCCACATCCACGGTCAGTTCGGCCGTCGAGAGTGGATGGCTGCGCCGGAATCCGTTCACCGGCCCCTCCACCGTCAACACCGCGCGCCGCCCCTGCATCTTCACCGGAACAATCCGGCCGCCTGGTACCGTCCGCTCTACCGCCCCTAGCTCAGACGTGAACGTCGTGAATGTCCCGTAGCCGCCCTGCAGGTCCGGCGTACCCATGCCCGCCAGGCTCTCCCCCGGAAACTCGACCGGAGGGAAGTTCACCGGCATGCGCAGGATCCGCGCCGGCACCCCGTGCGCGCCCAGCAGAGTCCAGAACGCCGCCCCCTGCCGCAGGTTGCGCACCTGGCCGGATTCCAGCGGCAGGATCCACGGCCCCAGCGCGAACGTGCGCCGGGCCTCCAGCACTTCCGCCATCGAAGAGTAAGGCGTAATCGTCGCCGCGTCCCTGTGTACGAAGTCGAAGATCCCGTGCCCGCCCGGATCCAGGCCCGTAATCACGGCCGACCAGGCCACCGGGCTCTGCGGGGGATTTGTCGTCGCCAGGCGCTGGAATCCACCCTGCCGCCGCAACCGGTCCAGGTTCGGCAGCAGCGCCCAATGCTTCTCGACAAAGACCGGATCCATGCCGTCCACGCCCAGCACAATCATCCGCGGATGCTTCGCTCTTTCTTTGGGCGCACTGCAACCCCAACAGCCCAGGACCACCGCCAACAACAGCCAGCCCGGTCTCATCCCTGCGCCTCGGGCACCACACCGAATACAGCCGTCCCTTCCATCCACGCCGGCTTCGCCACGCCAAACAGGTGCAGCGCCGTCGGAGCCATGTCCTCAATCCCCGGATCCATCGCGTCCACCGCACGGTTCGAGAACAGCACACCCGGCACCAGCACCGGATCGATACAGTGATCGCCGCTCCACGCCTTCGTGTTATCCGAGAAGATCTCTTCGCTGGTCTTGCCCAGCGCCGCGTCCCACGAACTGCGGTAGCCGTCGCTGAAGCCCACAATCAGATCCGGAGCCGCATTCAAATAGGGCCCTTTGTAGATCTTCCCCGCCGTGTACACCTGCTGGATCGCCACCGCGCCATCCGCCGGATCGCACAGCCCGCGCAGCTTCTCAGTCAGCTCCCGGCACAACTCCGCCGTCTCCGCGCCGCGCTCGACAACGCCGTTCGATTCCCGGCCCTTCTGGTTCACATACACGCCGGCCAGCCCGAAGGTGTAAGCCCGCGTCCTGCTCCAGTCGATCCCTCGCAGATACGCGCCGTCGCCTTCATAGCCCGGCTGCATCGCCAGGTAGCCGTTGTCGCGCAGCCAGGCGTTCAGGTTCACCCCGCGCCGGAATGCCCGGAACCCGTGATCCGACAACACGAAAATGGCGGTTTTGTCATCCACATAGCGCATCGCCCGGCCCACCAGGGCATCCATCCGCTGGTACAACTGTTCGATCACCGCCGTATGCCGGCCCGCCGGCAGGCGCCCGTCGAGGTGACGAAAGAACATGTGTTGCACCCGGTCGCTGGTATCAAATACACACGCCACCACGCCGCGCTTGGTGCGGTCCAGCGCATTGAAGAACATCGCCTCCCGTTCTTCCTGGATCGAATACGCCTGCGACAGGAACGCGTCCTCGTCAATCACGCCTTCGTTCAACGCCCAGGTATCTTCGGCCATGCCGACTGTCGCATAGCTGCCCAGCAGCTTCGCCAGATACGTCGCGTAGTACGACGGGTGCGAGATGGGCAACGCCGGATTCTCGGGATCAATATTGATCGGCGTCACATACAGGCTGAACTCGGGCGTCGTTTCCGTGATCATCACCCGGGCAATGCCGCGCACCTTCACGCCCAGCGCCGCTGGAAACGCCAATTGCAGCCAGGGCGAATACTCATCCGGCTTCAGCGCGTGCTTCTGCCCGTCGATCTCCAACTCATACGCGCCACCGCGGGGCCGCAGTTCAAAGGGCAACTGCATCGCCGCCCCGCCCTCCACCAGTGAGTTCGCGGGCCCCCGCAGCACGCCGCGCAATCCCTCACCCGAGCGCTCCAGCGGATACCTGCTTCCGCTCTCATACGTAGCCTCGGCCACGCGCGTCGTGAACTGCGTAAAGCTCCCCTGTGTGCCCAGCAGGTCCGGCGTGCACATCGCCGACAGCAACCGGCCATTGAACTCTTCCGGCGGAAACGTGATCGGCACCCGCAGGATCGTCGACCCGATGCCGTGTTCGCCCAGAATCTTCCAGAACGTCTGGCTCTTGCGCCGCATCTCCACCATCGGGTTCGACAGCGGAATCCGGAAGCGGCCCAGCTTCAGGACCTTCGCCGGACCGGATACGCGCGAACTCGACAGCTCCGGCAGATACGACTTCAAATTGCGGTTCAGGAAATCGAAGATGTTGTGGCGCGCCGGATTCACACCCGTCGCAAACGTCGACCACGCGACGGGCGAAAGCGAGGGGAAAGTTGTTCGCAGGCGGCGGTAGCTGCCCTTGTCGCGCAACGCCGCCAGGTTCGGCAACTTGCCCTCGGCCATGAACCGTTCGGTCAGCACCGGGTCCAACCCATCCAGGCCCAGGAAGATCAGCTTGCGGACCCGCGCTTTGCGATATCCTTGCCGCCGGCGAACCAGGCTCCAGACCAGCCGCACCGGCCAGGCCACCAGGGACAGCAAGGTGAGGAAAAACGCCGAGATCATCGCCAGCAGCGAGCCCATGAACGCGAAGCCCGCGCCCGGCCCGACATAGGCGAACCCCCACCCGGCGCCCGGCATGGGCGGCGGCGCACACACCGCGGCCACAGCCAGGGCCAACAGGATCCAGGTTGCGGTCGAACTGCTGAGCCTGCGGGCCGGCGCCGGGATCAACCCGCGCCGCCTCATCATCTCAGCTTGCCCTCGACAAACGGCACTTCGAACACCTTCTCATGGAATATCGGACCGTGGCCGAAATAGCCATCTTCCCCGAACAACTCGCCATGATCCGCCGTGATCGTGACATAGGTGTTCTTCGGCAGCAGGTCGAACATCTCTTCCACGACATTGTCGATATACTTCACAGCCTTGATCTGCCGCGCCTGCAATTCCGCCAGCTTCTTGTCATCGAAGAACTTGTCCTTCTTCTTCAGCAACTTGCCGCCCACCACCTCGTCATCCAGGTGTTTGAACACACCGTGCACACCGGAGATGCGCGGCCATTGGTCTGGCGGCTCCTGCGGCAGCGCGTACGGGTAATGGGTCTCCCCGACGTTCAGGATGTAGAAAGTGGGCTGCTCTTCGTGGAACCGCAACTCATGCACCATGGCCCGCATGTCATTGTGCTTGTCCATCAGGCGGTAGCTGTCGAAGCCTGTATTCAGCGGAGTCTTCGGATTCAACACCGGCAGCGACACCATCGCGTGCGTCTTGTAGCCCAGGGAGTCCTTCAGAAACGTTGGCAGGTTCAGCCGGGGCACCAGCGACCGGAACGAGATGTCTTCCGCGCCCAACCGCTCGTTATAGCGGAGAATGTCGTGTTTGTAGTACTCCGAAGCGTACACATGCTTCGGGCTCGTGTGGGGCAGCAACCCCATCAGCAGGTTGTAGTGCGAGGGCGAGGTCCACGAGGCATACGACCATCGCTTCTCCACCTTGCCCAGACTGCGCATCACTTTCGGACGCGCTCTCACGAACGAGTCATACCGGCAGCTGTCCAGGATGATCAGCAGGTAGTTGTTCTGGGCTTTCCGGGCCGTGGGGGACTGCGCCATCTCAGGCAATCATAGCATCCGCACCCTTTGGCCCCGCCTCGCCGCCGCCCCCTCAAAACCAACCACACAGCCGCGAATCGGACTTCCCTGTCTGATTGTGATATACCCAATCCAGTTCAGTTTTGTGTCTCATGTCGTCCGGAGGTACTCCGACATGTCAGGAACGATCAAAGCGCTCGCCCCCCTCCTCCTCTGCCTCGTCGCCGGAAGTTCAGCACAGGGTCCCGCAACCAACACCGCCGATCCGCTTGAACGCGGCTTCCAAACCCCGCCCGATTCGGCCAAACCGCGCGTCTGGTGGCATTGGATGAACGGAAACATCACCAAGCCCGGCATTCAGGCCGACCTGGAATGGATGAAGCGCATCGGCATCGGGGGCTTCCAGAACTTCGATGCCGCCCTGGCCACGCCCCAAATCGTGGACAAGCGACTGGTCTATATGACCCCGGAATGGAAGGATGCCTTTCGCTTCACCGTCACCCAGGCTGACCGGCTGGGCCTCGAAATGGCCATCGCCGGCTCGCCCGGATGGAGCGAAAGCGGAGGCCCCTGGGTTCCACCGGCCCAGGCCATGAAGAAGTTCGTCTGGAGCGAGACGA
This sequence comes from Paludibaculum fermentans, assembly GCF_015277775.1. NCBI lineage: Bacteria > Pseudomonadati > Acidobacteriota > Terriglobia > Bryobacterales > Bryobacteraceae > Paludibaculum > Paludibaculum fermentans. The sequence continues at coordinate 4,914,517 of NZ_CP063849.1, forward strand.
TCCTCGAAGGCGGCCGGCCCTTCGTCGGCAAACTGCCCGCACCCCCCTCCGTCTCCGGACCCTACCAGAACATTCCGCGCGCGACGGGTGGCGGCATGATGGGCTCCGCCGCGCCCCAGCGCCCGCCCGACTTCTATGCCGACAGCAGCGTCGTCGCCTACCGCCTGGCCACCTCGGACGTCTCGCTCGCCGAACTCCAGCCTGCCGTGACGTCCAGCGGCGGCGACTTCACCCTGCTCGGCCTCACCGACGGGGATCTCGCCAAGGGAACCGAACTCCCCATGGCCCCGGTAGGGGAACAGGCGTGGATCCAGTTCGAATTCGCCCAGCCGCAAACCGTTCGCGCTCTCACCCTGGTCCTGCTCTCCGCCGCCCGCAACCCCTTCGGCGAGATGGCTTCGGATACGGGCCTCAACCTGGAATCCAGCAACGACGGCAAACAGTTCACCCGCGCCGCGTCCATTCCCGTCAGCCGTTCTGTCGCCAACACCATCTCGTTCGCGCCCGTGACCGCTAAGTACTTCCGCGTCACCTTCCGCACCCCGCAGCCGTCGTCGCGCGGCAGCGCCAGCATGAACTTCGGTGGTGGACGGCCCCCGGCCGCGCCCACCGCCCATCGCATCGCGGAACTGGTCCTCCACCCGGGAGCGCGCGTAAACCGTTTCCAGGAAAAGGCCGCCTTCTCCACCGTACCCACGCTCTACCAGTTCGCCACTCCAGCTGTCGCCCCGGCAGACGCTGTCGCCAAGGCCAACGTCGTCGACCTCACCTCCAAGATGCGTCCCGACGGCACACTCGAGTGGACCCCGCCCGCCGGTCGCTGGACGATCCTCCGCATCGGTTACTCCCTGTTGGGCATTACCAACCACCCCGCCTCGCCGGAAGCCACCGGGCTCGAAGTCGACAAACTCAATCGCAGCTTCGTCAAAGCTTACGCCGACAACTACCTCGATCAGTACAAGGACGCCGCCGGCGGGCTCATGGGCAAGCGGGGCCTGCAGTATGTCGTCATCGACAGCTACGAAGCAGGCGCCCAGAACTGGACCGGCGAGATCCTGTCCGAATTCGCGAAACGGCGCGGCTATGATCCGCATCCCTGGCTGCCTGTCCTCACCGGGCGAGTCGTAGAGAGCGCCGAGGCTTCCGACAGCTTCCTCTGGGACTTCCGCAAAACCATCGGCGACCTCATGGCCGAATACCACTACGACCAGTTCGGCGCCTCGCTCAAGGCCCGCGGCATGGGCCGCTACACCGAGGCCCATGAGTCCGGCCGCGCTTTCATCGGCGACGGCATGGACATGAAACGCCACGCCGACGTGCCCATGAGCGCCATGTGGACCCCGCGGCCCGGCCAGACCGGCGAATCGTTCGGCTACAACGCCGACATCCGCGAGTCCGCCTCAGTCGCCCACATCTATGGCCAGAACATCGCAGCCGCCGAGTCCCTTACCGCCATCGGCTCCGCCTGGGCCTGGTCGCCCGAAAAGCTCAAGCCCACCGCCGATAAGGAACTCGCCAACGGCCTCAACCGTTTCGTCATCCATACGTCGGTTCACCAGCCGGTCGACGACAAAATCCCCGGTCTCGGCCTCGGGCCTTTCGGCCAGTGGTTCACCCGCCACGAAACCTGGGCGGAGATGGCCAAACCCTGGACCACCTACCTCGCCCGCAGCTCCTACATGCTGCAGCAAGGCAAGTTCGCCGCCGACGTGGCCTATTTTTACGGAGAGGACTCCAACATCACCGCCCTCTTCAGCAACAAGGCCCCCGACATCCCCGCGGGCTACAACTTCGACTACTTCAGCGTCGATGCGCTACTCACCCAGCTTCACTGCACGGCCGGCCACCTCACCACGCCCAGCGGCATGAACTACCGCGTCCTCGCGCTCGACCCCAACAGCACGCACATGTCGCTGCCGGTCCTGCGCAAGATTCGCGACCTTGTCCACGCCGGCGCCAGCGTCGTGGGCCCCAAGCCCGTCTCCACCCCCAGCCTCAGCGGCAACGCCGCCGAGTTCCAGAACATCGTCGACCAACTCTGGGGCTCCGGCACGGGCGAACGCGCGGCAGGCAAAGGCAAAGTGTACGCAGGCCAATCCGTCGCCGCCGCGCTCGAAGCCCTGAAAGTCACGCCTGACTTCGAATCCGCCAAGCCCCAGTCAGATACCAACCTGCTTTTCGTCCACCGCAAACTGGCCGACGGCGAAGTCTACTGGGTGAACAACCGCAACAACCGCGTCGAAACCCTGGACGCCACTTTCCGTGTGGAAGGCAAGGCCGCCGAAATCTGGCACCCGGTCACCGGAGCAATCACTCCGGCTTCGTACAGCATCGCCGCCGGACACACCACCGTTCCGCTCCGCCTCGAACCCAACGACGCCGTCTTCGTTGTCTTCCGCAAAGCCGCCTCCACGCCCGCCCGCACCATCCCCAAACTGGTGGAGACCAACCTGACCGCCATCGACGGCCCCTGGTCCATCGCCTTCCAGCCCGGCCGCGGCGCGCCGGAGAAGGCCACCCTCGACCGTCTGGCCTCCTGGACCGAGAACTCCGATCCCGGAGTGAAGTACTTCTCAGGAACCGGAACATATACCCAGTCCATCCAGGCCCAAGCCGCCTGGTTCCAGAAGGGCGCGAGGCTCTGGCTCGACCTCGGCAACGTGCAGAACCTGGCCGAGGTTCTCGTCAACGGCAAATCACTGGGCATCGTGTGGAAGACCCCGTTCCGGGTCGATGTCACCACCGCCCTCAAGCCCGGCGCCAACACCCTCGAAGTGAGGGTCGCCAACCTGTGGGTCAACCGCCTGATCGGCGACCAGCAGGCCGGCGCGAAGAAGATCACTTATACGACACAGGTCTTCTATCCAGCCGACTCGCCCTTGTTGCCGTCCGGCCTGCTCGGCCCCGTCACCATCGTGCGGCAGTCGCCGGAATAGCCGGCCCCGGGCCGGCGACTGTGACACAGCCCGCCCCTCATGCCCGATAATACGTAGAATGGAGTACCGCACAGACCGGCGTCTTACACCCGACGAGTACATCGAACTGCTCAACGCCTCTACTCTTGGGGAACGGCGGCCCGTCGCCCATCGAGAGACAATCCAGCAGATGTTGGACCACGCCAACCTCCTCGTCACCGCGTGGGAAGGCGACACCCTCGCCGGCGCCGCCCGCTGCTTCACTGACTTCGCCTACGTCACCTACTGCAGCGACCTTTGCGTCCGCGAGTCCATCCAGCGCCAGGGCATCGGCAAGGAACTCCTTCTCAAGGTCCACGAAGCGGCCCCCTGCCGCATCGTCCTCCTCGCCGCTCCCAAGGCGGTCGACTACTACCCCCACATCGGCTTCACGCAGCACAATTCCGCCTGGCTGCTCGATCCCGGAGGCCTCCGCTAACATGGGTTTCGCGCTCTGGATTGAGGAAAATCAGGCCGTTGCCCAGGGCACACACGAGTACCGGCCGATGGGTGCCGCGGTCATTGCGGCAGGCTGTGTCTTCACTGCCCGCGATTTCAACCGCCGCCGCCGTGCCCCCAATCGCTACGACCCGCGCTTTGCCGGCCTCTTCGCATCTCTTGGCGAAATGAACGACTGGATGAAGAAACGGGCCCGCCGCCAGGGCCGGTCCCAACACTTCAAAGTCAACGTAAAGCCGTCCGCCGCCCTTTCGATCCCGCCGTTCTAGCGAACCCCGGCGCGACGGCCCGGCGCTGGTCACTCCAGCTCAAAATCGATGGCCTGCGAGACGACGCTCCGGTCTCCCTTCGCCAGCTTGTCCCACACCACCAACTGCAGGGCGTAGTCTCCAGACTGGAACTGCGGGCCCAACTGCAGCACCCCGCCCACCATTAATCTCGACTTGTCCTTCGCACCGGCCACCCCTAGTGGACGCGGATCGCTGTGAAATACCTCCTGGCCGTCCCGGTAGAGGCGGACCGACGTTACCAATTGGGGCTCGCCCGTCTTCGAATCCAGCGCTGCATTCAGCACCTTGTAGCCATACGTGACCTTTTGGCCCCTGCGAAAATGCCGGATGGCCGCTGTTCCCTGCGAAGACTGGGCTGGATCCTCGTCGCCGCTTTCCTTCCCCGTCAGCTTCTGCACCGCTTCGCTGGAGGCAGCCATCAGCATGATGCCGGAGAGCGCCAGGTGGCCGTCCTTCAAGTTCGGAATCTCAATAAACTGCGTGGCCGACCCCAGTTTCTCTCCGGCAGGGTCGCTCACCACCGCCCGCAACTGGAAAGGTCCTGTCTCCTTCAAAGGCTGCATGATGGTGAAGATGACGCCATTCTCCATCAGCCGCTGATACCGCGCCTCATTCGCCCTCAGCGTGAACGAGCCCGTCCGGCTCTCGGCCAACTTTCCATCCTCGCCAAAGGTCGCAGTCACCACGTCGATCGCCGCCTTGTGCCGGCCATCCGGTTCGACCTCAAAGCGCAGGTTCCGCGCGTCAATGTGCAGCATGGAAAAGACCGACGGTCCGTTCGCCGGATCCATATCGAAAAGGGAAGTTAACCGGACACCGATCTCGTTCGAGGCAAATGGCGAGACCAGGGCGTTCACCACCCGTTCGCCATGTGTCTTCGGACCAGCCGCCGCTGCGCTCTCCGGCATACTGTAGAAACCGTTTCTCGACCGCGCCTGCAGCCCGGGCCGCTTTACCCGTACTTTGATGTCGTGATACTTGACCTTCTCGTTGCCAGTGCGAAAGGTACCTGCCTCGGGGTGGTAGCCAATCAGATAATAGCCGGCCTGGTCATCGGTGGCCCGCCGCAGAAGCCCCGGAAGGTCATTCGATCCATCAAGATACAATCCGCCCGTTTCCACCGCCAGGAAACTCAAACCAACTCGCGAATCCTGGTAGGCCTGCTGCCTTGCCTCAAGTGGAGATTGCCGTCCGCGCGGGTTCGGAACGTCAAAAGCCGCCCCTGTTTGATCTTCTGCGCGGAGTCCCAAGGGCATTTGTCCGCGTGGATCCAGGGAATAAAACACCACACCAGCCCGGTTCGCCAAATCGGTTAGGGATCGAATCCGATCTTGGACGCCGCTGTTGTTGAGGTCATTCTGCCGCAACGCAAGATTCTCGGAAAAAATGAGCACGGATTTCCGCCCCGGCATCTGCCGCATCCCCTGCACCAGATAACGCAACACCCCGAGCGTCCCTGAGGCGATGTGGTCGCGCTCGCGGTTGTCGGCCTGCTCCTGCATATCCTTGGTGTGATCATCGTTCCTTCCAGGCGGAGGTTGCCTGGTTGCGGCCGCGCCGCGGCCGCCGCTGCCGCCGCCCAACTCTCGGCCCGACCTCTCGTCGTAAATGCGAGCCAAGGAATCCATGCCCACCCGAGTCTGGAAGTTGAATTTGATCTGCTGGATCGCTGCCTTCAGCACTCGCTTATCGGTCGTAAACCGCTGCAGTGTGCCCGCACTCTGGCCGGTTCGTAGCACCGCCACCAGGTCGCCGGGCTGCATCTGCTCGTCCACGAACTTGAGCATTGCCTCCTTCGCCCGCAGTACGCTCTCGAAGGCCAGCCCAAGATCGTCGACGACCAGCGCCATCGTCCGATGTACCTCACCGGCACTGAGTTCCTTCGATTTCACGGAAGGCGGCGCCACAGTCCCCTTCTCCCGCTTCACCGTGGGCGCCGGTAGCACCTGGCCCGGTTCCGCCACGTAGGAGAAGTTCGTAATCTTCTGGACCTTCCCGTCCTGCTTTACCTCGAAATCTTCCGCCGTCAGATTGGTCACAGGCTGTCCCTTGCCATCGTGGACGACTGCGTCCACTTGAACCAATTCGACGTTCATCCGGATGATCGGCGTATCCGGGGCCTGCTGCGGAACAGCCAGGGTCACCGCCAGCGCGGCGGTCAATCCCAATTTTGAGAAAACCAAAGCGTGAACCCTCCCAATGATCCTAATAGTAAATGGTTCTTATCGCAGTCTGGTTACAAAAATCAATCTGCCTTTATCCGGCGGCATTGCCGGGGCATTCGCGCCTATGCCCCGATTTGAACGTTCGAACCCAATTCCCGAGGAACCAGTTTCCTGCCGCTGAGCAGGCCGGCCCTCGACCTCTGAATCTGCGTGCTCGCCGGCCGAACGCACACGCATTCTGAACGTTCGAACCCAATTTGTGCCGGCGGCGCTATCCTGAACTCATGGGGCAAAGCGCCGCGGCGCCTGGGATCCAGCCGGATCAGCCCACCGGCAGCCAACTGGGCAGTGCGAGCGGAGTCTGGAGCAATGCCGCTCACAACTCCCTGTTCGTCGCACTACTGCTGGCGGCATCGGGCGGATTCCTCGACGCATTCACCTATTTTGGTCATGGCCATGTTTTTGCGAATGCCATGACCGGGAACGTCGTCCTTCTCGGCATCAATGCCGCGGCGGGCGAAACCCGGCAAGCGCTCAGCCACCTGTGGCCGATTCTGGCATTTTTGCTCGGGGTGGCTGTTGCCAAGGCGTTGCGGGTCCCACGCGTCAGCCGCTTCGTGCAGGATCCTTCCCTGCCCGCCCTCAGCCTGGAAATTCTGTTTCTCTGCGCAGCCGGGTGGCTTCCGGGCAGTTTCCCCAGCCAACCGCTGGTGCTGGCCATCTCTTTCCTGGCCGCGCTGCAAAGCTCGACGTTTCCACGCGTGGAGAAATGGGCCTACAACTCGACCATGACCACGGGGAACCTGCGCCAGTTCGGCGAGGCGGCTTTCGCGGCCCTCGTCAACCGGCCCGATCCGGAAAACGGCCGAAAGGCGAAACTACTGGCCGCGGTATGCCTCGCCTTTAGCGCGGGAGCCGTGGCGGGTGCAAGCGCGACCTCCGCGCTGCACAACCGCGCCCTGGTCGTTTGTGCCTTGCTGTTGTTCTGCGCCTGGCTTCCGCTGGTCATCGCCGACCGTCGCCAGCGCGGCCCGGGCGCCGCCGGAAACTAGTTCGTGTCTTTCCGCGTGTAGGGATTCTGGCGGTACTTGGCCGCCTCTTCCTGCGCGCCCTGCGTATTGTCCTTGGTGCGGATGGCCAACGTGTACTCGTTGACCGCGCGTTCCCGCTGCTGGGTCACGTCGAAGATCTTACCCATATTGATGTGGCTCCAGACCTCGGTCCATTTGGGTTCGTTGTCGCCGTTCAGCGCCTCGCGGAACTCGTTCACGGCCGATTGGTAGTTGCCCTGCAAGAAGAACACCTCACCCACCCGGTAGTGAGCCAATGAACTGGTCTTCATCACCTCCAGCGCCTTCTGGTACTCGCGGAGCGCCTCGTTGTACTCCGAGATCTCGACGAACTGCTCGCCGCGCCGGATCGCCACCGCCACCCGCATCGCCGGGCTCAGCCGCAGCATGCGGCCATTCGGGTCGATCGTTACCTTGCGCGGTTTGCCGAAAGTGTCCACCGAGAAATCGGTCGTCGGCCCCACCACGTCCACACGCTTGTCTTCCGGGTTCCCTTCCGTCTCAATGCGGAGTTCCACCGGCATTCGGAATGTGTCGAGATCCTGCGTGATCTTCCCCATCACCCGGAAGCCCTTCTGGGTCCGATAGATGGTGTAGTCCATCTTAAATTCGGGTGCGCCGGTCGACTCGAGCCATTGGATGAAGAAACCCTGCAGGTTCTGACCGCCGGCCGCCTCGGCCACCTTCCGGAAATCGTCGGTCGAGATCGGCTTGTTGGTGTACTGGTCCATCACCGACTTCAGCGTCTTCTGGAAGGCCGCGTCGCCGATGATCCAGCGCAGCATATTGTATGTGGCCGCGCCTTTGCTGCCCGTCACCGCGAAGAACTCCGGCGAATAGTCGTCGTAGCGCGCCGCCTGGCGCACCGGAGCGTCGGTCACGGTCAACGCATCCACATACAGATCGTGGATCTCCGACTCCAACGCCGAAGGACCATTCAGGTGCTCCTGGTACATGATCTCCGCATACCGGGCCATCCCGTTCACGATCCAGATGTGGTTCCGGTTCACCGGCGAGATCAGGTTACCGAACCATTGCCGCGTGATCTGGTTGCTCAGCAGCCGCTGGGAGGGCTGCTTGCCGATGCCGGCCGGCGACAGGAAGAGGATGCCGGGCGCCGAGTAACCATTCGGAGCGCCCTCCCCGCTCTCCACCAGCGTCAGGTTCTTCTGCGGCGGGACGCCATAGATGCCGGTGAAAAAGTTCATCTGCTTGGCGGTCTCTTCGCCAATCGCCTGGGCCACGCCCTGCTTGTCGGCCTCGAACCAGATATCGGTTGTCACACCTTCCGCACTGATTCGTTTGGCCGTGCCTTTTACGAGAGCCAGGCTGCCGTAGAAGCCGGGCTGCGTCGATTTGAACAGCGTTCCGCCCTGCCCTGGCAATTCCAGGCCGCTGCTCAACACCTTAAAGCCGGCCGGGGCTGAAACCGTCAGCTCCATCTGGTACCGGTCCGTCGTGTAGCCGCTGATGGGGAACCAGCGTGCGGGGTACATCAGGTAGGCATGGTCGGCCTTGATCGCCGCGAAGTTGATGCCGTAGACCGGCGATTCCTCGGTCCCGCTGAGCCGTCCGCTGTAGTCGAAGGCCAGCGTCGCCGGAGTTCCCTTCGCCAGGGGTTGAGGAAAGTTCACACGCACGGAATAGTCCTGGTTGCCCCTGGTGGTCTGTAGCGTCTGGCCTGTCCCGTCGGTCACGCTATTCAGGTTCAGTGCGTTATTCAGCTCAAAGGTGACCGTGCTGACGCGGTCCTCCTGCGGGGTAAACGTCACCAGCGCCTTCGCGGACACCGTCTGCTGCACGGGATCCAAGGTGGCCTGAATCTTGTAGGAGTCCACGTCAATCGCGGCCCGGCGATCCGGCTGCGCGGACGCAGTCGCGGCCAGGACCACCAGCACGGCGGTCAGTTTATTCACTAGTAGTGCGGGGGACTTCATCGTACTTCCTCTTTGATGGACGCCAGGACCCGCCGGGCGGATTCTTCCATCGGGTCATGGCCGGTCTGGAGCGCCGAACGCACCGCCGCCAGTTCCTCTTTCATCTTCGCCACGGACTCCGGCGAGTCCAGCAACCGAAGCGTCTCCGTGGCCAGACCTTGGCCCGTCATATCCTGTTGAATCAATTCGGCCACCACCTTGCGGCCCGCCACCAGGTTCACCATGGAAAAGTAAGGCACTTTCACCAGCAGCTTGCCGAGCACCCAGGAGACCGGGGTCACTTTGTAGAAGGTTACCATCGGCGCCCCCAGCAGCGCGGCTTCCATGGTCACCGTCCCGCTGGCCGCCAGGGTTACGGTTGAGTGGGCCATGGCATCCCAGGTTTCCCCTTCCGTCATCTTCACGGTTCCATCGCCGGTAAGCGCGTCGAAGAACCCGGAGCCGAAGCGCTCCGCCGTGCCGGCTGGTGCGGCCAGTAGGAAAGTGCACGCGCGCCGGGCCGCGATCCGGCCCACCGCGTCGCGCAATGTGGGCAAATGCCGCGCGATCTCTCCTCGCCGGCTGCCGGGACAAAGTGTGATCAATGGACGATCCCCAGGAATCCGATGCTTGCGGAAGAAATCCTCCCGGCTGAACCGCGGCCCGATAATCCGGGCCAGCGGATGACCAATGTAATACGCGTCCACGCCGCACTGCCGGAAGAAATTCTCCTCGAAGGGAAAGATGCAGTGCAGTTCTCTCACGTTTCGTTGGAGTTGCCTGACCCGTCCTTCCCGCCACGCCCAAGCCTGGGGCGCCACCAGGTAGTAGACAGGAATCCCGCGCCGGTGGAGTTGCCGGGCCAGGCGAAGGTGAAAGTCAGGGCTATCGGTGAGAATCGCCAGGTCAGGACGCTCGCGTTCCGCGGCCGCGATCAACTTGCGGTATTCCCCGTAAATCCTTGGTATGTGGTGCAATACCTCGACCAACCCCACGACGGACAGGCTGGCGGCGTCCACCACGGTGCGCACTCCGGCGGCGCGCATCTCCAGCCCGGTGCAGCCGAAAAAGTCGGCATCCGGCCGCTGCCGGCGCAAGGCGGCGACCACGCCGGCCGCGTAGCGGTCGCCCGATGCCTCCCCCGCCGACACCAGAATCTTTAAGGACACAAGACATAGTCTAACGTCAGGTCTTCTTGAATCTCTCTGGTAGACTGGAGTTGCCAGTGAAAATGCCAGCGCAGAATCCCCTGCAAAGCCTTAATTTGGGGCAGTTCGCCGATCGCTTCCGGAACGAGATGATCCCGCTCGGAAGCCGGTTCTGCTATTTCTGCGCCTCCGTAGCCCTCAGCGAAGAGGACTTGCGGGAGTACCTTGACGAGCCGGTGGCCGCCCTGCCGCCCGTCATTGCCGCGCGTCTGCCTGAGATCCGGATCCTGCTTGTTCCCTATCTGGAAAGGGGCGAAACCGCCAGGACCACGCAGGCTGACGGCCCCATGGTCTCGACCGAGAAACCCCAGGATTCACGCGCCGTCGCCTTCGGATCGCTGCTCACCGGGGCCGGCGCCGTCTTCGCCTTCGCGGTGAAAGACACTGAAGTGGCCGACTACCACTACCGCTTCTACCGCGGAATCGCCGAGCTACTCGCCGGTAAGACAGGCAAGGACATCCCGCCCGGGTACGCTCAACTGCTCGCAGAGGAGTTGGCCAAGGGCGCCCACGGCGAAGTCGACGAAGACTCCTGGCAGCGCAAGTTGGAACTCGAGGACAAGGACAAGAAAGCACTCCGTCCGACGAAAGCGATGAAGGCCTACATTCGCCAGAGCTTCGTCGATACGCTCACCTTGTATATGCACGGCGTCTGCTGTGATATCGATGTCGAGACCGGTCCGCGCCAGTTGCCGTCCAATCTGCTGCGCCGCCGCCTGAAGCTGTTCAAGGATCTTTACCCGCCACCGGTGGGGTACGCCGTGTTCCCAGAGGACCTGTAGTTAGCAGACCAGATTCTTTGCGTCACAAAGTACTTGACGATCCTGACGCCCTGTGATCCAATGGATCCGTGGGACAAGTAGAACCAATCCCCATTCACGATCACGCGCTGGAAAACCTGCGCTACATCCGTTCCGCCATGGAACGCGCCGGCTCGTTTACCGCGGTGCCTGGACTGGGCGGAATGGTCATGGGTGCATCCGCGCTGCCCGCCGCCTGGTACGCGCACCGCCAGACTGGCCCTGAAGGCTGGATCACCGTCTGGCTCACTGAGATGGTACTGGCCGTGGCGATCGGGTCGCTGGCGATGGTGCACAAGGCGCGCCGCTCGGGCGCCCCGCTGTGGTGCGACGCCGGACGCAAGTTTGCGCTCGGATTTGCCCCGCCCATCCTGGCCGGCGCGCTGCTGACCTGGCCGCTTTACCAGGCCGGCCTGCTGCACATTGTCGCGGCTGCCTGGCTGATGCTTTATGGCGCAGCCGTGGTGGCCGGCGGAGCATTCTCCGTCCGCATCATCCCGGCCATGGGCGCCGCTTACTTTGCGCTGGGGCTCATTGCCATGCTTGCCCCGCCCGACTTGAAAGACTTACCCTTGGCCGCCGGCTTCGGCGGTCTCCACCTGGTGTTCGGATTCTGGATTTATAGGAGGTACGGTGGCTAAAGCGGCACGCAAGCTCGACCCCTCCGGTGACGACGTTCGCCTGGCGTCGGTACAGCAGGATATCCCGCAGCTCGACCGGCTCATCCACGAGAAGCTGCGCCTCGGCATCGTCAGCGCCCTCGCGGCGGCGCCCACGCTCACATTCTCAAACTTAAAGAAATTGCTCGATACCACCGATGGCAACCTCAGCGTCCACGCCCGGAAGCTGGAAGAGGCCGGCTATATCGTGTGTGAAAAGTCGTTTGAAGGTCGGGTACCCAAGTCGGAATACAAGCTAACCGCCGACGGCAAGAAAGCGCTGGAACGCTACCTCGACCACATGGAAGCCCTGGTACGGGCCATGCGGGGCCCGCGTGTCTGATTTTCCCGGCAATGCGATGAACGATAACTCTTCGCGGCTGCACGTCGCACTCATCATGGATGGCAATGGACGCTGGGCCCAGGCCCGCGGCTGGCCGCGAACGGCCGGCCATCGCGCGGGTGCGGAAACCGTCCGCCGGGTGGTAGAAGCCGCCCCGGATCTCGGCATCGGCACCATCACGCTCTACGCCTTCTCCGCGGACAACTGGAAGCGCCCACAGTCCGAGGTGTCCACTCTCTTCCGCCTGTTCGCACGCTATATGCGGCAGGAAGCGGAGAAGCTCCGCAAGGAGGGTGTCCGCTTCGAGGTCATCGGCCGCCGCGACCGGCTGGCCGGGCCACTGGTCTCGCTGATTGAAGAGACCGAAGCCCATACCAGCGCCTGCACGCGCCTACATCTACGGGTGGCTATTGATTACTCCTCCCGGGATGCCATCCTGCGCGCGGTCGAAGCCGGGGCGCGGGACAAACAAAGCCTGTCGGCGGCCCTGGGCCCCGACGTGGACCTGCTGATCCGCACCAGCGGTGAGCAGCGCCTGAGCGACTTCCTGCTGTGGGAGTGCGCCTATGCCGAGTTCCATTTCACCGAAGTCGCCTGGCCGGAACTGACCGCCGCGGACCTGCGCCTCGCGCTGGACGACTTCCGTTCCCGCCAACGCCGCTTTGGCGCCGTCACTCCACTACAAGCCGTGCGATAGAATCGCGTCATCATGCAACGCCGCAGTTTCGTGGCCGGCGCCGCCGGCGCATCTTTTATGACATCCGCACAGGCTCAATCGAAATCACCCTCCATACTCGAGTTGCGCTATTTCCGCCTGCGCAACACGATGGACAACCAGAAGGGCAGGGTCTCCGACTTCCTCAGCAACGCCGTCGTGGCCGCCCTGCAGCGCGCCGGATCCGGCCCGGTGGGCCTGTTCAGCAGTTCCATCGGCCCGGACACGCCCTACATTCTCTTGATGGTCCAGCACCCGAATATCGCCGCATTTGAAACCTGCTGGGACAAGATGAACGCCGATGAGGCGATACTTGCAGCCGCCCGGCCCCTGAACCTGAATCCCGCGCTGCCGTTCGAGCGCATGGACGTCCAGCTTCTGCGCGGCTTCAAGGGATTCCCTGCCGTGGAACTGCCGCCCGGCGATGCCAAGCGCCCCGGCCGGATCTTTGAACTGCGCACCTACGAATCGAATACGCCTGCCTCGCTCGCCAAGAAGATCGGCATGTTCGAGAACGGTGAGATCGAAATCTTCCGCAAGTATGGCCTGCTGCCGGTGTTCTTCGGCGAGACGCTGGTTGGACCCAAGATGCCGAACCTCACCTACATGGTGGCGTTCGACAACCTCGCTGCCCGCGAAGCCAACTGGAAGGCTTTTGCCACGAGCCCCGAGTGGGGCAAGCTGCGCGTCACTCCGGGCCTCAGCGACGGTGAGACCGTCTCGAATATCTCGAACGTCCTGCTGACGCCCATGCCCGGTTCGCAGATCCGCTAGCCGTTCTCCGCGGCGGCGCCGTCCAGGGTGCCGCCGCACTCCCTCAGCTTTCTCTTCAGGAATCGCCGTTCGGGCTCGCAGCAGCGGCGCTCCAAGGCCGCCTGGAAACACCGCGCGGCAGCAGCATTCTCTCCCAGTTCCAGCAACAGGTGTCCGCGGACCGCGAGATACAGGTAGTAGCTCTGCATCTTGACGTCCTGCGACAACGGCTCCAGCGCAGCGAATCCTTCCGCCGCGCCATGCACTTTGGCAGTCGCCACAGCCCGGTTCAGCGCCACCACAGGAGACGAGTTCAATTTGAAAAGCTGGCCGTAGAGCTCCAGGATCAGCGGCCAGTCGATGGCATGCATTCCGGTGGCCCGGGCGTGCGTGGCCGCGATCGCCGCCTGCACGTGGAACTCGGTGACTTCGTCGCCCGCCATCGACAGGTCGAACTCGCGGAAGCCCATGGCGATCAGGTGCTGATCCCAACGGCCGCGGTCCTGCTCTTCCAGCAGGATCAGGTCGCCGGCTTCGTCCGTGCGGGCAGACAGGCGCGCCGCCTGGAGAGCCATCATCGCCACCAGCGCATGCACGCGCGGATTCGCGATGGACGACCGCGCCATCAACCAGCCCAGCCGCAGTGCTTCCGTGCAGAGATCCTGGCGGATCAGGTCTTCCCCTTCGTGCGCGGCGTAGCCCTCATTGAACAGGAAGTAGACGACGTCCGTGGCGGCGACAAGACGCTCAGCCAGCTCCCTGCCGCTGGGGATCTCGAGGGTCAGACCCTTATCACGGATCTGCTTCTTGGCGCGGACCAGGCGTTGGGCGATGGCCGCTTCGTCGGCCAGGAACGCCCGGGCGATCTCGCGGACACTGAAGCCACCGGCGATCTTGAGACTCAGCGCGATGCTTGCATCACGGCCGATCTCGGGATGGCAGCACATGAAGATCAAGCGCAGCTCGTCGTCGCGGAGCTGCTCCTCGAAATCCGGATCGGTCTCGTTGAGCTGCACGGGACGATCGAGCTCGGCCGTAAGAATTTCAGCTTTGCCTCCGGCCATGCGGCGGTGGCGGACGGCGTCCAGGGCGGCGTTGCGCGCTACGCGAAACAGCCAGGCTTCGGGGTTCTCGGGCAGGCCTTTGTAAGGCCACGACTGAAGTGCCTTCAGCATGGCCTCCTGCACCATCTCCTCGGCGAGGTCCAGGTGGGCCGGACCGAGCAGGCGCACAAGATGCGCCACGATCCGGCCTGCCTGGTGCCGGAACAGGTGTTCCAGCAGGACTCTGGTCTCCGGGGCGCCGCTCACATCTCGAAGATCTGGCGCACTTCAATGGTGCCGTGCTCGAGATGGGGGTGATCCATGCTCAACTGCACCGCCTCTTCGTAGCTGGCGGCCTCGATGGTGTAGAAGCCGCCCATCATTTCCTTGGTCTCGCTGTAGGGGCCATCGGTCACACGCGGACCTTCGGGCGTGTGGCGGATGACCTTGCCCGGCTCCTCCGTCAGGCGTTTGCCGCCGCGATTGATGGGCTTCTTGGCCCAGGCCATGTATTTCTCGATGGCCGTCTGCATCTCTTCCGGGCTGAGCTTGGCCCAGCCGGTGGGATCTTCGTGAAGCAACAGCATGTACTGAGGCATATGGTTCTCTCCTGCTTGTACTCGTGAATCTGAAACCGCGGCGGCCGTTCAGCCGGTGGCGGGATGCCCGCCGCGTCCGCAGTAATAACGAGCCAGCTTTCCGGGAATCGACATACCGGCGGAAGAAATCTTCAGCCCAGTTTCTTCCGCGCCAGGGGCACGGCATAAGCGGCGGGCGGATTGTGCGCCCGCGTACCGGCGGCCTTCCTGTAGTACTCCATGGCCTTGTCCTTATCTCCCAGCTTTTCGTAGGCCTGGGCGATGAGGCACTGAATAAACGCGTCGTTCTGGTTCGCCTTCTGGAGGTCGGCCAGCGCCTTCTGGTAGTCGCCCTGGTAAAGGGCCACATAGCCGGTGAGATAAGGTAAGAAGGCTTCCTGCTGGCGCTTCAGGTCGGTCATGCGGTCCAGTGCCGCGCGGGCGGCGGCGATCGCTTTTTCCGCATCGGCTTTCTTATTGCGGCGAGCAGCGACGCGCCCTTCCGCGTGGGCGAGGCGGAAGTCCCAGAGGGCCTTGCGGTCGGCGGAGATTTCGGGCTCCTTCAGGCCCAACTCCGTGCCGAGCTTGTAGAGCCTGGCCGCGGCATCGATGTCGCCGGAGTCGATGCAAACGCGGGCTGCTTCATTGGCCATTTCGCCCTGTTGGTAGAACGCGTTCTTCGGCTCTTCGGATTCGCGCGTCTTCCAGTAGGCCATGACCATCTGCTCGTACTCAGTGGTCTTTTTGCAGTTGCCTTCAAAGGCGTACGACATAGCCATGGCGCGCTGGGCGTTGGCTTTCGCGCGTGGATCGGCGGCAGAGTCGATCTCTTTCTGGATGAACTGGCGCGCCTCGGTGTAGTTGCCGTCGAGATCGAGGGCCGTCGCCTTTCTCAGGCCTTCGGACATGGAGCCGGGGCCGGGTCCGCGAGCTCCTGCTGGGGGCTGGGCGGAGACGGTAAAGCATAGCAGCAACGCTGCGGCAGTCAGGGGCGGGGCGATGCGCATGCCCGCGATTATCGCATGGCCCCCTGGATTCTAGCCCCGCAAATGCTGATTGAAGAAGTCGAGCGTACGCTGCCACGCCAGCTTCGCCGAAGCTTCGTCATAGCGGGGCGTGGTGTCGTTGTGAAAACCGTGGTTCACACCCTCGTAGATGTAAGCCTTATAGTCCGCTTTGTTCGCCTTGAGCGCCTCCTCGTAAGCAGGCCATCCGGCGTTGACACGCGTGTCGAGGCCCGCGTACTGCAGCAGCAGCGGAGCCTTGATCTTCGACACCTCGGCAGCGGGTGGCTGGCCGCCGTAAAACGGAACCGCCGCCGAAAGATCCGAGCCCAGGCGCACGGCCAACTGGTTGGAAATGCCTCCACCGAAGCAGAAGCCGACGACGCCGATCTTGCCTGTGCAGTCTGGCCGCGCCTTCAGCCATTTGGCGGCGGCAACGAAGTCGTCCGCCATCTTCGCCCGGTCGACCTGTGCAAACGCTTTGCCGCCCGCTTCGTCGTTACCGGGATAGCCGCCGACACTGGTCAAGCCGTCAGGGGCGAAAGCGATGAAGTTGGAGGTGCCCAACCGGCGCGCCACATCTTCGATATAGGGATTCAGGCCGCGGTTCTCGTGCACCACCAGCACACCGGGCAGCTTGCCTTTGGCGCCGGCGGGTTTGACGAGGTAGCCCTTGATGCTGCCGTTGCCCTGCGGGGACTCCACTGTCGCGTATTCGGTGGCGATGCGCTTGTCGTCCTTGGGCACCTGCTGCGCCCAGGCGTAGTTCGGCTTCAGGCTCTCCCAAAGCGCTGTAGCCGTGATGCCCCCCACGGCGTACTTCTTGGCCCCTTCCAGGAATTCCCGGCGCTCGATGTCGCCGTGGACGTAGCGGTCGAACAGGTTCAACAGCTCCTGCGGATAGTCGGAGGCTTTCTTACGTTCCATCCCGGTAGTCCCTTTCGTGGAGAAAGAATAACATACGGGTCATGAAGAGCCTGGACGGTGGATGCCCCGGGCTTCCATGCGTGAAGCAGCAACCCCGCTGCGAGAGGCGAACCGCTGACGTAGTGCACGGACCGCCTCCCTGCGCCGGTTCGAACCGGCTAGGGCTGCATCCGCTTTAGGAGTTGGATCTGCCCGGCGTGGTACAGGTAGTGGGCAGCAACTCCGCGAATGAGGTGGATTCGCTTCTTGTCGAGCATCGTGAGCCTGGCCACCGCGGCACGCCAGTCCTGGTGCTGGGCGGCAAGGAGCCCAACGGCTTGCTTCCACGCCGCCTCAGTGGCCTCCTCCGGCACAGGAAAGAAATTCGAGCCCTTCAGGGGGAAGGGTGTCTGTCGATCCCCGGTGAGGCGGCGGCGGCCCACATAAGTCCAATAGGCGCAGTGCAGGGTGAGTTCCCAGATGCTGTGGCGGCCCGGCGCGGGACGCCAAACTGCCTGTGCGGCGGTGACACCGCGCAGTGCGCCTTTGAGATTTGGCCCATGCCAGGACTTGCGGTCGAATGCCTCGTCAACGACGTCCAAAAGGAGGGTGAGCTCAGGGGTCAAGTAGTGGGTTCCTTGAGGGGGGAGTGGGTCAGATGCTGCGATTATGCCTCAGATCTTTCCGGAATGGGGACGGACGGGGAAGCATACACTGGGTGTGGAGGAAAATCCATGGGACGCGGTTTGATCCTGGCCCTCATCCTGGTTGTGCTGTTGGGCGGCCGGTGGGCGGCGGGGTTTGCGATCGAGTATGAATGGTGGCACGAAATGGGCCAGGTGGAGACCTGGATCCAGATGCTGAGCTACGGGTCTGTGCCCGTGATTGGCGCGGGCCTGCTGGCGTTTCTGACGTTCTGGGTGGCCCACGCGCGCGGAATGAAACACGCCGGCACCGGAATGCGGGAACACCCCGTGTACGCCAAGCTAGCGACGTTGGCCGCATTGCTGCTGGGCACGCTGGTAGCCGTCTCGACCGTGGATTCGTGGACCGTGGTGCGCTGGTTTGGCGGGCATGGGCTGAATTCCGGCGCATGGCGCGATCCGGTCTTCGGTCATCCGCTCTCATTCTATTTCTTCGACCTGCCGTTCCTCGGCGTGATTCTCCACTATTTGCTGACCGTGACCGTCGTGGCGGCGCTGGCGCACTGGCTGACGGCACGCGGCTGGAGCTTGAAGGACCAACTGCCGGAATGGAATCCGCAGGAGGGTATCAAAGTGGACCTGGCCGGGTTCAGCCTGAGGGGCGCGCTGGATTCGGGGTTCCTGCGAGGCCTGGGGGTCTTCTTTCTGCTGGCGTGGGCGGGCAAGTTCTACCTGGATCGCTACGACCTGCTGTTGGATGACCACGGGTCCCTGGTTGGTGTGGACTGGGTGGCGGAGAACCTGACGTTGCCCCTCTTGTGGCTCAACATCGGCGGGGCGCTGATCGCCGCGGCAGGCATTCTGATGCGGAAGCCGAAGACGCTGTTCCTGCTGGTGGCGACATACATCGTACTGGCAGTGGCGCCCATGGCGGTGACAGCCGTATATGTCCGGCCCAGTGAGATCACGATCCAGAAGCCCTATATCAAGCGGCATATCGAAGCGACGAGGTCCGCCTACGGGCTGGGCGCGCATGTCAAAGAGATCGACTTTGCTGCGAAGCTGGAGGCGCCGATCGACATCTCCAAGCACCGGCAACTGCTGGATAACGTGCGGCTTTGGGACTGGCGGGCATTTCATGACACCGTGACCCAGATTCAGGCGCTGCGGCCGTACTATGTCTTCCACGACAGCGATGTGGACCGGTACCAGATCGACGGCCAGCTCCGGCAGGTACTGGTGACTCCGCGCGAAATTGACGTGACCCAACTGCCGGGCGATGCGCGAGCGCGGTGGATCAATCCACACTTCATTTACACGCATGGCTACGGCATGGTGGTCGCGGAGGCCGCGAGGATCACAAAAGAAGGATTGCCGCTATTGCTGGTGCAGGATGCGCCGGCGGTGGTGAAGACACCGTCCCTGAAGTTGACGCGGCCCGAGTTGTACTACGGCGAGGTGTCGCACGAACCGGTGTTCGTCCACACGAAACAACCAGAGTTCAACTACCCATCCGGCGCGGGCAACGTGGAGACACGCTATGAGGGCAAAGGCGGGTTCCCGATCTCGTCGATCCCCATGCGTCTGGCCGCGGCCCTGTCGACTGGCGACTGGAATATCCTGCTGACGTCGTACCTGGCACCGGAAAGCCGCATGATGATTCGGCGGAAGGTGCGCGAACGGCTGGAGGCGATGGCCGGCTTCGTGGTGTGGGATGCCGATCCTTACCTGGTGATCACAAAGGAAGGGCGTCTGACCTGGATGGTGGACGGGTACACGACCAGCGACGCGCACCCTTATTCCAAGATCTTCGACCTGGGTGATGTCGGCCGGATCAACTACATCAGAAACTCCGTCAAGGCGACCGTGGACGCGTATGACGGCAGCGTCAACCTGTATGCGTTTGGAGACAGCGATCCGCTGCTACAGGCGTACGAGCATTTGTTCCCCAAGCTCTTCAAACCCTGGTCGGCGATGCCGGAGGAGTTAAAGGCCCATGCACGGTATCCGGAGCTGATCTTCCGCTTGCAGGCGGAGGTGTACCGGACCTACCACATGACGAATCCGGAGGCCTTCTTCAATAAGGAAGACCAATGGGATATCGCCCGCAATCTGAATGGACCGTCGGGCAAGCCCGAGCCGGTTTCTCCTACCTACGTCGTGGCGACATTGCCAGGCAGTGACGAACCCGAGTTCATGCTGATGACGACGTTCACACCGCGGAATAAAGACAATCTGATTGGCGTGATGGTGGCGCGGTGCGATGGCGGAGCTTTAGGCGAGCTTCAGTTCCTACAGCTGTCAAAGCAAGAACTGATCTTTGGCCCCATGCAGATTGAAGCGCGGATCAGCCAGGACCAGAACATTTCAAAGGACCTTACGCTTTGGAACCAGCAGGGCTCCCAGGTGTTGAGAGGACAGATGTTAGTGCTGCCGGTGGAAAACACGCTGCTCTACATCGAGCCGATCTACATTCAGGCGTCAGAGGCTCGCATGCCGCAGCTGAAGAAAGTGGTTGTGGCGATGGGCAACCGGCTAATCTACACGGACACTTATGAACAGGCGCTGAGCGAGCTGACAGGCTCAGCGGTCCAGCCCGCCCAGGGCAAGGGTCAGGCGACTACTACAGAAAGCGGGAAGCCTCCAGCCCAGGGCGCGGCCACACAGGATGCTGCGAGCCGCCTGAAGGACGAAATCCAGGCGCACCTAAAGCGGTATAAAGAATTGATGGCACAGGGTCAGTTTGCGGAGGCAGGCAAGGAAATTGAAGCGCTGGACAGGTTGGCGAGGCAGCGCTAGCTATTGATAATCATTCATATTGGGACAATGGCATCTCGAATTGTGCGCTCATAAGATGTACACTTGAAAGCGATGGAAACCGCGATCCCGGGTCCGGCAAAAATCCTCGTCGTCGACGATGACGCGGCTGTCCGCGAAGTCGTGGCCACCATGCTGCGCACCGCCGGCTACGCAGTGTCGTTGGCTGCGAACGGGCGGGAAGCGTTGCTGTCGCTGCAACGGGAACAGTTCCGGGTGATTATCACGGATCTTGTAATGCCCGAGCAGGAGGGCATTGAAACCATCAAAGTAATCAGGCGGGATTATCCTGAGGTGCGCGTGATTGCGATGTCGGGCGCTTTTGGGGGCGACTATCTGCGGATAGCAGGCTATTTAGGAGCGCACGGGACATTGGCAAAACCCCTGCAATTGAGCACGGTGTTGAAAGCCGTGTCGGATGCGCTAGCCGCGACCAACTGAACATCAGATCTAAATGAATCAGGCCCGCTACCCAGTAACAGGGCAGCGGGCCTGAGTTGTGTTGAGAGCAGCTTTAGCTATTGGCGGCCTGGCGGCCAAAGCGGCGCGAGACACCAGTCAGGTTGCGCCGGTTGCGGCGGGTTTCCAGCATCTGTTCGCGAGCGTTCTCGACCGCGTGGACGATGGGCTGGAGCTGCGATTCGGAAGCACCCCAGCTGAAGATGATCGAAACCGAGCCGAGCGAGCGCAACTGGTAGTCCCAGAGGCGTTCTGACACCAACTGGATGCGGCGTTTGGCGGAAGCACCGGATTCGCGTCCGAAGATCAGGATGAACTCGTCTTCAGCGATGCGGCATGCGAAGTCCTGCTCACGGGTGAGCGACATCACTAGCCTGGTGACGGAAGCCATGATCTGCTCGATGGCGGGCTTGCCCTGATCGGCCATGAGGCGGACATAGTCGACCACGCTCACGGCGATGACCAGGCCCGAGAAGGGAGCCTCGTCTTCCAGGAGGCGGGCCAGAGCAGTGGGCTCGTGGAATCCGCCCGGCAGCACGAGGGTAGGCACGGCCGGAGGTTCCTGCTCGGCGCGGACTTGAGCCGCGGAGCGCATCTCCACGACCTTGGGACGGATCTCGGTCTGGGGAACTGCGGGTGCAGGCGCCTGCGCCATCGGATCTGGGATGGCCGGCTTGTAAGAGAACGGATCGTCGGAGGCGTCCTCGCTGAATGCAGCCGCTTCGGCGAACATCGGCTCAGGTGCAGTGAAGCTGGCTTCCGTGAAAACCGGCTCCGGCTTGGCAGAGTCCAGGTTCCAGGTGGACGGCTCGGCACCGGTCAGCCAGATGGAGGGCTCGTAGGGCGCTTCGACGGTCTCTGTGCTTTCGGCCATCAAGCCGGTGGAGACAGGCTCCGGTTCAGCTAGTGGCTCGAACCAACTCGCAGCCGTCATCTCGGCAGCAACAGGCTCGGGTTCGGCGACCGGCTCAGGCCAGGTCGCAGCTGCCAGCTCGGCAACAACAGGCTCGGGTTCGGCGACCGGCTCAGGCCAGGTCGCAGCTGCCAGCTCGGCAACAACAGGCTCGGGTTCGGCGACCGGCTCAGGCCAGGTAGCAGCTGCCAGTTCGGCAACAACAGGCTCGGGTTCGGCGACCGGCTCAGGCCAGGTGGCAGCCGTCAGCTCGGCAAGAACAGGTTCGCGGTCGGCGACAGGTTCAGACCAAACGGCGGCGGTCAATTCGGCGGTGGGTTCAGATACGGCCGGCGGTTCAGGCAGTGATTCGGCGACCATCGGAGCAACGAGCGGCTCAGGCTCGGCCGCGAATTGCGTGTAGGCGGAACTATTGAGATCGTCCAGGGAGATCAGGGTGTCCGAGAACTCCGACACCGGCATGACATCGTCGTCACTAAGAACACGGATCCGCACAACCTGGATTTCTTCATCGGCGCCCGATTCGAACATGGTGGGTTCGAAGATCGCGGCCGGTTCGGACTCGGCTACGGCTTGGACGGCAGGCGCCGTCTCGGGTTCGACGCGGGGCAGGGTGGGGATCTCAGCGTAGACTGGCGTATCCTCGATCAGGGAATAGTCAGCCGTGAAGGCAGGCGCTTCAACGTGAGCAGCGAACGCGGCCTGCGGCACAAGGGCTTCGACCGACTCCAGAACCGGCGACTCCACCACTTCGGTGGCTTCGACCGTCTCCGGAACTTCTTCGATCGCGGCAGCGGCGACGGTTTCCGGCACCAGGGCCTCGACCGACTCCAGAACCGGCGACTCCACCACTTCGGCGGCTTCGACCGTCGATTCGACGAGGGGCGATTCTAAGGTAACGGCTTCCAGCGGCATTTCTTCCGCGGCGGCAACCAAGAGAGGCTGAGACTCGGCGCTGGGCACCTCTGAGGTGGCCAAGGGCTCGACCGTCTGAGCAAGCTGCTCAATGGAGGGCGGAACGATCTCAAACTCCGGCACTTCTGTGTGTAGTTGGAGGGCTGGGAGGACAGACTCAGCCTCGGCTGCAAGCGTATCCGGGGTAAGGCCGACCATACTGCCCGCAAGGGCGGCTGGGCCGGACGTTGCCAGGGAAAGTTCCGAGGCCGAAGACAATTGGAAGACCGCAGCGGGCTGCTGAACGGACGGCAGCACGGACTCGGAGGCCACCTCGGCAGGCTGGAGCAAACCAGCCATGGTTGCGGCCGGGAGAGCGACAGGTGCCGCGGTGAGCGACTGTTGCGCGTCGACCAAGGCCGGCGCGGGAAGTGCATCCTGCTTCGATTGCGCCTGAGCCGCGAACATCTCACGGACATCCGGCGATTCGAGATTGGAAATGGCGGGCACCGCCTGAGCGGCCGGCGCCGCAACAGGAGTTTGCTCGAGTGGCTGGGCCAGGGCCATGGGCACCCGGGCTTCGGCTTGTGTCAGAACCGGGGCGACGGACGGGATGCCCGCCACATCAGGCTGGGCGGCAAATTCGTGTGTCTTCGAGTGCGCGGCGGGCACCGCGATGGGCATCGGCGCCGGAGCTACGGAAACCTGGGCTGCGGCAGCGGGGGCAATTTCGGCGGCCGGCGCGGCTTCGACCGGGCGAACCGGCTCGACGGCGGCCTGTTTGGCGGGTTCGACTTCCTGGTGCTTACGGATGACGATATCCTGCGCCCAGCTTGCGACGGATTCTTCGCGGGGCGGAGGGGCGGATCTTTCTTCGGAGCGGCGGCCACCGCGGCGGCCGCGGGCGGAGCGTTCCGACTGGGCCCGCTCGAAGAGCTCCCGTGCGTCGGTGACCGGTGTAGCGAGGGGGGCAGGCGCGGCGGCAGGAGGTTGCTGCGCCCGGGCCGTGGTTTGGGCCACAGGCACCGGAGCGGCGGCCGGGCGGCCGACCAGAGCCCCTTGCACCTTGGCAACGACCTCAATCGTCTGCTGTTGAACCTTCTCGACAAGGTCGTCACGCTTGTCGCGCTCATCCTCGCGAACACGCATGACGATGTTGGCTTCCCGAAGTTGCTCATTACTGCCCTTCAGGAAATCACAGATCAGCGCGACGAAGGCGGCCCCGAGAATTACTACCAGGCTAACGAAAACCTGGATTTCAATTGCGCCCATGGAAATACCCTAAGCATGATTGTAGGGGTTGGCAGTAGGCGGGCAAATAGGACTAGGGACTCAAAAGGAGCTGGTACCTTAGCTCGGCTTAGGGGGAGCTTTCGTACTAGCTAGGTGGGTCGAAACACCTACATGCTCTAGGGCTTATCACCTAGAACCTCAAGCTTTCCCGATCTATTCACCAGCGAATTCCCTGCCCCGCAGGAGCAAGTCAATTCGCAGGATACGGGCGCCGGGACAAGCCGCCCGTGGAGGAAGAAGAGGGCCGTGCGGGCGGCGGAGTGACCTGAGGTCCACCTACCCGAGGCGGGGCGATACCCGCCAGTTCTTCATCCGAGAACTTGAGGCTGCGGTCGATGACCATCTCGATGGTTGAGCCGCGTTCGATGATCGCGTCCGGACCGCGCGTCATAAGGATACCGGCCAATCCGGCCGCTGCTCCGGCGGCCGCGCCGATGCCGGCGCCGGTACCCGTGCGGGTGGCGACTCCACCGATCATGGTGCCCCAACCGGCGGCTTCACCCACCTTGGTCGCGTCGGCGGCCTTTGAGCCATCGCCTTCCACTTTGCCTTCCGTACGGTCTACCTTACCCGGGTTCGAGCCATCCACGGTTCCGAGGGAGGCCCGGAAGTCTCGCGTGACTCCGTTCGGCAGGGTGAGCGAATCGAACCGTACATAAAGTTCGGCCCGGCCTTTCACCTTACCTGCCCGTTTCACCTGAGTGACAGTACCAGTGACATAGGAGCCGGGAGGGATGACGATACGCCCATCCGAGAGGATGGGGAAATTGGTCTGCAGGTAGACACGGTCGCCGACAGCGGCGGATTTAGTACTGATGCTATTGATCAACTGGAGCGGAATCTTGCTGCCGGCCGCGACGGTATAGACCTTCTGATCGCCCGCTGGCTGAGCGGTTTGCGCAGCCGGCCAGCCGGATTGCGCCGCCTGTTGGGCGAATAGGGCCAAGGCACAAAGGGGTAATGCAGACAGCTCGGATGTGCACGATGTGCTCCCTACTCATAGACTAACCCCAAGGCTGAGGTTTGGAATGTGTTTTTCCACACTGAAACCGCCTGAATCGATACGATCGACCAGCGCGCTCCAGCAAAGCGCCCGTGGACGCCGGGCTCACTTGATTGAACGTAAAGGTGGGACATCCGGTTGCGGCGGTGTGGGTTGCAGGCGCAAGCGGATTCCGGGCTCCGTGCCGGCTCCCGGAAGCTCAATTGATACCTCCGGATCGGGTCCAGATATAGCCGGCAGCACGACATTGACTTCATAAACACCTGGAAATCCAGGAGTTAATCCGACATACCCTAACCGCTCGACCGGCATCTCCAAGCCTCCGATCAGAAGGCGAAACCGGTCGAGACGTGCCAACGGAACCTCTTCGCGGGGCACCTGGCGGTAAGGCAGCACGGGCTCGGAATCGCCCAGGCCGGCAGCATAGAGAACCACGCGCTCGCCGGGGCGGGCCGGATGGGCGTCGTCAATCCACTGCATGGAATCCAGATGGCGCCCGAGCACGTAACCCGTCTCCATCAGGAACCAGGCGGGCGCGGCTGGCAGCAACTGGACCCGGATGGTGGGGCCGCTTAGGAAGTTGTAGGTGAGAACGATGCTGGCGGGTCCGGCCCGTAGTTCCGAAGGGACCAGGAATGTCACGACTTCGGGGGAGATGTATTCCACTGGGGCAAGCAAGCTGCCAACTCTCACCGTCACTCCCGTGCCCGAAAGCTGGTAGGGGAGGACGTTGCCCTGCAGGTCGCCGGCATCGCGAGCCCGGCTGTAGGGGGCCAGGTTTTTGCCGTAAATGGCAGCCAGCGTGTTGGGCGCGAGGCGGCCGCGTTCGCCGCTAGCCAGGTTAACGATGCTGTCCGCTGAGTAGGACGGCGCCTGCCTCTGCGTCTGATTCCAGGCTGTGGTGGCACACGCCAGGAAGGCCAGCGCCAGCCGTGTAAGGCGCATGGGCAATCGCCCCGGATTTTACGCCCATACTGATCACGCTGTCTATACCACCAGATTCCGGGCGGGGTATATATCTCAGACCAACGCCAAGGCCTTGCGGGTCATCGTAGCCACGGGCACGTTCTCAAGCTCCTCCATCTGGAACCAGCGGAAGCCCTTGGGCGCTTTGGCGGCGGAGGCACGATACACCTCGATGGTGTAGTCGTGGTGGGTTATGGAGTGCTTGAAGGAGCCAAGGCATTCGCCGCGCTCGGCCGCAGGCATATCGCGGGCGACCGGTAACTCCCAGAAACCGGCCAGTTTAGACTCAGTCGTCCCGCGCTGGCGCAGCAGGATGCTGCCGTTCTTCTCCACCAGGAAGAGCTCCATGGCGAGCTTGACCGGATCGCGCTTCTTCAGCTTGATGGGCAACTCGCCCTGGACGCCGGCGGCCCGCGCCTGGCACATTTCACGCCACGGGCAGAGCAGGCATTGCGGGCTGCGGGGCAGGCAGACGGTGGCGCCAAGCTCCATGATGGCCTGGTTGAAGTCGGCGGGCCGCTTGGGATCCAGCAGCCGCTGGGCGTGCTCCTTGAGCCGGACGCGAACCGACGAGTTCGAGATATCGCCCTTCTCCAGCGTCATGCGGGAGATCACTCGCATCACATTGCCGTCGAGAACCGCGTATGGCAGGGAAAAGCAGATGGAAGCGATGGCGGCCGCGGTGTAGTCTCCAACTCCGGGCAAGGTTCGGATCTCTTCGTAGGTCTCGGGAAAGCCGCCGGCCTCAGTGATCTGAATGGCGGCGCGCTGGAGATTGCGGGCGCGGGAGTAGTAACCCAACCCAGACCAGATGGCGAGGAATTCCTGCTCGGGCGCCTGCGCCAGGTCCTTCGGCTCCGGGTAACGCTCGAGGAAGCGCTGGTAGTAGGGGATGACTGCCGCGACGCGCGTCTGCTGCAGCATGATCTCGGAGACCATGATCTTCCACGGGTCGCGGGTGCGCCGCCACGGTAAATCGCGGCCGGCGGCGGTATACCAGTCGAGCAGAAGCTGATTGGCTTTGCGGGGCGGGGGAATGAGCATCCGATTGATACAATGGTAAGTCAGTGGACGAATTCCTGAGGATCCGCGGCGCGCGGGTTCACAATCTCAAAAACCTGAGCGTCGACCTGCCGCACAACAAGTTGACCGTGGTGACAGGTGTGTCCGGCTCCGGCAAGTCGTCGCTGGTGTTCGACACGATCTATGCGGAAGGCCAACGGCGCTACGTCGAAAGCCTGTCGGCATACGCCCGGCAGTTCCTCGACCGCATGGAGAAGCCGGATGTCGACGAGATCCAAGGCATCGCCCCACCCATTGCGATCCGCCAGAAGAACACGACGAGGAATCCGCGCTCGACGGTAGCGACCTCGACGGAAATCTACGACTTTGTGCGCCTGCTGTATGCGCGGACGGGCCTCACCTACTGCCCGACGTGCGGCCAACTGGTGGAGCGGGACACCGTGGATCCGGTGGCGCGTAAAATGCTCGCCCAGCCGGACGGCTCGCGCTGGTATGCCCTGTTCCCCGTCGTCATGTTTAAGCCGGGCGACGCGGCAGCGTTGCGCGACCACCTGTTCGACTTGAGGAAGCGCGGCTTCAACCGGCTGTTCCAGAACTCGACGGTTTATGAATTCTCGACGCCTGAATCCCTGCTGGACGTCGATTTCTCGAAGCCGGTGTGGGTCCTGGCCGACCGGTTGGTGGTGCGTCCGGACCAGAAGCAGCGCATCGTGGATACGGTGGAGATCTGCTACCGCGAGGCCGGTGAAGTCGTGTTCGAACAGGCCGGAGAGCCGGAACCGAAGCAGATTCGATTCAGCGAACGCTTCTCCTGCAAGACCTGCAACGTCGAGTTCCTCACGCCTGAGCCCTCGCTGTTCAGCTTCAACAACCCCTATGGCGCGTGTCCCAAGTGCCAGGGTTTCGGCAATACGATCGACTACGACCTGGACCTGGTGATTCCCGATCCTTCCCTGTCGATCGCCGACGGCGCCATCGATCCGTGGAACAAACCCCAGTATCAGTGGATGCGCGAGGAGTTCATCGGCAAGTCGCGCAACAAGGTGCGGGCCACGGTGCCCTATGTGGACCTGAAGCCGGCGGAGAAGAGCGTGGTGCTGGACGCAATCCGGCGCTTCTTCCTCGAGGTCGAGACCAAGAAGTACAAGGTCCATGTGCGCGTGTTTCTGAGCCGGTACCGGGGATACACACAATGTCCGGCGTGTGGTGGTTCGCGGCTGCGGCCCGAAGCGCTGAACGTGCGCGTGGGCGGCAAGACGATCGCGGAGATCGTGCGGTTGAATATCGCCGAGGCGAAGGACTTCTTCGACAATCTGGAGCAGGCTCCGGAACAGGCTGCGATTGCAGAGAAGGTGATGGTGGAGATCCGCCAGCGCCTGAAGTTCCTGAACGATGTCGGCCTGCAGTACCTGACGCTCGACCGGCTCTCGGCCACACTGTCCGGCGGCGAGGCACAGCGGATTCAATTGGCCACCTGCCTGGGTTCCCGGCTGGTGGGCGCGACCTATGTACTGGATGAGCCGTCGATCGGCCTGCACTCGCGGGATACGGAACGGCTGATCAGGATCCTGGAAGAGCTGCGGGACCTGGGCAATACCATCCTGGTGGTGGAGCACGACGCCGACGTGATGCGGGCAGCGGACCACGTTGTCGATATGGGTCCGGGCGCCGGAGAACTGGGCGGGCTGGTGACCTTCGAGGGCACCCTGGCCAAGATGCTCTCAGGCAGTAGCAAGAAAAGCGCGTCGCTGACGGCGAAGTACCTGAAGGGCGACCTGAGCACTTCGCTCAAGACCGAGCGCCGCCCCGTGGATCCCAAGCGGGTGCTGAAGTTCTACGGCTGCCGCGCAAACAATCTGCAGAACATCGACGTGGAAGTGCCCCTGGGCATGATGGCCGTGGTCACGGGCGTCTCGGGCTCCGGCAAATCGTCGCTGGTCCACGACGTGATCCACCGCACGCTGGAAACACGCTACCGGCGCGACCTGTCCAAAGAGGGCGCCAAGCAAGAAGACGAAGTACTGGCGCAGAAGGCGGAGAAGCAGACCTGCCGCAAGGTGGAGAATGCCGAACTGATCCGCGAGATGGTGCTGGTCGACCAGTCCCCCATCGGACGGACTCCGCGCTCAAATCCGGTGACCTACTGCAAGGCATTTGATGTGATCCGCGAGTTATTCGCGTCGACGCCCGAGGCGGACAGGCGCGGGTACACGGCTGGGCATTTCTCGTTCAACATTGCA
Organism: Paludibaculum fermentans; assembly: GCF_015277775.1. NCBI lineage: Bacteria > Pseudomonadati > Acidobacteriota > Terriglobia > Bryobacterales > Bryobacteraceae > Paludibaculum > Paludibaculum fermentans. The sequence goes on from NZ_CP063849.1 coordinate 4,943,632, forward strand.
GGCGGACGCTGCGAGACCTGCCAGGGCGACGGCACGGTCACCGTGGAGATGCAGTTCCTGGCGGACGTCGAGCTGATCTGCGAGGACTGCAAGGGCACACGCTACAAGTCGTCGGTATTGGATGTCCGGTACCGCGGCATGAACATCCACGAAGTATTGGGCATGACGATCCGCGAGGCGCTCGCGTTCTTTGCGGATCAGCCGAAGCTGGTGTCGCGCCTGAAGCCGCTGTCCGACGTGGGCTTGGGTTATCTGCGGCTGGGCCAGTCAGCAACCACTCTTTCGGGCGGCGAGGCGCAGCGCGTGAAACTGGCCTCCCACCTCACGCAGGCCGATTCGAAGGGCATGTTGTACCTCTTCGACGAACCGACCACCGGACTGCATTTCGACGACATCGCGAAGCTGTTGGATGCGTTCGAACGGCTGATCCACAACGGTGCGAGCCTGCTGATCATTGAACACAACCTGGAAGTGATCCGCCACGCGGACTGGGTGATCGATCTCGGACCCGAGGGCGGCTCCGGCGGCGGACGTATAGTGACGGCCGGGACGCCGGAGCAGGTGGCGCAGTGCGCGGAGTCCTACACGGGGCAGTTCCTGAAGACGCTGAAGTAGCAGGGGCCGGCCCGGCTGCGATTACTCGTTGCGCAGCGCGGTGGAGGGATCTGCACGAGCCGCTCCCAAAGCGGGCGTAAAGCTGGCCACCAAAGCCGCACAGATCACGAAGGCCAGGGCCCAGAACAAGGACAAGGGGTCGCCGAAGCTGACTCCATACAGCAGGCTGGCCATCGAACGGGCGGCAACCGGCGCACACAGCGCTCCAATCACGCCTCCGGCGAGAGCCTGCGCGAGCCCACCTTTCAGCACCAGCCAGAGAATGTCGCGGCGGGTGGCGCCCATGGCGACACGGATCCCAAACTCCCGGTGGCGCTGTTCGACGACGTAGGCGAGCAGCCCGTAGATACCGAAGACGGCGAGCATCACAGCAAGCAGGGCGAAGGCCTGCAGGAGCCAGTTGGCGAGATTGCGCTCAGCCAGGGCAGCGCGGGTGATGGTGGTCATCGCGCGCGGCTCGGCAACGGGCAGTTCGCGGTCGGACTCGTGCAGCGCCGCAACGGCCGGAGCCAGCAGCGACATGGGATCACCGGCGGTGCGGAGGACGCCATTCACTTCACCCATGGGCACCTGAGATAGCGGCAGCCAGAAACCGGGCTCGGCTTTCAGATCGGCCGGGTGGTCGAAATTGTCGGCCACGACGCCGACGAGAAGGCGGGGCTTGCCCCAGATCTCCAGGGTGCGGCCGACCGGATCCAAGCCGGGCATGTAGCGCCGCACCAGCGCCTCGTTCACGATGGTGACCAGCGGCCCGGCCGCGCTGTCCCGCTGATCGAAATAGCGTCCCGCGCGAAGCGGGATACGCAAAGCCTCGAAGTAGCCCGGAGAAGCCATCTGGTAGCGGCCCTGCGTGGAATCGCCAGGATGCTCCGCCACGCCCTGGATGGAGAAGCCGCTATTCTCGTCGTACCCGGACCAGGGAATGTTGGTCGCGAGCGCGGCAGCCTGGACACCGGGCAGCGTCCGCCAGCGGGCAAGGACTTCCTCGTAGAGCCGGGCTGCCTGCTCAGGCTTCTCGTATCCTGCGCGCGGCAGTTCCAACTGGAACGTGAGGACGCCATTGGGGTCGAAGCCGTTTTCACGAGCACTCAAGCGGAGGGAGCTCTGGACGAGCAGCGCCGCCGAGACACAGAGCACCGTGGCGAAGGCCACTTCGCCGGCGACGAGCACGGCTCGCAGGCGATGCGCGTCGCGGCCGGCGGAAGCTCCGCGGGACTCCTGCGTGAGACTGGCGGCGGGATCCACGCGCGACTGCCGCAGGGCCGGAGCCAGGCCTGCGAGCAGGCTGGTGAGCAAGGCACAACCGAGTGCGAAAAACCCGGCGGTCCAGGTGAGCTGGACTTCGTGGGCACGGGGAAAATCGGCTGGAATCAGGGCACGCCAACCGGGCGCAAGCGCCGCCGCAAGAGCGAGTCCCAAGGCTCCGCCCGCGAGCCCGAGGACCAGATTCTCGCAGAGGACTGAACGCACGATCCGCCAGGTTCCGGCACCGAGTGCGCGGCAGACCGCAATCTCCTTGCGTCGCGCCAGGCTGCGCGCGATGCAGAGCCCGGCTACATTCGCGCCGGCGATGAGCAGCACCAGGCCGCCGGCCGCGGCGATCAGCCAGACAGTCTGGCGAGACTGGCCGACGAGTTCGGTGGTGAGTGGCTCGACACGCAGGACGAGGTCCCGGTTGGGCCCGGGAAAATTGCGCGTCAGTTCACGCGCCATACCCAGAGCATCCTGGCGTGCCTGTTCGATGCTGACCCCAGCCTTCATGCGCCCGATGAGATTCGTGTAGTGGGAGCCCCGGTTACCGGGCCCGACGGGCAGCGGCCACCAGAGATCCACGGTCTCGCCCTGCAGCGGCGAGCGGTAGCTTCCGCCGACATGCTGGAAGCCCGGCGGCAGCACCCCAACCACAGTCCACGCCTCGCGGTTCAGTCGGATGGTTTTGCCGACGATGGCCGGATCCGACTGGAACCGCGTCTTCCAGAGCCGGTTGCCGAGAATGACAACGCGAGCCTTGTCCGCCCTGGAGTCGGCCGGTTCGAAGTTGCGGCCCATGGCCGGCAGGATGCCCGCGGTGGTGAAGAAGTCATGCGAAACACGCATGGACTTGAGGCGTTCGGGTACGTCCCCATGCATCAACTGCAGGTCGTCCTCGGTGTACAACGCAACCGAATCGAACGACTGATTGAGGCGGCGGATGTCGTAGAAGTTGCCGATGGACACGGGCCACTTGGGATTGCGCGGGGTCGACTCAAAGACGCGAACCAGCCGGTCAGGCTGCGGGTAAGGCAGCGGCCGCAAAAGTACGCCATCCAGCATCGTGAAGATGAGGGTATTGAGTCCAACCGACAACGCCAGCGCGGCCAAGGCTATGGCGGTGAAGCCGCGGTGCCGGCGCAAAGCCACGACCGCCTGGCGCAGGTCAGCGAACGTGCCGTCGAGCCAGCCCAGCAGGCGCTGGTCACGGATCTCCTCCGAGGCCACGCTCTCGTAGCCGCATTTGAGCCGGGCCTGGCGGCGGGCTTCGTTGAGTTCCAGGCCGCGCCGGAGTCCGGCCTCGGTCTCCATCTGGAGGTGGAACTCGATCTCGTCCTCAAGGTGTTGATCCAGCTTTTCCTTGCCGAAGACCGACCGTAGCTTCGAAAAGAACTGCAGCACTGCGCGCATGGGTGCCTCCTTGCGTGGGTTCGATCAGATGGTGTCGTCCAGCAGGCGCTGCATGATACCGGTCATGCGCGACCACTCCTGGCGTTCCACTTCCAAACGGCGACGGCCAGCAGGGGTAAGGCTATAGAAGCGGGCACGGCGATTCGACTCGGTCTGATCCCATGCGGCCCGCAGCAGGCCACGCTGTTCCAGGCGCACGAGACCGGGGTACAGGGTGCCCATGTTCAACTGCAGCGCACCCTCGGAGACCTGCGCCAGGCGTTCCGCGATGGCGTAGCCGTGCACGGGTCCGAGACTGGCGACCACCTTGAGGATCATGAGGTCGAGGGTGCCTTGCAGCACTCCGGCCTTGGGAGGAGCGGGTTCTCTATTTGGCAATCTAATACAACCTACCGTCGTTCCATTTGGCTGTCAAATGGAGTACAGCGGCTTCCGGAGGAAGTTACAAGCAAATCGAAGTTGCCGGGAAAAATCTGCCTCAAACGCGCCAGAAGGAGATCACGCACCCGCCGGCGACGATGAGTACCCCGCCCAGGCAGACCGGCAGCGAGGGCCGCTGGTCGAACCGGAGCCACGCAAGAAGTTGGGCACAGAGAAAGAAGAAGACCACGTAAATGCCAAGCAGGCGGCCGAAGTCCCATCGGGGCAGGTTCACTGTGAATCCATACGCAGCCAGCGCCAGGACCCCGAACCCGGCCGCAAGGAATCGGGCCGGCCCGGTGGAGCGGTAGAGGGCGGACTGGAAACACGAATCGCCGAAGGCTTCGAGGAAAGCGGCGGCCGCCAACACCAGATAAGTCAGGACCGGCCCAGGTTCACGCGAGAGCAGCGGGAAGGACATGCCTCCACTATCCCGCGAGTTGGATGGCTGTCATTGGAGGGGCAATTTTTCCTTAGGCGGCGCGGGGAGGGTAGGGTAAGCTCCTTGCAAGGAGGACTCATGGGTACAGGATCAATAAGGCTGGATTTCGCGACCGTCGGAGGAACAAAGCTCCAGGACCAGATCCATCTGGATGTGGTGGCACGCGACGGCACGACGCACTACGAGAGCTCAGTGCAGGTGAACGGCACGATACAGATCGGGGGTATCGACGCCTCACCGGTGAAAGACTATCAGGTGACGGTGTGGCCCATGCGGTACCGTCCGTCTTCGTTCTTCGTGAGGGTGCAGGACGGCAAAGTGGCTCGCCAGCCGGTGACGCTGCCGGTGAATCCAGACAAGGTATCGGCCATCGACGCGCCGGTCTACGCCAAACTGCCCGCCCAGTTGAAAGCGATCCTGGAGACCTCGTCAATCGACACGCAGCCCACTCAGCAAGGGGAGGCGCTGTATACCGCACTGGACGCACAGCGCCAGGCATGCCTGCTCAACATTGCCATCAAGGCCTCGGCCACAATCCTGGGGGATGGCACAAGCTGCTTCAGCCACATGGGCGGTCTGCTCAAGCTGCGCAGGGACCGGTTCTTTGTCAGGACCACGGCCGCCCTGTTTGAGGAGACCCAGAACGCTTCACGGCTGTTCCACGAGGTCTCGGAAGCGCTGCACCATCCGCCGGACGGCTACCAGCCGGCCAAAAGCTTCAAGACGTTCGACAAGTACGGCAACCTGCAGCTCTCGTTCTTCCGGCAGGGGGAGACGGGCGACCACTACCTGGTGGATGTCGACATCGACGAGGCGCAGTATTTGGAGCACGCGTTCGAGGTGATTCGCAACGCCGTACTGGACCACACCACCAACCCCTATGACGTTCACGAAGTGCTGGTAGGAGAACAGAAGCTGAATCCCGGCTACGACTTCGTGTTCCCGCAGGCGGCGCAGATCACGGTCAGCGCAAAGGCCTAGGCCGGCTCACACCGCCTCGATCGCGGCCAGCACCTTGGACCAGAGGGTCTTTGGCGCATGCATGGCGATCACAAACTCGGGCTGCAGTTTCTCGCGCGCGGCGGCATCGCGCACTTCGCTGAGGTACTGCGGCATGAAGAAGCCGCCGTCCGGCATCGGGCCCTGCACCAGGTCGCTGGCGTACAGCAGCCGGTGTTCGGGGAACCAAACCATCAGCATCCGCTCGCCGGTCTCGGTGCGGATGGGGATGAGTTCCACACGATTGGCGCCGCCGCCCAGCGACGTCCGCTGAGAGACCGGACGCAGTTCCGCCTCCCGGCGGCGGGTCGCAAGGGCATCGGGACGCAGAGTCCGGGGTGAGGCCAGCAACCGGCGGACAATGGGCTCGTTGCGGTCGAGCAGGTAGACCGGAATGCCCCGCGCGACATACTCCCGCACACCCGAGAAGTGCGGCCAGGCATCGGACGTCGTGATTACCGCCTTGATTGGCGTGCCTGGAAACCGCCGGGCGGCCTCCTCCAGAACCCGTTGGGAGTATCCGGCCGAGATCGGCGCCTCCAGGATCAGCAACCCGTCGTCCTGGCGGATGAAGGCAATGTCCCAATTGCCGGGCACTTTGACGAGCCCCGGAGCAAGCTCGACAGCCGGTCGGTCCGGCCGCCCCAACGGCCAGGCTTCGACCTCTGGCTGCGGCCTCTGGGCGAGCTTCTGCGCATCTGCGGGCAGTTCCAGCCGCTCGGCCGGAATCGCGGCATTGATCGTCATCTCGTCGATGCTGAACGAGCGATAGGGGTAGCCGGCTTTCTCGATGTCGACCTGCCGCGGATAGTGCAGCCCGCCATGCTCCAGATACCAGTAAGAGTAGATCCAGCGCGTGGTGACATCGCCCCAGACGTTCCAGAACGTATCGCGCGGATAGGTCCGGACAAGCTCCACAACGGTGGGCAGCGCGGTATCCGCATTGAACAGGATCCGCACCGGAAAGCCCTTCCAGGTGAACGTCACCGCATGGTGCATTACGTCCTGGTAGAGAGTCGAGCCGTCGGAACGCAGATCAGAGGCGGCTAGGGCAGTGAAAAGAACCCTCTCCGGACTGAAGTCGAGCCACTCGGGATCGGCTGGCGTCACACGCGGCGGGAATTCCCTGCCCTGCACCGTCATCCTTGTGGCTTCGAACTCCCCCGACGAGATGGTGGTCTGCCGGTCGACTTGGCCAGGCCGCTCGATCTTTTCCATGCGCCGGCGGCCGGTGGCCAGATCGCGCCACTCCTCGGTCTGCTCGTAGCGCACGATCCAGGGTCCGGCCGGCCGTTCGGATTGTTCAATCAGGTAATAGTGGCCGTAGCCTTTCAGATGCAGGGACTGGATGGACTCCAGTTGGGAGCGTCCGCCCATGGCAGCCAGGGCTTGTTCGACGAGGGAAGGCATAGAGAAAAGTAGATGAGTGGCGATGCTGTCAGGTGCGCAGATTATGTTGACGCATGTTACGGGTACAGCGGTAGACACTTGTTACAATTCGCGGCAGGCGGCATCTCTCCTTGACAGCTTAGGAGTCGGCGGTTATCCTTCTCCTAGATCAATTAGGAGAGCGAGATGTGGCGTAAGTGGGGCGAAGCCCTCGGCATAATGCGGCGGCGGCAATCCTGGGAGACCAGCCTGTCGGAGGAACTGGAGTCCCACATCGAACATCGCGCCGACCACCTGATGGCCGGCGGAACGCCCGCTGAGGAGGCCCGCCGGCAGGCTCGCCTTGAGCTCGGCCAGCACGAGACCTACAAGGAGCAGTGCCGTGAGGCTAAGGGACTGCGTTGGCCCGACGAACTGGCCCAGGACCTGCGCTTCGCCTTCCGCAGCGCGCGGCACCATCGTGGATTCACCACCGTGGCAATTGTCTCCCTTGCGTTGGGCATCGGCGCGAACACCGCCGTCTTCAGCGTCCTGAATTCACTGGTGCTGCAGCCACTGCCGATGGCCGAGCCGGAACGCGTCTTCTTCGTCCAGCACGACAAGGAACCTACCCATTCCTTCCCGCTCTATCGGGATCTGCGTGATCGCAACGCCACGTTTTCGGCTTTGGCCGCTTACCGGATTGCGCCCATGGGGCGGGAGACGGCGCAAGGCGCGGAACGCGTTTGGGGCTACCTGGCGACCGGCAACTATTTCGATCTACTGGGGACAAAGCCCATCCTGGGCCGGTTCTTCCACCCCGGGGACGAGAAGGGACCGGGTGCCAGTCCCTACGCCGTATTGAGCTACGCCTGTTGGAGGCAGCGCTTCGCAGGCGATCCCGGGATGGCCGGACGCACGGTGCGCATCAACGGCCGGCCGTACACGGTTCTGGGTGTGGCACCCCGTGAGTTTCACGGCACGGAGCATTTCTACTGGCCCGAGATCTGGGTCCCCATGATGATGGAACCTCAGATTGAAATGCGCGACTGGCTGGAGGATCGCAACACCTGGAACGCCTTCGTCATCGGCCGCCTGAGGCCGGGCATCACCCAGCAGCAGGCAGAGGCCAACCTGGATTCAGTCGGGCTGGCCGTCAATCAGGAACACCCGTCCGGCGGGTACGTGCCGCGCACCCGCCTGGCCAGGCCCGGCATGATCGGCGACACCGGCGGCGCGCCCGTTCGCGGATTCCTGATCGGCGTGATGGCGCTGGCGGGACTCGTCTTACTGGCGGCCTGCGCGAACCTGGCCGGACTGCTCTCGGCCCGGTCGGCCGACCGGCGCCGCGAGTTTGCGATTCGGATCTCGATCGGCGCGGGCCGGGCGCGGCTGATGCGGCAGCTCCTGACGGAATCCATGCTGCTGGCCCTGGCCGGAGGCGCTGCGGGTTGCGGGCTGGCCTACGGCCTGCTGAGCCTGCTCAGCGAATACCGGCCTCCGTTTGATTTTCCGGCTCAATTCGCGGTGAAGCCGGATCCGCGGGTGATGGCCTTTGCCGTTCTGATCACGGCAGTCACCGGGCTGCTGTTCGGCCTCGCGCCAGTGCGCCAGGCTTGGGCAACCGAGACGAATCGAGCCCTGCGCGGCGCCGGTTCGGGCCGCCGTTGGGCCTTTCGCGACCTGCTGCTGGCCGGTCAGGTGTGCCTCTGCTGCCTGCTGGTCACCGCGTGTTTCGTGTCTCTCCGCGGCCTGTCCAATGCTCTGCGGATGCCGGCCGGTTTCCGGTCCGAAGGGGTCACGGTGGCCGGCTTTGACCTAGGGATCGCCCGCTATTCAGCGGACCGAGGCCGGCAGTTCCAGCAGGAGGTTCTCGAGAAAGCAAAGGCGGTACCCGGGGTAGTTTCGGCTGCCTTCGCCAGCGCGGTGCCATTGACCGTCGATCAGTCCTCCACCACCCTGTATGCACCCGGCGCGATGGACGACAAGCGGAGGGACGGTGTTGGCGCAAGTTACTTCGTCGTCTCGCCGGACTATTTTTCCGTAATGTCGACCCGTCTGCTCGCCGGGCGGGACTTCCGCTGGGATGATCCGCCAGGAATGGCCATCGTCAACGAGACCCTGGCCCGCAAGGTGCTGGGACGGACAGACGCGGTGGGCCGCCGGATCGTGCACGGGTTTCGGGGTGAGCAGGTGCTGATCATCGGGGTTGTCGAAGACGGCAAGTACGAATCGTTGACCGAGCAACCTCGCGCCGCGATCTTCTGGCCGGCCGCGCGCCGCTACGAATCCAGCGGCCTGCTGTTGGTTCGTTCCAACCGTCCGGAGAGCGAGATGGCCGGGCTCCTGCGTCAATGCATCGCGGAGCTCGACGCCCGCTTGCCCGCCCAGAACGTCGGCGGACTGCGCCAGCAACTGAGCTACGCCTTCTTCCCCGCCCGCGCGGCCAGCTTTGCTCTGAGCGCGTTCGGACTGCTGGCGATGATGTTGGCCGTGACAGGCATTCACGGCCTGGCCGCCTACTCCGTGAGCCGGCGGGTGCGCGAAATTGGAATCCGCACGGCCGTTGGGGCGAGACCCGGCCAAGTCCTGAGCTTCGTCCTGGGGCGTACCGGTGCCCTGATTGCGGCCGGCTGCCTGGGCGGCCTGGCACTCGGCTTCGTGGCCAGCCAGGGCATGAGCCGAATCGTCTATCAGGCCTCTGCGCGCGATCCTGTTGTGTTGGCTGGAGTGGTTGTCACGATGGCCGTGATCTCCTTGGCCTCGGTCTATGTCCCGGCACGGCGCGCCCTCTCCATCGATCCGTTGCAAGCATTGCGACAGGAGTAGAGGCGACAATAGAAGCCGCAATGGCTTTATCGCAGGAGCAACTCGACGCGGTCCGGCGTAGTGGCCAGGACGCCTGCTGTGTGGCCGGTCCTGGTTCGGGCAAGACCACCGTCCTGGTCGAACGCTTTGCATGGCTGGTGGAACAGGGCATGGATCCAGGACGGATTCTCGCCATCACGTTCACCGAAAAGGCCGCCACCCAAATCAAGGCGCGGCTGGTGAAGCGCTTCAGCGGCGACATGGAGCGGCGGCGCGGAGTCGAGCGCGCGCAGGTTTCCACGATCCACGCTTTCTGCATGGGGCTGCTGCAGGAGCACGCGATTCGAGCTGGTCTCGATCCTGAGTTCGCAGTGCTCGACGAGCGGGAGGCCGACACCGAGCAGGCAGCCGCCATGGAAGCGGTGCTCGACCGCCTGGCCGAGGAGCGCCGGGAGGAGTTCGTCGCGGTCGCAGACGCCTGGCCCGCAAACGACATGGCGTCGTCACTACGCGGCGTTTATGAGGACCTGCGCATGGGCGGCGGAGCCCGGACCGCCCTCCAGCGCCTGCCGGAGTTCCATCCGGAGGTCGAAATCGAGGAACTTCGGCGCTCAGTCCGCCAGATGCTGGACGATTCGCCGGCTCCCACCACCGATCCGCAGCGGCGGCGCATGGAAGAAGGCCGCGCCTGGCTGAGCCAGGAGCCGTCCCTGCCCTGGCTGGCCGAGTTCAAGATGGACAAGCGCGGCCTGAAACCCGGCCATCCCATCTACGACAGCCTCGATCGCGTCAAGATGCTGCGCGACCAGGCGCGGCGCTGTGTCCTGGGCGCGGCTCATGTGAAGGAACGGGCCGTCCTGCGCGATGCCCTGGTCGAGTTTGAGCAGGAGTTCCAGCGGCGCAAGCGGGCACGGGCGGCCCTCGATTTCGAGGACCTGCAGGAGCAGACGCTGCGCCTGCTGCAGGGCGATTCCGAGATCCGCAGCGAGACGCAGGATCGTTTCGATGCGATTCTCATGGATGAACTGCAGGACACGAATCCGGTCCAGTGGCAGATCCTGGATCTGGTACGCCGTCCGGGCCGGTTCTTCGCGGTAGGCGACATCAACCAGTCCATCTATGGCTTCCGCCACGCGGTGCCCGAGCAGTTCGCGGCCTACCAGGAGACCGTGCGCGCGGCCGGCGGCGTGGTCGACCGTCTCGAGAGCAATTTCCGCAGCCGCCCCGAAATCCTGGCTGCCGTCACGGCCTCGCTGGTGACGACGCCCAGCGTCGGAGTGACGAGACACGAACTGATCGGACGCCGGGAGTACCCGTCCTACCGCGCCCCCTTCGTCGAAGTCCAGCGCATGGAGGAGGGCGAGGCGGAGGGGGAAGCCCTGTGGATCGCCCGGCGCTTGCGGGAACTGCACGGTGAATTGATGGTGGGGGATCCGCCGCATCCGGCCCGCTTCCGCGACATGGCCGTGCTGGCCCGCACCAAGGCTCCGTTCGATGCCCTGGAATCCGCCTTCGAGCAGTTCGGCATCCCCTGCCAGATCGACCGTGGCAAGAACTTCTTCGAGGAGCAGGAGATCCTGGATCTCACGAACTGGCTGCGCGTCCTGGAGAATCCGGCCAACGAGATCCCGCTCTTCGCCCTGCTGCGTTCGCCCTTCTTCGGATCGAGTGATGAGTCGATCCTGCTGGCGCGCGCTGGCGGGGGCCTGGCGCCCCAGGAAGCACTGGAGAGGATTGGATGGGCCCGGGCGTTTCGGGAGGAAATCCCGGCGGACCGGCTGCTGTCGCGGCTGATGGACGAGACCGGCTACCGCGACGGGCTCTCGCGCCGGGGCCGGGCCAATGCCGACAAATTCCTGCGGCTGCTGCGCGATCTGGACTCAGCCGCGCCCGGAGATCTCGCCGGACGCCTGGAGCACATCGACGACCTGCGCAAACGCGGCAAGGAGCCGAACGCACCCGAGGTCGAGTTCTCCGACGCCGTCCAGGTGATGTCGATCCACTCAGCCAAGGGACTGGAGTTTCCGGTGGTCGTCCTGGCCTCAATGCAGAAGGGAACCCAGAACTTCAGCGAACCGCTGGCGTGGACGCCCCAGGCCGGCCTGGGCCTGCGCTGGCGTATGCCGGACGGCAAGACGTCTGAGCCGGATCCCGCCCTCGCGGCGTGCGTCAGCCTGACTTCCGAACGCGAACGGGCCGAGGCCGACCGTCTGCTGTACGTAGCCATGACCCGGGCAGAAGAGCGGCTCATCCTTTCCTGGACGCAGCCCGCACGCAGCACTCCACCGTGGGTCCTGCAGGTGGAAACAGGACTCCAGATCGAGTGGCCAGCGGAGATCAACGTTGTCCGCGAAACAGAGTCGCTGCGGCTGACCAGGCGCAGCGGGCAACCGGAGGCCATGCCGGCGCCAGTGCTGGAGGGGGGGACGGCCGAACCCGTCGAAGCCACCCCGCTGCCTGAGTCGCACCAGTCCAGCGCCCAACTGCCGGTGACAGCCTTGGCGGTGTTTGCGGACTGCCCCCGGCGCTACTTCCTGCAAGCCCTGGTGGGCTGGCCCCAACCCGTTCGGCAGGGTGGATCGGGCGGCGGCGCAGCGCTGGGCACGGAGGTTCACGAGTTTCTGGGCGGAGTCTCCGAAGAGGTTTCGCCGGAGGCGGAGGCGCTGGCGGGCGTATTCCTGCAGAGCGACCTGGCAGGCCGCGTACAGCAGGCCAGCCGTGTGGAACGGGAATTCGACTTTTTAGTGGAGATTGAAGGCGTCCTGCTGCGCGGCCAGATCGACCTTTGGTTCGAGCACGACGGCCGTTTGGTCGTCGTCGACTACAAGACCGACCGCAATCTGGACGAATCCAGAATGGAAGCCTATTCGGTCCAGCTTCGCCTCTATGCCGAGGCCCTGGAGCGGATGCTGGGTCAGCCTGTCGACGAGGCATGGCTGTTTTCGCTGAGACTGGGCACGCCTCACCCTGTCGAGATAGGAAGTCAGGAAGAACGCCTCGCAGGATTGCGGGCGCTGGTGGAAGCGGAGAAGGCAGGAGACTTCCCGTTGCGGGAAGCACCCCGTTGCCGGTGGTGCCCCTACTCCGCGGGCGCCTGCCCTTCGGTCGGCGGCTCCTGGGCGGAGTGACTCTCTGAACCGCAGCCACAGCGCTTCTGGATCAGGCCCAGGATCTTCTGATGGATGGCCGGCGGTATGGGCTGGGGTTCCATCCCCTTGTAAACACTGATGGTTTTGCGGGTAGTGTCACAGATCACCCAGCAGTTGGGACACTCCGTGATGTGCTTCTCCAGCTCGGCCCGAAGCGCGGGATCGGTGGTCTCGTCGAGGAAGTCGTTAAGTTCCTTCAAAAAGTCGTGACAGGTGACCATCTCTTTTCGAAGCGCTTGCGTGTGCGCTGCCTCATTTTGCGTAGCCAAGGATCTGATCCCCTTTGCGTTTGAAAATCCGGGTGAGTTTCTCGCGCAACTGCAGGCGCGCGCGCAGCAAGCGGCTTTTCACAGCTGCTATTGATAGACCGAGTACTTCAGCGGTCTCCTCCGTGCTGAGTTCTTCGACGTCGCGAAGAATAAAAACCGTCCGGAAGATCGGTTTGAGGCTGTCGATTGCTTTGTCCAGGATTTCGCGCATCTCTTCCTGGCTGTATTTCTGCTCGGGAGTGTCATCCCAAACCGCGATCTCGCGCACGATCGGTTCCTCTTCCGTTTCGATGTTTTCATCGAGCGAAACGGTTCGATCACTTTTGCGCTTTCTGAGCTTCATCAAGCTCTCGTTCACCGCGATTCTGGTCAACCAGGTATAGAATTTGGACTGACCCTGGAAGGAATCGAGATGCTCGAAGGCCTTGAGAAACGTCTCCTGGAGGACATCTTCTGCGTCCTCATCGTTCTGGGTAATCTGCCGCGCCATGCGGTAGACGCGCCGTTCGTATTTCGAAATCAGCTCGCCGAATGCCGCGGCATCGCCGCGTCGAGCCCGATCCACCAAGGGCTGTTCGGCGGATATGGCATCACTTACTACAGCGGACTGGGTAGGTTCGCCTTCCATAGTGTGGGCTCCGAATCTTAAAGGATAGCAGTGAACCGGACCTGATGCTGTGTCATGATAGGCTGGAATTTACCCCTTTAGGACAATGAGCAGCACCATTACGATCACGTTGCCGGATGGCAGCCAAAAGGCGGTGCCCCAGGGCACGACGCCGTTGGATGTGGCGCGTTCGATCGGCCAGCGTTTGGCCGACGACGCGGTGGTGGCTCGCGTGGACGGGACCCTCTGGGACCTGACGCGGCCACTCGAAGGAGACACTACCCTCGAGATTCTCACTTCGAAGAACGAAGAAGCCCTCGAGGTCTACCGCCACTCCACTGCCCACCTGCTGGCCGCGGCGGTTCTGGAACTGTACCCCGAGACCAAGCTTGGCATCGGACCGCCCATCAAGGACGGCTTCTACTACGACTTCGACCGGCCTTCGCCCTTCACTCCAGACGATCTGGAAAAGATCGAGGCGAAGATGCGGGAGATCCGCGATCGCGGCCTGCCGTACGAACGCCAGCTTGTCCCTAAGGCCGAAGGCCTGGCCAAGTACAAGGAACTCGGCGAGCCGATGAAGTGTGAGCTGATCGAGGAACGCGCCGGGGACATCTTCAGCGAGTACACCCTGGGTCCGCAGTTCATCGACTTCTGCCGCGGCCCGCACGTCCCCACCACCAAGCGCATTAAGGCCTTTAAACTTTTGTCGATCGCCGGTGCCTATTGGAAGGGCGACGAGAAGCGGCAGCAGCTCCAGCGCATCTACGGCACGGCCTGGTTCTCCCAGAAGGATCTGGACGACCACCTGCACAAGCTGGAAGAGGCGAAGAAGCGCGACCACCGCCTGCTGGGCAAGCAGCTCGACCTCATCTCCATCCAGGAACTGGCCGGCCCCGGCCTGATCTTCTTCCACCCCAAGGGCGCACTCGTGCGCAAGCTGCTGGAAGACTGGATGCGCGACCAATACTTGAAGCGCGGCTACTCCATCGTCAACACGCCGCACGTCATGCGCGAACAGCTCTGGGCCACGTCGGGCCACCTCGGGCACTACGTGGACAACATGTACGCGGCCATGGAGCTGGACGACGCCCGTTACCGGCTGAAGCCGATGAACTGCCCGGGCCACATCCTCATCTACCGCGACCGGCAGCGCAGCTACCGCGACCTGCCTATCCGGCTGGGTGAACTGGGCACGGTGTACCGCTACGAACGCTCGGGCACGCTGCACGGCCTGTTCCGTGTACGCGGCTTCACGCAGGACGATGCCCACATCTTCTGCCGGCCCGACCAGATCGAAGACGAGATCGTGAACTGCCTGGAATTCGCCTTCGACGTGCTGAAGACCTACGGGTTCGACCGCTACCAGGCGGAGATCTCCACCTGGGATGGAGGCGCCAGCGGAAAGTACGTCGGCACCCCGGACCAGTGGGCATTGGCGGAGAACGCCCTGAAGGTCGCCGTGGAACGCGTGGGCCTGAAGGCCAGCGTGATTCCCGACGAAGCGGCATTCTATGGCCCGAAGATCGACGTGAAGCTTCTGGACGCGCTCGACCGGCCCTGGCAGCTTTCCACCGTACAGTTCGACTTCACGCTGCCAGAGCGGTTTGAGCTCGAATATGTCGGCGAAGACGGCGGCAAGCACCAGCCGCTGATGGTGCATCGCGCCCTCTATGGCAGCGTCGAGCGGTTCTTCGGCATCCTGCTGGAGCACTATGCCGGCGCCTTCCCCATCTGGCTGTCGCCGGTGCAGGTGGTTGTCCTGCCCATCGCCGACCGCCACGCCGAATATGCGAAACAGGTGGAAGCCAAACTCCAGGCCGCCGGCCTGCGAGTGGAAGTGGACGCGCGCAGCGAGAAGGTGAACTACAAGATCCGCGAAGCCCAACTTCAGAAGATCCCGTTCATGCTCGTCGTGGGCGATCGCGAAGCCGCCGACGGCAAGGTGGCTGTGCGCACCCGCAAGGGTGGCGACCTCGGCGCCAAGCTGGTGGATGAAGTGGTGGCCGAGATCGCTCAGCTTGTAGAGTCGAAGGCCGTGACAGAGTAGGCGGCCGCCCGCCGGTGTCTTGATGTCCTGGATACCCACGATCCTCCTCGGCTGTTTGCTGGCGGGGTCGTGGGTTTTCTGCGTACTGACCGTCATTGCCGCCGTCCGGTACCGCCGGGTGCGCCCACCCGCACTCCTCAGCTGCGAACCGATCTCCATCCTCAAACCGCTGCACGGCCTCGACGAGGGGCTGGAGGAGAACCTGCGCACCTTCTTCTCGCAGGATTATCCCGACTACGAAATACTCTTTGCGGCACGCGAGGCGTCCGATCCGGCCCTGGCCCTGGTGGAGCGGCTACGGTTGGATTACCCGGATATCCCGGTGCGCGTGTTCGTCACCGGCGAACCACCTTACCCCAATGCGAAGGTCTTCAGCCTCCAGTTGATGATGGCCGAGGCCGCGCATGACCTGCTGGTGATGAGCGACAGTGACATCCGCGTCTCGCCGTTGATGCTGCGCACGCTGGCCGCGGAGTTCCAGGATCCGAACCTCGGTGTCGCAACCTGCCCCTACCGGGCCGTACCCGGCGGAAGCTTGTGGTCGGTGCTGGAAGCGATCGGCATGAACACCGAGTTTTGGGGTGGGGCCATCACCGCGCGCATGGTGGAAGGCGGCGTGAAGTTCGCTGTCGGCCCGACGATCGCAGCGCGCCGCTCGGTAATTCAAGCTGTCGGCGGGTGGGAGCGCCTGAGCCAATATCTGGCGGAAGACTTCGTCCTTGGGCAGTTCGCAGCCGCGGCCGGGTATGGCGTAATTCTCTCTTCCTTCGTGATCGAGCACCGCATCGGCACCCAGGAACTGCGCGCCAACTTCGCGCACAGGTTGCGCTGGAACCGGTCGACGCGGAGGTCGCGGCCGGCCGGCTATGTGGGCCAGGTCTTCACCAACCCGCTGCCGATCGCCCTGCTCCTCCTGCTGCTATACCCGGAAAGCTGGCCCGCGGCGGTGCTCACCTGCCTATTGCGCGCTGCAGCCGCGTTCATCGTGTCTGAAGGTGTTTTGAGGGATCCGCTATGCCGAACCTGGTGGCCCCTTATCTTCTGGCAGGACCTGCTGAGCAGCGTGTTCTGGGTCGCCGGCTTCTTCGGCAACACCATCCTCTGGCGCAACCGGCGGTATCGTTTGCTGCCCGACGGGCGGTTCGAACTAATCGGCTATCCTGCGACGGACCCCTCTCGACGCTAAGCGTGCACGGACATCCCTTATCACGGGTATTGTCAATGAGATATAAATGAGACAAGATCGGCAAGGGTGTAACTCGTAATGAGCAGGGAAACCCGGATTCAGACTGAAGATCCGCTGCAGGAGGAGGTAGGAAACTCCTCATTCAGCCTCGCGCGCGTCTTTGAAGCGCCGAGGCGGACGATTGTCGTCTGGACTCTGGCCATTTCGCTGTTCATCATCCTGCTGGACGGCTGGATCGACACCAACGTTTCCATCGGCATCCTGTACCTGATTCCGATGCTGCTGGTGTCG
Source organism: Paludibaculum fermentans (assembly GCF_015277775.1). NCBI lineage: Bacteria > Pseudomonadati > Acidobacteriota > Terriglobia > Bryobacterales > Bryobacteraceae > Paludibaculum > Paludibaculum fermentans. The sequence continues at coordinate 4,960,497 of NZ_CP063849.1, forward strand.
TTTATCCTCAGCCGGTTTCAGATTCTGTGCCTGGCCTTGGTCTACTCCCTGCTGAAGGAGCACTTGTCTCCATTCGGCTGGGAATTGGAATCCATCGCGCGCATCGGGTACGCCTTCATCGGCTTCGCCGGGGCCGGGTTGTTCGCCAATGAAGTGGTGCGGAGCAGGCGCATGGCCCTGCAGTACTCCCGCGAACTGCAGGAGCAGATCCAGCGCCGCAAGGAAGCCGAAAACCAGATGCTGACGCTGATCGAGTCGAGTCCGGCTGCGATCATCACGCTGGATGCGGAAGGCCGCGTCGACCTGGCCAACCAGGCGGCCCATGAGCTGCTGGTGGTCCCGATGGGCTCGCTCTACGGCGAACGTATCCGCAAGTACCTGCCAGTGATGGCGGACCTGCTGCAGGCGACGGACGGCGACCTGCCTTACCGGACGGCCACCAATGCGCGGGGACGGCGCGCGAACGGCGAATCGTTCCTGGCCTGCGTGTGGTTCGCCACTTACCCGACACGGGCCGGCAAGCGGCTGGCCGCGATTATTACGGACGCCTCGGACGATCTCCGCGACTGGCAGGAGACCAGCCTTCAGAACCTGCTGCGCAGCACCCGTGTCCTGGTAGGCTCCGTCTCGCACGAAATCCGCAACGTTTGCGCCGCGATTTCCGTCGTGCACGCCAATCTGGGACGCATTCCCGGCGTCGACAAAAGCGAGGATTACACGGCCCTGGGCACGCTGGCCCAGGGTCTGGCCCGCCTGGCGACTGTGGAATTGCACTCCGCCGGCGACCAGGAGTTGAGCACCTCCAGCCTGGAGACCCTGCTCGAGGAGTTTCGCATCGTCGTCGAACCCACCCTGGACGCTGAGGAGATTGAACTGGAACTGGAAATCCCGGAGAACCTCCCTCCGGTGGTGGGCGACCATCATGGACTGCTGCAGGTCTTTCTCAACCTCTCGCGCAACAGCGTGCGGGCGATGGAACACTCAGACCAGCGCCGGATGAGGATCGACGTCCAGGTGAGCGGGCACACGGTGGAAGTCCGATTCAGGGATTCCGGACCGGGCGTCAAAAATCCAGACAGATTATTTCAGGCCTTCCAGCAAGGTGCGGACGCAGTGGGCCTGGGACTCTTCGTTTCGCGGGCCATTGTCCGGGCCAACGAGGGAGAGTTGTACCATGAACCATCCGAGTCGGGTTGCACCATGTGTGTGCGTTTGAAACCGCACCTCACACCTGACCAGGCTGGTGACTTGCAGAACACGGAGATCACGGCATGACCAATATTTTGTTAGTCGACGACCATGCGCTGTTTCGCGAGAGTCTCGCGAGGCTGCTGTCCGCTGAATCGGAAGTCCGTGTGGCGGCCCAATGCGCCACCGTCGAGGAGGCGCTGCAGATTCTGGAGTCGAATTCATACGACCTGATTCTGCTCGACTACGAATTGGGGGACCGGCGGGGCAACGAAGTCGTCGCCGCCATCCGGCAGAAGAACTACTCCGGAAAGGTCCTGGTGGTCACCGTCGGTGTTACCCGGGCGGAACTGCGCCAATTGATGAATCATGGCGTCAGCGGCGTGTTCCTGAAGAACAACTCTCCAGATCTGCTGATGCAGGCCATCCAGACCGTGATGCGCGGGGAAACCTGGATGGACCCCAAGTACACCAGCAATGTCGGAGAGACCGCAACCGGCGAAGCCGCCCGCCGGGCACGCTTCACCGAACGCGACCGCATGGTGCTGCGCGGCGTGTTCGAAGGCCTCGCGAACAAAGAGATAGCGGACCGTCTCCACGTGAGTGAGAGCGCCATCAAGGCTTCACTGCAACAACTGTTCAGCAAGACCGGCGTCCGCACCCGCAGCCAATTGGTCCGGGTAGCGCTGGAGCACTACCGGCGCGAACTGCTCTAACGCCCAAACGTCCTCCTGACTCCGCGACGCCGCACGAATCCCACGATTCGCGCGGCGTCTGTCATTGGATGTAAGGCTTCGGGGCAACCAGCGAGTTTCGAATCTGCACCGCCCGCCGGTTCGCTTTGGCCGCTTCCTGCTTGAAGCGCAGGCGCCGCAGGACGGAGGAATAGGACGTCAGTGTTTCCGCCAGCTTGGGGTGGCTGGGGCCCAGGTATTTCTCCTGCATGGCGATTGCTTGGCGGAACAGCTCCAGTGACTGATCATTGTGCCCGCCGGCGAACTCCGACGTCGCCAGATTGGCCATGACGGACGCTTCCAGTTCGGGCTGGGTCGAGGGCAGCTTCCGCGCGGCGTCCAGGGCTCGTTGGAACCAGCGGGTGGCGCCCTCCACATCCTGCAGCCGTATGTGCAGCGCTCCGTAAGTGTTGCAGGCGGTGGCGTACACCTGGTAGTCCGGCGGGACAATCTGCTCACTCAAGGTAATGGCTTCGCGTACCAAAGGGTCGGCGTCGTATGGCTTATCCATTGCCCGATAGGTATTGGCCAATTCGATGAGGGTGTTGGCGCTGGCGCGTATTGCGTTCTGCTTCCTGCTGATGGCTAAGCTTTGGTTGAGCAGATCCAGCGATTGGACGAAGTCACCTCGCTTACGCGCAATCACTCCCAGGTTGTGCAGTTCGGCCATGATGTAGCTCTGGTTGCCCTCCGCCAGCAAGCGATGCGCGGCCAAGGCGCGCTGGAAGACCGGTTCCGCTTCCAGGAATCGTCCCGCGTCGCACAGGCTGGTGGCATCCCTATAAGCCTCGGAGGCCTGCTGGAGAAGTGTTTTGGGAGCCGGCTCCTGAGCGAAGACGGCCGCGGAGAGGAGGATGAGACAAGTTGCCCAGTGCATGTCAGCCAATACGCTTCTATTGCGTTTGAGATTTGCGTCACAAAACGCCGTCGTGTCATGACATGGTATGTCGCCATCCGTCTAGCTGATCAGTAACGGAGGTCAGGTGACGCAACAACGCATGGAGGGATGGAAAGAGATGGCCGCCCATCTGGGCCGCTCGGTGCGGACCATCCAGAGATGGGAGCGCGAGGCGGGACTACCCGTCCGGCGTCTGGTCGTCGGGGGCAAAGCCCAGGTCTTTGCCTACAGGCAGGAACTGGACGGCTGGCGCGTGTCCAAAGAGGCTGAGCCGGAACGCCCGCCAGCCGGCATCATCCAACGGATCCGGGCCGGCTGGAATCAACTGTTCATCCGGAAGTAGCATCATCCTTCGAAACAGGCGGCTCCACCGGCCCCAGGAATCGCCGCCGGTCGCGCATCGCCTTGCGCAGCAGGAATTCGATCTGCCCGTTGAGCGAGCGCAAGTCATCGTCTGCCCACTTGCGCAAGGCCTCGAGAACCTCGCCATCAATCCGGAGAAGAAACGACTTGCGCTCCGCCATGGCTCTATCAGTGGCTCAGCGTGCCTGTGTTCAACACAGGCTGAGCCGCCGCCTCGGAACAGAGGACCACCAGCAGGTTCTGCACCATGGCCGCCCGCTGCTCCCCGTCCAGTTGCACCACGTTCTTGGTCGCCAGCGCGTCCAGCGCCATTTCGACCATGCCCACCGCGCCTTCCACGATTTTCTGCCGGGCAGCAATGACCGCGGAGGCCTGCTGGCGCCTCAGCATCGCGGCGGCGATCTCCTGGGCGTAGGAGAGATAGGACAACCGGGCCTCGATCACCTCCACTCCGGCTACGGCTAGCCGGTCGTGGATCTCCGTCTTCAGGCGGCCCGCCACTTCCGCCGTGTGCCCTCGCAGGGACACCGTGTGTTCTTCGTGCGAATCGTAGGGGAAGGCCGTGGCCAGGTTGCGCACAGCTGCTTCGCTCTGCACGTGGACGTAGTTCTCATAGTTGTCGACCTGGAAGCTCGCCTCGGCGGTGTCCACCACTTTCCAGACCACCACGGCCGCAATCTCGATCGGATTGCCATCCTGATCGTTCACTTTCAGCTTGGACGTCTCGAAGTTCCTCACACGGCAGGAGATGGGCTTCTTCGAGTAGAAGGGGTTGGCGAACTTCAGGCCCGCGTCCGACACCGTACCCACATAGTTGCCGAACAATGTGAGGACTACACGCTGGTTGGGCTGCACACTGAAGAACCCCGCCAGGCAGATGAGGTCTACCACCCAGATCACCACCCACGCGAGGATTGCGCCAACCGGCTTCTCCATCCCATGCGACCCTCGAACGGAGAGTACGATTCCGGCAATCGGAATGACCAGGAACGCCAAGGCAAGCAACAGCGCCGGAACGCCGGATCTGGCTGAAACTACTTTCTCTTTAAACATGGTTTCCTCCACGAGGAACTAACGTACTGAAATCTATCAGCTACCAAAGTGATATCACATCGCTAGCTTGGCTTCAAGAGAAATCGATTCCTGACTCCTTTTGTGACTTTGGTCATATCAAGTAGCTGCCCCTTAAACCATACTTGCAGCGTAAGTATCGGATTCACCAAGGAGTTGGGTCAATGAAGAGGCTGTGGATAGCATTCGGCGCGGTGCTGGTGCTCTCGTTTTCGGTATTGGGGTGGATTGGGACAAGGATCTACCAGGAAGCTCCGCCGATTCCGGCGCGAGTTGTAACGACGGAGGGGCAGGCCGTGTTTGGCCAGGGAGATATCCCGGCCGGCCAGAATGTCTGGCAGTCGATGGGCGGCATGGAGGTCGGTTCGGTCTGGGGGCACGGCAGCTACGTCGCGCCTGACTGGACGGCGGACTGGCTGCATCGCGAACTGATGTTCGTCCTCAACGAATGGGCGCAAACCCAGTGCAGCAAGAGCTACGGCGAACTCAGCGCCGAGCAGCAGGCCGGGCTCCGCGGCCGCCTGGAAGAGATGTACCGGAAGAACACGTTCGATCCGGCGACAGAGACGATCGTCGTTGACCCGATACGGGCACGCGCCATTCAGGCCAACGTAGCCTACTACACCGCCCTCTTCGCCAGTGGGCAGACCGCCTATGCGATCCCGAAGGGCGCTGTCTCCGACCCGGAACGCGCTCGCAAGATGGCAGCCTTCTTCTGGTGGTCGTCCTGGTCGGCGTCGACGAATCGCAAGAACGACAACATCACCTACACGCACAACTGGCCGCACGAGCCGCTGGTGGGCAACCGCCCCACAGGCGAGAGCGTCATGTGGACCGGCGTCAGCATCCTCATGCTGCTGGCCGGCATCTGCGCCATGGTCTGGTGGTACGCCTCGCAAAAGGAAGAGCCGATGGGGGAGACGCCCAGGACGGATCCGCTGGCGGGCTGGCGCTCCACCCTCTCCCAGGTGGCCACGCTCAAGTACTTCTGGGTAGTGGCGGCGCTGATCCTGGTGCAGATGATCATGGGTATGATCACGGCCCACTACGGCGTGGAAGGCGACGGCTTCTACGGCATCCCCTTGTCGAAATGGCTGCCCTATAGCGTGTCGCGGACCTGGCACGTCCAGGTGGGGATCTTCTGGATCGCCACCGCCTGGCTGGCCGCCGGCCTCTACATCGGACCGTTGGTGAGCGGCGTCGAGCCGAAGTACCAGCGCCTGGGTGTCAACGTCCTCTTCGGAGCCTTGCTGGTCATCGTGGCCGGTTCGCTGGCCGGCGAATGGATGAGCGTGCAGAACCGGCTGACCGACGCGCAATCGTTCCTGTGGGGCCACCAGGGCTACGAGTATGTGGACCTCGGGCGAGGCTGGCAGATTCTGCTCTTCGCGGGCCTGCTGATCTGGCTCACCCTGGTGGTACGGAGCGTCTGGCCGGCCCTCAAAGTCGCCGGCGACCAGCGGCATCTGCTGTCGCTGTTCCTGGTCTCGAGCGCAGCCATCGGTCTCTTTTACGGCGCCGGCCTGACCTGGGGCCAGCACACGAATCTGTCCATCGTCGAGTATTGGCGCTGGTGGGTGGTCCACCTGTGGGTGGAAGGTTTCTTCGAAGTCTTCGCCACCACAATCATTGCGTTCTTCTTCACAAGATTGGGGCTGGTCCGCCCGGGCCTGGCCGCCAGGAGCGCACTGCTCTCGGCCACCATCTACCTGGCCGGCGGCATCATCGGCACCTGCCACCACCTCTACTTCTCGGGCACACCAACCGTGGCGATTGCCTGGGGCTCAGTCTTCAGCGCCCTGGAAGTGGTTCCGCTGGTGCTGGTCGCTTACGCGGCCCTGGACGATCTGCGGCGCGGCCGCGCCACGGAATGGGCTCTGCGCTACAAGTGGCCGGTCTACTACTTCGTCGCCGTGGCCTTCTGGAACATGGTCGGCGCGGGCCTGTTCGGCTTCATGATCAATCCGCCCATCGCCCTCTATTACATGCAGGGGCTGAACACCACCCCGCTGCACGGTCATGCGGCGCTGTTCGGAGTCTACGGCATGCTCGGCATCGGCCTGATGCTGGTGTGCCTGCGCGCCATGGGCCAGGAAGGCGAATGGAACGAACGCTGGATGAAGTTCGCGTTCTGGTCGATGAACTGCGGCTTATTCGCCATGTGTGTCGGCAGCCTGCTGCCGGTAGGCCTGATGCAGACCTGGGCCTCAGTGGATCATGGCTACTGGTACGCCAGGAGCCAGGAATTCCTGCAGACGCCGACCATGCAAACCCTGCGCTGGCTGCGGGCGCCGGGCGATACGCTGTTCGCGCTCGGCGCGGCGGCACTGGTCGTTTTTGTCCTGAAGACACGGGCGAAGAGCCCGGCCGCGTAGGGCAAGACCATCCTCACGAAAGGCAGCGGCCCGGGGCTATTCCCGGGCCGTTCCTTTTGGAAAACGCTCAGTGAGCGGCAGCCTCCATGCCTTCCCGCAGGAGGCGCTCCAGTGTGAACCGCGGGCAGACGTGGTTCTCGACGTAGTTCAGCAGGTTCGTCGCGGACCGGCGCATCAGGGCCTCCGCCGCGGGATCGACCACGTGGCCGTCGGCGTCGAAGAGGGTTTGAACGTTAGCGATCGAGATGGGCATCGGCAGAGGCAGCGCCCCGACGTGAGAGACGATCCCTCGCAGCGACTCGAGAGACTTGATCGCACCGATCGCACCCGCTGCCACGCCCAGCAAACCTACGGGCTTTCCGGCTAGAGCGGACGGGAACCCCATGTTCTCGATCGCCAGCTTGATCACGCTGGAAAACGACCCGTGGTACTCCGGGGTCGCCAGGATCACCGCCGCCGCGTCGTGGATGCGCCGCTGCAATTCCTTCGTTCCTGGCGCGTTCGGATCCAAGCCCGGTAAGGGTAGATTCAGGTCCACCGGGTGGATGATATCGACGTCCACCTTAGGGTGCTTCCGCAGCTCATCCGCGACAATCGCGACCGTCTTCGAAGTGAAATTGCCGGGCCGCACACTACCGACGACAATGGCAATCTTAATCGGGCGCTCAGTATTGCTCATACAGCCCGATTGGATGCCCCAGCCGTCATTTCAGAGTCAACTAGTTACGGTCTCCACCTGTAGAGCAGACTGCACACGGCAGGCATCCAGGAAGTTGCAGTACCGGCAGGCTGCTTCGTCGGCCGGTTGCACAGAAATCCGGCCCGCCGCGATCTGCAGGATACTCTGGCCGGCAGCCTGCACCGCCTGGCCCATCAACGCTTCCACCTGCTCACGCTGGGTGAACTCCTCGTAGATCGTATCTCCCCGCAAACCGACGTACACGAAAGCCAGCGGCTCCAGACCCTCCACCTTCAACGCAGCCAGATAGAGCCCGCCCTGTACGGTCAACCCGGCTTCCAACTGGTCCAGGCGCCGCTTGATGCCGGATTGCCCCGAATACTTAAAGTCGTAGACGATCGACTCGCCGGCCTCGGAGGTATCCACTCGATCTGCACGGCCCGTTACCGGCACGCCCTCAATCTGCAGCCGCAGCGGACGCTCCGTCTCCACCTTCCAGCCGGGCAGGACCCGCGCGTTCTGCTCATAGAATCGCAGGCTGCGCTCGATCAGCAGCCGGGCCAATTCCACGCGATGCGACGCGGGGATGCGGCGCTGCGCCAGCATGGCCGCCCAGTGCCGCTCAAACAGCCCTTCCAGGGAACCCAGGCCGCGGTGCCAGTCCGAAATCACAGCATGGATGACGATCCCCTGCGCGACGAAGTCCAACCGCTCGTGCGGCAATTGAGGCAGGGGCTGAAGCTCCAGCGTCTTGCCGGCGAAAAACTGAAACGGACACTGCAGATAGCTTTCAATCGCCGTGGGACGATGCTGCCTGTGCTTCGCCCGCACAAAAGCCAGGGCCGGGTCGGACTGCAGGGCGGGCCGCGGCGGCAGCGGCACAACTCGTTGGGGTGTCACCCGCAGTCCACGCGCGGCGTCCGGCTCCTGATTGATGAAATCCAAGGCGAACGATCGCAGCGTGGGACGGCCGTCGGGATCCTTCGTCGGCCAGGAGAGCACCAGCGACTGGGAGGCTCGGGTGAGCGCGAACTGGAACAGAAATGCTTCTTCCGCCTGCTTGTCTGCCCGGTTCGACACAGGGACCCCATTGGTCCGCAGCTTGAAGCGCGTCTCTTCCGAGAGCACCGGATCCGGAGCCACCTTGCGGGGAAAATCGCCTTCCAGCAAACCGCAGAGGAACACCACCGGCAACTCCCACTGCCGCGCCTCGTGCACATCCAGCAGGTGGACGGCCTCCCGGCGCGGATCGGCCACACGCAGGGACGTCTCCTTGAGAACTTCCTGCGCCTGTCGCCAGAATCCTTCCAGCAGCATGGGTTCGGGCCCCAGCAAGCCGGCCAACTGGGTCAAGGCGGCCTGCATCGACCGCAGCGCCGCGGCCCGGGTACGCCAGACCTGCAGCGTCGACGGATCTCCTCCCGGCTCGGGCGGTGCGACCAGCGAAGCCAGGCCCGCGATACGCTGGGCCCACTCAGCCGCGGGGGCGGGCACGCTGCTCCAGGAGGTCATGCCCCCCCAAGCGGCCAGCCAATGCGCGGGTAGCGAAACCCGGGCCGCCAACTCCGCCAGCCCGGAGCCAGGCAAGGCCTCCCGGACTTCGAGCTCCAGCAAATCCGCGGAAGGCTCCTGCCCCGCCAGCGTCACAGCCGAGCGTAGCGCCTGGGCCGTCCGCCGCCACTCCCACCCGCTCTGCAGCGCGTCAATCAGGAGAGTGATGAACCGGCACACCGGATGCCCTGCGAGGGGGCTGACGAAGTAGGAGCGGGCCGGCACGCCCAACCGCGCAAAAGTCGTCTCGAACAGCGGCAGATACGGGTGGGCGGACCGCAGCACCACACCCATCTCGCGCCAGGGACGCCCATCGGCATGCAACGCCAGCATGCGCAGCGCAATCTCCTCCACCTCCCGCTCCCGGCTGGACGCCGAAACCAGCGTGGTCTGCGGGGTCGTCCTGACCGGCGAGAGCCGCTGCTCGCGCAAACCCATCTGCCGCAGCGCATCCCGGGAGGCCGCCACGCCCGTCCATTCCGGCAGTGCGACGGTCAGATCCGCATGCAGCTTCAAAGACCGCATCAGCTCGATTTCAGAGCGGGTAAATGAAAAGAACCCGTCGAAGTACAGTGACTGCAGGCCGCCCAAGCCCCGTTCACGGACATCTCGCGCGACGGAGGCCAACTGCTGGGCGCGGAACACCATCGACTGCCCGGCCAGCCGCGCTTCCAACTGTTCGTAAACCTGCTGCAAGCCGGCGGCAAACGGGCCGGAGTGCACCCCCAGCCCGCGCAACGCAGCCCACTGCAGGGAATCGCAGCCAGCATTGGCCAGATCCTCCAGCGCACGGGCCAGGGCAGCGGCAAACCCCGGACTTCCGGCCAGCGCGGCGAACGCGCGCGATTGCCCATCGGCCAGAATCTGCCGCAGGAACAGCGTCAGCGCGGTGGACGGCGCCAGGCTCTGGGACGGCTTCAGGCTCTCGACGAATCCGGCGATCGTAGTGATCGTCGAACTGCGCACCACCAACCCTTCGCGCGCCAGGGAATTCCGCAGATGCTCAGCCATCGTGGCCGTCGGCACGATCAGCCGGAAGGCCGCGCTGGAGGCGCGCAGGTGTCGCCGCACCTCGCGAAGGATGGCCGTTGTTTTTCCCGAGCCCGGTTCGCCGAGCAGAAGCCGCATGGTCACAGCGTAGCGCGCCGCCGGCCCCGGACGGGTTCAGGTCTTCCTGAGCTCCATGCGGAACGTCCGGAACTGCCCGGCCGTCTCCTCCGCTGAAACGATTTGGAACCCCGCCCCTTCAGCCAGTGAACGGTAGTAGGGCAGATCCATCCGAACCTGCGGCCACAGCGTGCCGTACCCAGTCTTCACCACTTCCCCAGGCAAGTGGAACTCGAAGTAGAACAGCGGCCCCTTGGTGCCCTGCTCCATCCCAGGATCCGTCAGCATCGGGATCACGGCATCCCAGATGAGCCACCGTCCGCCGGATTTCAGCACACGCGCCGCCTCCACGAAAACCTTCCGCTGCACCTCCGGCTGCATGTACATCAGCGAAAAGAATGCAGTCGCCGTGGAAAACTGTCCGTCCAGGAACTTCATCTCCGTCGCGTCCATGACGATCTTCAACGGTCCGGCGGGCGATTCCATCAGCTCATTCTTATAGAGATCGATGGCGACCACCTGGCTGGGCTTCATCCGGCCGATGATGCCTTCCCCACCGCCGCCGATGTCGAGCACGTAGCCCTCCGCGTCGAAGTTCGCAACCGTCAATGGCTGGCGTTCGAACCGGTGCATCTTTGGCCGTGCCGGTGGCTGCGCGGCGGCCTCATTCAACCCTGCGAGGCTCATCAGGAATCCTGTGCGTGTCAGTTGCATGATTCGAGATACGTAGATCCGAAATCATGAGTTCCGCGAGAATCGGTACCCAGGCTAAGTCTTCATGCGGGTCATCAGGTAGATACCGGCCAGCGCGAAGCCCGCATCGGGCGACCAGGCCGCAATCTCCGGCGGCAACTGCCCAACATTGCCCAGTTGCTCAAAGAAGTACGACATCGCGAAATAGGCAATGGCAACACCAATGGAGATGCCGACCCCGGTCATCGCCCCGCGATTGCCGGTCAGGAACGCGAACGGTACACTCAACAGCGCCATCACCAGCGCGAACAGCGGTACGCTGAACTTCTTGTGATACTGCACCTGCAAGGGCGTCGTGTTGAACCCCGACTGCTGAAGCTCCTTGATATAGCCGGACAGCTGCCGGTAGTTCATCTGCTTGTAGGTCTTGACTTCTTTCAGGAACCACGACGGCGACTCGTCCAGCTCAGTAAACGTTGCCGTGCTGCCCTGAAAGTCGCGATAGCTGTCTTCCCTCGGCCGCACATCGCGCACCCACCCGTTCTGGAAGATCCACGTATTCAGCGAAGGCTCCCACAACGCCCGCTCCGCGTAAATGTGGCGCCGCAGGCGGAAAGAAACCGGGTCCAACTCGTAGACGCTCACGCCGCCCAGCACATGCTCGTTCTCGTTCAAATACTTGTAGTAGTAGATCCGTGAAGCGTGCCCAAAGATCCACTTCCGGTTCGGGCTCAGGTACGTCTGTACCGGCTTGCCCTTGATGTGATTGCGCAGCATGTCCTGGATCAGGTTCGCGTTCGTCACGACGTAATGATCGAAGGCGAACAGCACACCGGACAGCGACAGGCAGGCCACCAGCACCGGAGCCGCCAGGCGGTATAGGCTGACGCCGCACGCCTTCAAGGCAATAATCTCGTTCGCCTTCGCCATGACGCCAAAGGTCACCAGCACGGCGAACAACACGCTCACCGGAGCCGCGTCGTACAGCAACTTAGGCGCCAGGAAGAACAGGTAGCGGAACAGCTCGGAAATCGCGATGTTGTTCTTGAAGACATCGCCCAGCAGCTCAAAGAAGTTGAAGATCTCCGTGAGCATCACGAAGCAGAACAGCAGCATCGAGAAATAGAACAGGAAGTTGCTGACGACGTAGGTGTCGATCACCTGGGGCAGCAGGAACAACCGCGTCGTCGAGCGCGGGCGCGTCCGCGCGGTCCCCTTCGCAGAACCTTCCCGCAGGGAGGCCAGTGCCTGGAAACGATCGACGATGTAACCTCGGATCGACTCGAAGATGTCCTTGTCGCCCGGCCGCTCCAGCCGCATCAGCAGTACGAACGCCGTCACGGCAAATAGAGCATTCGGAGTCCACACGGCGATCTCGGCCGGCATCTTCCCTTCACGCGCCAGGCTAATCAGCGACACCAGCATCGTGAAGTAGAAGAACGCGAACACTACCGTGATCACGAAGGCCGCCGACTTGCCGCCTTTGCGCGACGACACGCCCAACGGGATGCCCGTCAGCGCCAGTAGCAGGCAGGCCAGGGGCAAAGCCAGCCGCTGGTGGAACTCGATGCGCGCCTCCAGCGACTTCTTCGTCTCGCCCATTAGTTCGAGCGTGGGCGTGGCCGTGTAGTTCTTCGCCTTCACCTCGCCGCGTTCTCGCGCCTCCAAGGCCTGTTCGCCCGTGGGGAACCCGACCTTGTAGTAATCCTGTGGATCCTTGGCAGCTTCATACGTAGACCCGTTCCGCAGCGAAAGCTGCAGCCGGTTGCCCACGGTATCCGGCACCACCAGCGCCTCGGACGCGATCGTAAGCACCGGGCCCTCGCCGCGCTCCTGCCCGCTGTTGTTCTTCCGCTCGGAAGGCGGCGTGAGATCCGCCATGAACAGGTTGCGCCAATGCACCGGTTGCCCGGTCAGCACATCGCCGACATACAGAATTTTGTTCGGGAACGACTCATCGAAAACGCGAGGCTGGATCTCGGCCGTCAACTGGGCCGCGCCCATCTGGTTGATCACCCGGATCATCTCCCCCTGGCACCACGGGGTCAGTTGCAGCGAGCAGTACCCGGTGAAGCTCATCGCCAGCAGGGCAAACGCGGTAACCGGCAGCGTCACCCGCCGGGCCGGGACACCCGCCGCGCGCAGCGCCGTGATCTCGCCATCGCTCGACATCCGCGAAAGCCCAATCAGCGTGCCCACCAGCACGCCCAGCGGGATGGTCAACGGCATGGTGGCCGGCAGCAGCAGCAGGAAAAGATAGCCAACCGTCTCCGGCGACGTGGTCGACGAGACCAGGATCGTGAAGAGCTGCCCGGCTTTCTGCAGGAACAGCACGAATATAAACATCAAGGCACCCAAAAGGGCGCTGGACGCTATTTCGCGGAAGATCGTACGTGAGAGAATGCCCATGCCAGACGAAGGCGCTTACCCTTTGAGCTTAGCTGGAACCGCGGCCGGACTGGAAGCGCCGCAACCGCCGCCCCCTTGCGGAACGCATACTAAAGTCAGGACAGGACTCAAACATGCAATACAACAGACTCGGCAAAACCGGACTCAAAGTCTCCCGCATCTGCCTCGGCTGCATGAGCTTTGGCGACGCCAGCAAAGGCTGGCACCCCTGGGTTGTCAATGAGGAGGAGGGACGCGCGCTCATCCGGCAGTCGCTCGACGCCGGTATCAATTTCTTCGACACCGCCAACATCTACGCCGGCGGCAGCAGTGAAGAGTTCCTCGGCCGCGCGGTGAAGGACTTCGCCCGCCGCGACGAACTCGTCATCGCCACCAAGGTCCACGGGAAAGTGCGGAACGACGCGAATGGCCAGGGCCTCTCCCGCAAAGCCATCCTCGGCGAGATCGACGCCAGCCTGAGGCGCCTCGGCATGGATTACGTCGACCTCTACCAGATCCACCGCTGGGACGACACGACACCCATCGAAGAGACCATGGAAGCCCTCCATGACGTCGTCAAGTCCGGCAAGGCCCGTTACATCGGAGCCTCCACCATGCGCACCTGGCAGTTCGCCAAGGCGCTCCACGCCGCCGACCTGCATGGTTGGACCCGCTTCGTCAGCATGCAGCCGCAGGTCAACCTCGTCTACCGTGAGGAAGAACGGGAACTCCTCCCGCTCTGCGCCGCCGACGGCATTGGCGTGATCCCCTGGAGCCCGCTCGCTCGCGGCCGCCTGGCCCGCCCCTGGACGCAACGCGGCGAGACCAAACGCGGCCAGTCGGATCCCATCTCGCAGCGTCTCTACAGCCGAACCGAGGCCGCCGATCAGGCCGTAGTCGAGCGCCTCACCGAACTCTCCACCACCAAGGGTCTCCCCCAGGCCCAAGTCGCACTCGCCTGGCTGCTGCAAAAGCCCGTAGTCTCCTCCGTCATCGTGGGCGCCACCAAACCGCACCATCTCACCGACGCCATCGCCGCCCTCGACGTAGCTTTGACCCCGGAAGACATCACCGCACTGGAAGAACCCTACCAGCCCCACGACTGGGTTTTGTAGAGCCACACAATCCAGGGCCACCTACAGCCCGCGCCCGCGCAACTGGTAAAACAGCACCGGCGTCACCAGCAACGACAGCACCATCGATACGGTGACGCCGCCGATCACTGCAATCGCCAGCGGCTGCAGCATCTGTGCACCCAACCCAACTCCCAGAGCCAGCGGCAGCATGCCGAAGATCGTCGCCAGGGCTGTCATCAGAATCGGCCGCAACCGCCGCCGGCCCGCATGGAAGATGGCGTCCTTCAACGCGAAGCCGCGCGCCGTGAACTCCTGCTCCGCATCGAGCATCAGGATGCCGTTCTTGTGCACGATGCCCACCACCATGATGGCCCCCATGAACGAGCTGATGTTCAGGGTCGTCTTCGTCATAAACAAAGCCAGCATGGCGCCAAAGCCGCACAGAATCGTCGCGGCCAGAATTGCGATGGGATGCGAGAACGACCGGAACTCGAACACCAGGATGATGAAGATCAGCAGGATCGACGCCATCAGCACCTGCGTCAGCCCCAGGAACGATTCCTGCTGGATCTTGTACAACCCGCCATACTCGATGTCCGTTCCGGCCGGCAAGGCGATCTCTTTCGGCAGCCGCCGCTGGATCTCGTCCATGGCCGACCCCAGATCCCGACCTTCCAATCGCGCCGTCACCGCCGACAGGTTGCGCAGGTTCTCGCGCAGAATCTCATACGTCGCCTCTTCGGTCTCGATATGTGCAATGGAAGACAGCGGCACCGTCTGGCCCGTCGGCGACGTCAACAGCAGCGCCTCCAGTTTCTCCGTCGACGAGCGGTCCTTTAGCGGATACCGCACGCGAATCCCGATCAGCCGGTCGCCGCGGATCATGTTCGACGCCAGCGCTCCGTCGAGAATCGCTTCCTCCAGGTCCGCCACATCCTGTACCTTGAAACCTGCCCGCTGCGCCTTCTCCAGGTCGACGCGGAAGTTCACCGCCGGCCCGATCGGCACCGTACGGTTCACAATATCGACAACACCCTTCACCTTCGGCAGCCACTCCTCCACACGCTTGGCGATGTCCTTGTAGACCTTATCGTCGTCGTGATGGATCTTGATCTCGATAGGCTGCGGCGACCACGCCAGATCGCCCACCAGGTCCTCCAGGATGTGCGGGAACTCGACCTCGATCACAGGCTCCGCCTTCGTGATCTTGCGCCGCAGTTCACTGGTGACCTCCTCCAGAGACCGCTTCCGGTCCTTCTTCAACCGGATCAGGAAGTCGCCGGTATTCGGCTCCGCAATCGCCAGCGCCAACCGCGCGCCGGTGCGCCGCGAGTAACTCTCCACCTCCGGCGTCTCCCGCAGAAACTTCTCGATGTGGAGCAGCATCCGGTCGCTTTCCTGCAGTGACGTGCCGGGCGGCGTGATGTAGTCCAGCACGAACGCGCCCTCGTCCATCTCCGGCAGGAAGCCCGAACCCAGTTGGTAGTACAGCCCCACGGTCCCCGCAAAGATGACCACCGCGCCCAGCATCACCATGACGCCGTGCTCCAGCGCCCAGTGCAGCGAGGCTTCATACCGCACCGTCAGCCAGCGCAGCCATCGACCCTCACCCGCCTGCTCGGCCTGCTCCTGATCCGCAACCGCCTCGCCTTCCCGCTTCTTCAACAACCATGTCGCCAGCACGGGCGTGAAGAAGATCGCAATGAACAGGGAAGCCAGCAGGGCCGTCACCATGGTCATCGCCAGCGCCCGGAAGAACACCGCCGTAATCCCACCCAGAAACACGAGCGGCAGGAACACCATGATCGGCGTCAGCGTCGAACCGATCAGCGCCGGGGTCAGCTCCTCAATCGCGCTGCGCGCCGCCGCCGCGGGCGTCAGGCCCATGGACAGGTGCACGATGATGTTCTCCACCATCACGATCGCATCGTCGATCACGACACCGATGCACGCCGCCAGCCCGCCCAGCGTCATCAGGTTGAAGCTCATGTGGAACAGGCGCATGCAGACGATAGCGATTAGCACCGCGATGGGAATCACAATCGACGCCACCAGCGTCGTCCGCCAGCTCTTCAGGAACCCCACCAGCACCGCGACCGACAGGGCGAGGCCGATCAGAATGCTCTCCACCACGCCGCTGATCGAATCGCGCACCAGCAGCGACTGGTCGTAGAACGTATTCACCTGGATATCCGGCGGCAGCGTCTTGCGGATGCTCGCAAACTCGCGCTTCACAGCATCCGCGATCTCCACCGCGTTCCCGTCCGGCTGCTGCAGCACGTTGATCAGCACGGCAGGCCGCCCATCCGCGGTCACAATGTTATAGACCGGACGCTCGCTCAGCACGACCTCCGCGATGTTCTTCACAGTCACAGGAGTGCCGCGCACCATGTCCACCACCGTGTCCTCGATCTGCTCCTTTGACCGCAGCAGGCCCGTGACCGTCGTCAGATAAAGGTGGTAGTTCTCCTGCAGCATGCCGGCCGCTGTGATGATGTTCGACGAGCGGATCGCCTCGGTCACCTTCGTCAGCGGCATGTTGTAGCTGTTCAGCTTCTGCGGATCCACCAGGATGTGGTACTCCGGCGGCCGTCCGCCGACGATGCGCGTCTCCGCCACGCCCGGCAGGTTGTAAAGCCTCGGCGCCAGATTGTAATACGCGAGATCCCACAGCTCCGACTGCGACCGCGAAGGCGAAGTGATGCTGTAGCCCAGCATCGGGAACACCGAGAACGTCAGCCTATTGATATAAAACCGGCACCCGGGCGGCAGCGACGGCGTGATCTGCGCGATGCGCCCCTGCACCAGGTGCAGCGCGTTCAGGATGTCCACATCCCAGCGGAAGAACACACTAATCTCAGTGGACCCGCGGGCCGTCGTGGATCGGATCGTCGAAATGCCCGGTACAATCCGCACGGCCTCCTCAATGGGCCGGGTCACCGTTAGCATCTGCACGTCCACCGGAGAGATCCCGTTGTCGACCAGAATCACGATGCGCGGGAAATCGGTCTGCGGAAAGATCGCGATGGGCAGCTGAAACGCAAAAAACACACCGGCCACGGCGAAGCTCAGCACGATCAGAAGCATCGCCCGGCCGTGTGCTTCCACAAAGCTGGCCAGCGCTTTGGTCATGGTTTTTCGGCCTTCGGCGCCGCGATCTCCACGGCCGTATCGTCGGCGAGCCCGTAGCCGCCGTCCACGATCACCGTCTCTCCGCCCTTCAGCCCGGAGAGGATGGGAACCTTGCCATCAATGGTCGGCCCGGCTTCTACCTCACGCCGCTTGGCCTTCTTCTGCTCCACCACGAGGACAGTCCCCTTCCGGGTCCCTTCCTCGAATTGCAGCGCCTTCAACGGCACCCAAACCGCCTGCTTGAGCTGGCCTGTCACGATTATCAGCTCACCGAACTCTCCGGCCTTCAGCGCGCGTTTTCCGTTGGCAATCTCGCACCACGACTCCACTGTGCGCCGGGCCGGATCCACCGCCTGGTTCACCACCGTGATCCGCCCTTCCAACTGCTCGTCATGCCGGTCTGAAGCCGTAAACACACACCGCTGCCCCACCTTCAAACCGGCGGCGCCGCTGGCCGGAACCTGCGCGCGAGCCACCGCCGTCGACAGATCGGCCACCGTGAACATCGGCGTGTCCGGCTTGGCCATGTCGCCGGGAAACACGAACTGCTCCACCACTGTTCCGGCGAACGGCGACCGGATCTCGGCAAACTGCAGCTGCGTCTCCAACAAATTTAGATGCGACTTCGCCTGCGCCAGGCGGCTCTGGGCGATGGTGATGTCGCGCTGCTTGGACTGCCCCTCCAACAGGGCCTGCGACCTTTGGGCGACTTCATACGCCGTCTTCGCCTGCGCCAAGTCCGTCTCCGCCATCACCAGGTCCCGTTGGGGAATGGCTCCCTGATCGTACAACTGCTTCCGCCGGTCGTAGAACTTCTGCGCCTGGTTCAGCGCTGTCTGCGCCGTCGCCACCTGCCCGCGTCCGCGCTCGATGTCCGTCGGCAGCGTCGACGCGGTGGTCTTCTCCAGCGTCGCCTGGGCGTCCGTCACCGCCGCCGCCGCTTCATCCCGCTGCGCCCGCAGGTCGCGGTCGTCCAACCGCGCCAGCACCTGCCCGGCCGCCACCGTATCGCCCTTATGCACCTTCAGCTCTCGAATAGGAGCCGTCAGGCGCGCGGCCAGGTTCGCCTGTTCCCGCGCGAATACCGAGGCGGGCGCTTGCACGCTCACCTCGAGATCGCCTCGCTCCGCTCGCACCACGCCCACCTGCACCAGCGGTTTGGCCGCCTCTTCCTCTTCGTGCCTGGCACACGCCGCCGAGCTGACCACCAGCGCAATGACGAGCATCGCGGCCCGGCCTCGTCGATTATTCACGCGTCTCATCGCCCGGCTGCGACCTCCAGTTCCAAGCGCGCCGTCAAATACGCCGCAATCGCCGAATAGTAGTTCGTCCGACCCTGCGCCAGCTGGTTCTGTGCCGTCACCACATCCAGCGCCGCGCCTTCGCCGCCCTCATACCGAACCCGGCTCAGCTTCAAATCCTCTTCCGAAAGCGTCACCTGGTTGCGGGTCATCTCCACCTGCCCGTACATCTGTTTCACCCGCAGCAGCGCGGCTTCGTATTCGGCCGAGAAC
The DNA here is from genome assembly GCF_015277775.1 of Paludibaculum fermentans. NCBI lineage: Bacteria > Pseudomonadati > Acidobacteriota > Terriglobia > Bryobacterales > Bryobacteraceae > Paludibaculum > Paludibaculum fermentans. Next base: position 4,979,266 of record NZ_CP063849.1, read on the forward strand.
GCCCGCTGCGCCTGGCTGCGGCTGTCCTTGACCTGCGCGGCCCTCACCTGAAACTGTCGCGCCAGGCTCAACGACCGGAACCAGTCGAACACCGGAATCGTCAACGTCCCGCCAGCCAGATAGCCGCGGTCCTGCCACGCCGGACTGACCGAATCCACGCCAAACTGAAACAGCCCGCTCAACTTGGGATACAGGTTCGACTTTGCGATCCGCGACTCCGCCTGGAAGCCGTGCACCTGCGCGTCGTACAGCTGGAACTCCGGCCGCCGCATGTAAGCCGCATCCGGCGGCCCGCCGTTCTCCGGCACCGGCAGCGGATCGTCCAGCACATCCGCCAGCGGCAGCGGCGTCGCCACATCCTCGGTCCAGAACGATGCCAGTTCCTGGTTCGCCAGCCGCGCCGCGAGTTGCGCCGTATCCGCCGCCTGCCGCAGGAACGCCGCCTGCGCGGACGCCTTCACCACATCCGCCCGCGCGGCTTCCCCGCCCTTCCACAGCAGGTTCACCCTCTGTTCGAAGGCTTCGCTCTCTGCCAGTGATGTCTTCAGCGCCGCTTCGATATGCCGCGCCAGCAGGGTCCGGTAGTAGGCGTCCGAGACCGCTTTCCGCAGATCCCGCTCCGCCACGGCCGCCGAGGCGGAAGCTGCATCCTGCGTCGCTCTCGCACGGGCCAGGTCGGCCCTCAGCCGGCCAGACGTGTCGATCTCCTGGATTACGTTGACCAGGGCCGTGAACTCCCGCACCCCGTTCATCGCAACGAAACTCATCGTCGAGCGGTCCAGCCGGCTGGGGCTGTTATACATGTAGCTCGACGTGATCTCGGATTGAGGCAGGAAACCCGCGCGAGCCTGGCGCACTTCCAGCGAAGCGATGTCGCGCTCTTTTCGAGCCACGCTCGCCGCCGACGGCACCGCCAGTGCCTTATGGATGCAGTCTGCCAGCGTGAGGGGCGTCGAGGGGGCGGCCGGAGACTGCGCGAATGACATCAGGCAGCCGGCTGTGAACAGTGCAAGCCTCGCCGGGAAATAGGGTAGGTCGCTCACCTTGATCCAATAGCAACTACACCATATCGTGCCCGGTCGCACCGGGGCAAAGTGAGCCGGAGGATCAAGCCGAAAGACGGGTCAATTGCTGGTCAGAGGCGGCGGCGGAACGATTGGCGGTTTCGGCAGGTCGTCCGTGTTGGGCTCCAGCTCCAGCTCTTCAAACAGTACCGGCGGCGCGACGACGGAAGCCCCGACGACGAAATTCCCCGCTCCCATCAATGCCATGGGAGCCCCATTCTCGAGCCAGTCGAACTGATACTCCTCACTGCCGGCGGCCACGATGTCGCGGAACGCCCTTGTACCCAGCGAACGGAAGCGCATGCCACGCACCAGTTCCTCACGCCCATCCGGGAAGACCTTAAAGACCATCACCGGAGAGGACACCGGACGCCCGCCGGCGCCCGAACGGCTGGCCCGCATGATCGTCCGTCTCAATTCATCAGTCGAACCAGCGGAGGGAAAGTCCATTTTCTTGACCAGCATGCCGTAGGGCTTGCTCTGGGTCTTGATCATCTCAATCAGACGCGCCTTCAGCGCACTTTCACTCTCACTCTTCGACACCCGCACGAACAGATTCGAGGTCCGCGCCATCTTGGCCCCAAATCCGCCGGGAAGCCGGGCGTGGCCAGTGGTTTTCGTCAGGCCGCGAACCGGCGTCCGGGTGGTCAGCAGGGTCTTCAAAACACCCTTCTCCACGACGGTTACGGGCTCAGGAGCGACCCCTTCCAGATCGGCAGCGTAATGCCCCACCAACGGCCTCTTCTTATATTCCTGCAGGGTGGCGTCGTCCACCATGTCCATCCATTCGGGCAGGACCCGCGAACCCAAACGGCTCTCCAGCTCGGTCGCAGCCATCGGATAGGACCGGCCCGGCTCCGTCACCGGCCGCCGTTGTGGACACAACTGATAACTGAAGACTTCCGCGAACACTTGAGCCGCTGCCTGGCCGGAAAACAACACCGGCCCCGTATAGGATTCGCCTACCGGAGCAGCCGCAACCGTACTCAGGTTCTTTGCAACCTCTTCCACCGTCGCGCGCAGTTCCGGCTCCGTGGGGAGCTTGCTTGGATCCAGGGACGTTACGCACGCCCCGTCATAGACCGCCATTCCATCCGGACACTGTTGGGAGCCTCTCGCCCGCACGTACGCAATCCGGTCATTCACCCGCACGGCCGTGGCTTCGGTATTGACGAGGTAGGTATTCCCCTGCGACGTCTCGAAATCGACACTGGAAGAGGTGATCCCGGGGTACTTGAGGAAAACGGCCGACAAGGCCTTCACCCGGCTGCTCCAGGCGTCATCATCCACTTTGATTCGCCTGGGTTCCTCGAACAGGGCCCGCCGCGGCGCCGGCCAGAAATCGTTCAACGGTTCCGCCACGGTCACGCCGCGCAGGGCAGCCTGCTTCCGGCCGATCGCCTCGGCCGCGGTCTTGTACATGCGGTCCAGCGCCAGCCAGATCTGCGTCCTCAATGCGACCAGATCGTTATCCAACGGCAGCGAGCCATCGTCATACCGTGTACCGGAGTAGTAATCCGTGAAGATGGAGTTTGAGTTATCCATCTGCGGAGAACCCACGCGCACCTGGACCCGCATCGGCCGCATCTTCGTCCGATTCGGCTCGAACAGCGCACCCAGCATCGCCGACACACTAAACGACTCAGCATCATCCAACGCCACATCCGCGTAGTACACGGCCTCGCCCATGGTCCGGAGCGTCTTCACCCGGGATAGTTCCTGCAGCATAGCCCGCAGAATCGGGTCCGCCGCCATGGCCGCATTCAATTTCGCCTGATGGGCGGCCCAGGCCGGGTCGGGCTCCGCGCCCGCCGGTTTGTCCTGCGCCCACGCCTTCGATACCAGCAGCCGGGAGGATGCCGCTAACCCAGTCCACAGCCAACCTCTACGTGAAATCACTGAATCACCTCCGGCCCGGCCTGGTTCAAGTCGGGACGGGGCCGCGGCAACAAGGGGGGTAGATCCTTGCCCCCGGCTTTGCGTTGAATCTCAATCTCGGAAACCAGCAAGGCCGGCGAAACGGCCGCCACCGGAACACTGCCCGACTCGGCGCCGCAGTAGCCGTTGAACACTTCGCTGCGGTTGGAAGTCGCCATGATCTTCGCAAAACTGGCCAGCGGCGTACCTACAATGTCCGCGCCGCGGACCATCTCGTCCGGCCGCCCATCGGCATAAACCCGATAGACCACCAGCGGAATCACCGTGAAGGCTTGCAGCCCCTGGCGCCTCGTCGTTGTGTAGCCGCCCGTCACCTGCTCGAAGTACAGGCCATACGGTTTCTTCTGCTTCACCAACTCGGCAATCAGCATCTTCTTGAGCTCGGCATCGGAGACTTGGTTCGTCGAATCAACGAACAGGTTCGACTGCCGCGATACCACTTCGAGCCCCGGTTGCCTGCGCCCGTGACCGTTCGACTTCGCAAACCCGGGAATCGGCGTCCGCGACATGAGAAAGGTCTTGAGAATCCCCTTCTCCACCAACTGGACCGGCTGCGCCGCCACACCTTCATCATCGAAGGCATACCAGCCGTTCAGGTCGGTCCTGTCCAGGGAACTCTTGGTCGCGTCAAAACGCACCGACAGGAACTCAGGCAGCACCGGCTTCCCCACCGAACTGGAGAAAGTCTGCCCTTCAGTCTCATCGCGCTGCCGGTGACCTTCCACACGGTGGCCGAAGATCTCGTGGAAGAAGACGCCGGCCGCACGCCCGGACAGGATCGCCGGGCCGACGTAAGGATCCGCGGGCGCCGCTCTCAGCAGCTTCGCCAGGTCGTCGGCCATCTTGCGCACGGAAGCCAGCAATACGTCGTCCTTGGGCAGATGCGTTGGGTCATCCGCTTCAAAACTGTCGGTCGTGACCAGGTCATTGCCGTCATAGGACTTGGCTCGCGCCGTGATGAAAATCCGATAGAAGTTGCGTCCATGCTGAATCCGGCTGCCCTCTGACGACACAAACGTGCGGACCTCGCGCCGGAAGGCCAGGCTGACTTCCGACCGGAGCACTCCGCTGAACTGCCCGAACTCGTTCGAAATCCTCTTGATACGAGGCGTCCACTCCTCCACCGAGAACTTGTAGCGCGGCACCGCCTGTACCGCCGTCACTGCCTGCTCCGTCGAGAAGTCGGGCGCTGCTTTTTCCTGGCCGGATTTCACCTGGGAAGAGCTGCGCACCCGCAGATACCGCTCCGCCGCCGCCCGCCACGCCCGGTCCGTCTCCCGCCAGGCCGTGCGGGCAATCGCATCGGGTTTGTCTTCCACTGGAATGCTGGCGGCTGCCGCGAAACGCGGGCGGTCACCTTCCAGCAAATGGTAGTTGTCCAGCTCCGCTGAACCTACCCTGACGGAACAGTCCAGGAATCGCCGGCGATAGACGCCCTTTGTCTGGATGGCTCCCAGTGACGCGGTCAAGCCGCTGCTCTCTTCGTCCGTCACACTGTACGAAATGAAGTACGGAGCAGGATCGGCCTTTGACTTCAGGGCCTGAAAATTCCGGTCCAACTCCTTGGCCAGGATGTCTAGCAGCGCGGATTCAGCCGCCGGCTTGCCCGCGTTCGGCTTCGCCGCCGGTGGCGCCGCGCCCACCAGAGCCAAGCTGAATGCAACGGCCGCCAGTTGGAAAATAAGCCCCTTGAAACGCACGTCTGTCAGGATATCACGCGCCTTTCCAGCACTATCCGCCGAAGCCTAGGCCAGCGGCGAGTACCCCACGGCCGGCTGGACCGGAATCACGCCACGGATCCGCATCCCATTCAGCGCCAGCCCGTAACGGCCATGGACCCCCGTCTTTTCAAAGATGTGCTTCAGGTGGATCTTCACCGTACCCGGCCGGATGCCCAACTCCAGCGCGATCTCCTTGTTCTTCATGCCCTGCTCCACCAGCCCGAGCACCTGCTGCTCCCGCATCGTCAGGTCGTTCCGGCTCGGCCGTTCGTGCCGCGTCGTATCCCGGAATACGCAGTCTTCCATCCAGGTGGCCCCATCGGAAACGGCCCGGATGCACGTCAGGATCGTGGCCAAGTCCGCCGTCTTCCGCAGCAGCCCGCGAGCACCCGCCTGCAGAAGCCGCAGCGCTTCCGCTTCGTTCATCGAATTGCCCCAGACGATGGTGCCGACATCCGGCATCGACTCCCGCAGTTCCGTTAGCGCGGAAATCACCGCCTGCTGCCCGAAGCCCTTGTCCAGCACGAGGGTTTGCACGGGTTGCTGCCGTGCCAGTTGCAGGCCAACCAGTAGATTCGGCACCGCCCACCGGCAGGTCAGATCCTCACTGCCGCCCAATAGTGCCCTGATCCCCTCGGCCGTGGCAGGCTGGGTCTCGCACAATCCAACACTACTTTTGTAGTTACCTTGAGTCATAGGAACAACTTGCGAATCGAACTCCGCTCCTCAACCAGTCAGCCGGCCTACATCCGCTGCGCCAGCTTTGTTTGCTGGACCGGTCTTCTGGGAACTTAGTCCCATGAGGGGGGCAACCCTCTCAAGTTTTCCGTTTCAATTACCGATAGGTCCTATGTAAGGTCTAGCCTCAGAAGGGATCTTGATGTCCGCCTCCTCGACCAGTCACAATTTCGGCCAATGGAAAATCCTGGTCATCTGCCCCAACCCGAAACTGAGTGGGGAACTCACTCCTTTGTTGGCGGAGCACGTCCCGTTCTCGCCCGCGATTGAACTCAAGGAATATCCCACCCGGGCCCTGCTGGGCGACGCTTTACAGGAACAGGGGATCAACCTCTGCTTTGTCGATGTCGAGACCAATCGGGAGTGGGCGCTCGCGCTGCTCAGCGACCTCTCCATGCTCGATTCCAAATTGCCCATCGTGGCCTTGCATGCCGGCAACGACTCCGAGTTTATCCTGCGCACACTTCGCCAGGGCGCCACGGAATTCCTGTTCCAGCCCCTCACCGCCGAGCATTTCATCTCCGCAATGGAGCGGCTCTCCGCCCAGCATCGCGGCAAGGGCCTGGCAAACGCCAAGGTCTACTGCGTCATGCCGGCCAAAGGCGCTTGCGGCGCCTCCACCATTGCCTGCAATCTCGCTCATTACTACCGCAAGCTCGGCACTAAAAAGGTCCTGCTCGCCGACCTCGACCCACTCACCGGCACCATCTCCTTCCAACTGAAGCTGAAGCAGACGTACAGTTTCATGGAGGCCCTCACTCGAGGCGGCCAACTGGACGAAGACATCTGGAAAGGCATGGTCCAGTCCGCCGGAGGCGTGGATGTCGCGCTCGCCCCAGATCAGCCCGTCCATGGCATCGACGAGAACTACAATGCCGCCGCCATCATCGACTTCGCCCGCTCCATGTACGAAGTCGTCATTCTTGACTGCAATGGCGCGTATGGGCAGTGGAGCCTCACCCTGGCCCGGCTCTGCGACGAACTGCTCCTCGTCACCACCAACGAACTCCCGGCTTTGCAGGCCACCCAACGCTCTCTCGCTTACCTCGACCGCAATCGCGTCGACCGTTCCAAGATCCGCATCCTCGTGAATCGCTACCACAAGGACATCGGCCTCAGCCGCGACGTCATCGAGGCCGCACTCCATTGCGATGTCTACCACCTCATCCCCAGCGACTATGAGGATGTGCAAAAGGCTCTCGTGGAAGGCAAGCCCATCCCGCCCGGAGCCGCTGTCGGACGCAGCCTCATGGCCCTGGCCGAAAAGCTCTCCGGCAAGGAAGCCACCAGCGTGGCGCCCAAGACGTCCTCGCTGTCCAGCCTGTTCAGCTTCCTGCGGAAGTAACTCGCGCCAGCGGGTTCCGGTACAATCGTCGAAGCTTGCTGGAACTCGATTCACCCCTGGCCAAGAGCTGGATCGCCGCCAGACTGTCGCTCGATCCCGACCACCTCCACGTGGAATCACTGGGCGGTGGTGTCTCCAATCACGTGCTGCTCGTGCGCGCACCCGGCCTCCACTGCGTCTTCAAACAATCCCTCGAGCGGCTGCGGGTCGAACAGGAATGGCTCTGCCGCCGCGACCGCATCTTCCGCGAATCTCAAATCATGCGCGATTTGGCAGGATTGCTCCCGCCCGGCAGCGTCCCCGCCATCCTGTTGGAGGATCGGGAGAACTTCCTCTTCGCCATGGAAGCCGCTCCGGAAGAAGCCCAGCCCTGGAAGACGCCGCTGCTCCAAGGCGAAGTCAACCTTGACCTCGCCGCCCGAGCCGGCAACTTACTCGGGACCTGGATCCGCGAAAGTGGACGGCATCCGCAGTGGCGCTCCGATTATGGCGACCAGACGGTCTTTCACGAGCTGCGAGTGGACCCGTATTACCGCAGCACCGCCGCCAGGCATCCCCACCTCGCCGATCATTTCGCCGCGCTAATCCAGGAATCCGCCCAGCGCAACGTTTCTCTCGTGCACGGCGACTTCAGCCCAAAGAACCTGCTGGTGACCGGTCAATCGATGATGACGATCGACTGGGAGGTGGTCCATTGGGGCGATCCCTCTTTCGACGCCGCCTTCCTCACCAACCATCTCCTCCTGAAAGCCTTCCACCGACGCGAAAGCCGGAGCGCCTACGCCGCCGCCGCGTCCGCTTTCTGGAGCGCACTGCTCGAAACCACCGGCCCGGAACACCCCTGGCTCGAATCCGCCGCCATGCGCCATCTCGGCTGTCTCCTCCTGGCCCGGGTCGACGGCAAATCCCCGGCCGAATACCTGACCACCGAGTCCGTCCGCGACCAGGTCCGCGACGCCGCCCGGCAGTTGATCCTCACCCCTCCGGCCTCCGCCGCCGGCGCCTTCGAAAGAGTGTTTTCATGAGCTTAACCATCGCCAGGCTGCGCGCCCTGCAGATCCTCGACTCCCGCGGCGTCCCCACCCTCGAGGTCGAGGCCACCTTGAGCAACGGCGTCGCCGCCACCGCCCAGGTCCCTTCCGGCGCCTCCACCGGCCGCCACGAGGCCGTTGAACTCCGCGACGGCGACCCGCAACGCTATGCAGGCAAAGGGGTAACCCGAGCCTGCCGGAACGTCGAAACGGAGTTAGCCGCGGCCGTCACCGGCATGGATGCCACCAACCAGGCCGCCCTCGACCGCCGCATGATCGAACTCGACGGCACCGCCTCCAAAGCCCGGCTGGGCGCCAACGCCATCCTAGGCATCAGCTGCGCCGTAGCCCGCGCCGTCAGCCTGACCAATCACGAGCCGCTCTGGCAAACCCTTTCACGTCAACACGGTACAAAGCCGTCGATGCCGCTGCCGATGGTCAACATCCTCTCCGGAGGCCTGCATGCCGGCCGGCAGGTGGAATTCCAGGATTTCCTGGCCGTCGCCCACGGCCTGCCCACCTACTCCGAGTCTCTTCACGCCATCGTCTCCATCCACCGGGAAACACGCAAGATCCTCGACGATCGCGGCTATCTCGTCACCGGCGTCGCCGACGAGGGCGGCTGGGGCCCGCAGCTTCCGTCCAACGAGGCAGCCCTCATCATCCTTACCCAGGCGATTGAAAATGCAGGCTTTAAACCGGGCGACGAAGTCTCCATCGCCATCGACGCCGCCTCATCACATTTCTACGAGGACGGCCGCTATGTCCTGCGCTCAGAGGGTCGCACGCTGGAAGTCGATGAGTTGATTGACCTTTATGAAAACTGGGCGGGCCAATATCCCATCCGGTCCCTGGAAGACGGCCTCGATCAGGACGACTGGGCCGGCTGGGCCCGGCTCACGCAGCGGCTGGCTGGCCGTATGCAATTGATTGGAGACGACTTCTTCACAACAAACCCCATCCGTCTCCGACAGGGCATCGCCAACCATTCGGCCAACGCCGTCCTGGTGAAGATGAACCAGATCGGCACCATCACCGAGACCTTCGAGGTACTCCAACTCGCCGCCCAGGCCGGGTGGCGCGCCGTTGTCTCCGCCCGCAGCGGCGAGACTGAGGACAACTTCCTGGCGGACCTCGCCTGTGCCTCCGGCGCAGGCCAGATCAAGGTGGGATCGATTACCCGTTCATCCAGGTTGTCGAAGTACAACCGGCTGCTTGCGCTGGAACGGGACGGCCAGCTTACCTGGACCGCTTCTTCGCCGTGGTTTTGACGCTCTTCGCCGTCTTCTTCACGGTCTTCTTCTTCGCCGTCCGCGCCGCCTTCTTGCGGACCTTCGGTTCCTTCTTCAGGTTGATCGTGCCGCGGCAGCCTGGTGCTCCGCAGGCGCAGGGCACAGCCGCGACGTCGTGGTCGAACCGGTAGTCGATGGTGAGCTCTTCGCCGGTCTGGATATCCCGGGCCGACATATAGAGGATGTGGCCTTTGTGGATCCAGGCGTAGCAGTTGGGCGTGCAACAGTGGTTGATGTACTGTGCTCCGCTGCCGCCGACGCTGCCGTCGATCGTCCAGTAACTGGTCAGCGTGAACAGGTAGTTCAGCGGACCATCGGCACGGCGGTTCGTCTCTTTCCGGTTGATCTTCTCACCCGTGTATTCGATGATCTTGCGGCCTTTCGGGATCGGCTCCTTGGCGTAGATTCCCCAACGGTGAATGGGGGACGGACGCACTTCGAGCGCGAAGCAGGCCTTCTTCTGATCGATCTGGGGAGCGGGTTCCTTCTTGGAAGGGGCTGGAGGCATGGAGAGTCTGGTCGGCTGTCTGGTTTCTCGCAAGGGCAGCGCTACGCCGGCTGCCAGGCGGCTAACGGCTCAAACTGTTCTTAGAAGTCGTCTTTCTGGTCGCGTTGTTGTTTCGCTCGGCGGCGCAGAATGATGATTACGACGCAAGCAACGGCGAGAACACCGCTGACAATGCGCAACATATGTTCATCCAAGGCGGAACCTCCGAACAACTGTCCGTATGGACAATGTATTCTATACGATCGGCTTGCCGGAGGGGAACCCTTAGCTCCGCATCTGCCGGCAGGCCCGCCCACACCTGCTCTCCGGCAGGATTGCGGACGGGCCTGTCATCCAGCAACTTACATGCCGGCTTTCTGCTTCAGGACCTCGATGAGCTCCTTCACAGCGGCCGCGCTCTTGTCGAGCTGGGCCTTCTCGGCCTCTTCCAGCTTTACTTCGTAGACCTTCTCGATACCATTCGAACCCAGCTTGCAGGGCACGCCGACATAGAGACCGTCGTAGCCATACTCGCCCTCGAGCAGCGCCGCGCAGGGCAGCACCTTCTTCTTGTCCTTCAGGATCGACTCGGCCATCTCAACCGCCGCGGCCGACGGAGCGTAGTACGCGCTGCCCGTCTTCAGGTACTTTACGATCTCGGCGCCGCCGTCGCGCGTCCGCTGCACCAGCGCGTCGATCCGCTCCTGCGGCAGCAGTTCGGTGATCGGGATGCCGCCCACCGTGGTCAGCCTGACGATCGGAACCATCGTGTCGCCATGGCCGCCCAGCACCAGCGCGGTGATGTTCTCCACCGACACACCCAGCTCCATCGCGATGAACGTGCGGTAGCGGGCCGTATCCAGGACACCGGCCATGCCGATGACACGGTTCCGGCTGAACTTCGAAACCTGCTGGGCCACCCAGCACATAGCATCCAGCGGATTCGTCACCAGAATCAGGATGGCGTTCGGCGAATACTTGACCACCTGCTCCGTGGCGCTCTTCACGATCTCGTAGTTGGCCAGCAGAAGGTCGTCGCGGCTCATGCCGGGCTTGCGCGGGAAGCCGGCCGTGATGATCACGATGTCGGAATCGGCCGTCGGCTCATAGCTGTTGGCGCCGGTGACCATGACGTCATAGCCTTCCACCGGTCCGGATTCCAGGATGTCCAGGCCTTTGCCTTGGGGGACGCCTTCGACCACATCGACGAGGACGACATCGGCGAGCTCCTTGCCCGCAATGCGCAACGCGCAATTTGCGCCAACGTTGCCAGCGCCTACGACCGTAACTTTCTTACGCATGGAAATTCCCTTCTCGAATGATTAGAAGTACGCGGCGATCCGAAGTGGAAAGCGGACGGCCTCATCTGATTGTACCGGCTTCGCACCCATGCGAGCACCACGGCCCGGCAAGGATAGAATAGATGGTTCATGCAGGTTCCGGATTCCGCACAAGAGTACTTCGGCCGGCAGACCGAGAAGCTCCGCCGCCAGCTCAAGAAGAAACGCATCGTCTTTCCTGAGGGCGAGGACCCGCGCGTCATCGAGGCCGCCTCCCGCCTCTGCCGGGAAGAGCTGGTCATTCCCATCCTCATGGGCCGGCCCAAGGGCAACATCGCGTCGTGCGTTGTGGTCGAGCAGCCGGAGAACAATCCGAAGCTGAAAGAGTACGCCGCCATCCTGCACGACCGCCGCAAGTCGCGCGGCATCACCATGGCCGAGTGCGAGAAGATTGCGCTCAACCCGCTGGTCTTCGCAGGGCTCATGGTCCATTCCGGTGACGGCGACGGCTTCGTCGGCGGAGCCGCCACCACCACCGCCGACACCTTCCGCGCCGCCCACATGACCATCGGCATGCGCCACGACATCAAAACCGCCTCCGGCGTCATGATCGTCTGCACCCATGCCAAGGAGTGCGGCGAAAACGGCGTCCTCGCCATGGCCGACCCGGCCCTCATGATCGACCCGACGCCTACCCAGCTCGCAGACATCGCCATCGCCACGGCCGAAACCACCCGCAACGTCATCGGCGTCGAACCCATCGTCGCCCTGCTCTCCTTCTCCACCAAGGGCAGCGCCAAACACCCCCTGGCCGAGAAGGTCAAGGAAGCCCGCCGCATCGTCGAAGCGCGCCGGCCCGATCTCCACATCGACGGCGAACTCCAGGCGGACGCCGCCCTCATCCTGAGCATTGGCCAGTCCAAGGCTCCTGGCTCCACCGTAGCCGGCAAGGCGAATACGCTCATTTTCCCCGACGTCGGCTCCGCCAACATCAGCGTCAAACTCGTGGAACGCCTGGGCGGCGCCATCTGTACCGGCCCCCTCTTCCAGGGCTTCCTCAAACCCGCCAACGACCTCTCGCGCGGCTGCACCGGCGAGGATATTTATCGATTGGGGATTCTCACCGCGCTGCAAGCCGGCGCCTGACCATGCTGCCGTTCCCCCTGGTTTATCACGACGGCTACGATCTCAAGTTCGGCGCACACGTCTTCCCTTCCCAGAAGTACCGCCTGATCCGCGCCTGCCTCATTGATGAGTACATCGCCGGACCGGAAGACTTCCTCACGCCCGAACAGGCCACGGTCGAGCAGCTCCAACTCGTCCACACGCCCGACTGGGTGGCCAAACTCCAAAGCGGCAAACTCACTTACCACGAGATCCTCAAGCTGGAGGTGCCTTACTCCCGCAAGATGGTCGAGGCCTTCTTCCTCGCCGCCGGAGGCACGCTGCTCGCCGCGCGCCAGGCCCTGATCCACGGCATCGGTTTCAACATCGGCGGCGGCTTCCACCACGCCTTCGCGGGACACGGGGAAGGCTTCTGCGCGATCAACGACATGGCCGTGGCGGTCCGCGTCCTGCAGCAGGAACACCTCATCAAGACAGCCCTGGTGATCGACTGCGACGTCCACCACGGCAACGGCACCGCCTCCGTCTTTGCGCACGACCCCTCGGTCTTCACCATCTCCATCCACCACTTCAACAACTACCCCACTGAGAAGCCGCCCTCCACGGTGGATATCCATCTCGGCGACGGGGTCGGCGATCAGGAGTACCTGGAGAAACTACGATCTGCCTACGACACCGCCGTCTGCGGCTTCCGGCCCGACCTGGTGGTCTACGTGGCGGGGTCGGACCCGTACTATGATGACAAGCTGGGTGGGCTCTCCCTCACCAGGGAAGGCCTCTACCTGCGCGATCGCGTGGTGTTCGACGCCGCGCTCCGCCAGCATGTGCCGGTGGCCGTCACCCTGGCCGGCGGCTACGCCCGCAAACTGGAAGATACGGTGACGCTCCATATGCGCACGGTGAAAGCCGCGCTGGCGTCTTACCAGGAATTCGGCTGGAAGTCTGACGCGGACTAAGACCGTCCGCCAAGCGAGGTGGGTATGCGGAATCTGACGAGACGCGGCTTCATCGCCGCCGGCAGCGCGCTGTCCTATGCGCGGATCCTGGGCGCCAACGATCGCCTGCGCGTGGGCCTGGTCGGCGCCGGAGGCCGCGGCACCTACGTGGCCCGCTATGCCAAGGAGTTCGGCAACGCCGACATCGCCGCGTTCGCCGACATCTATCAGCCGCGCATCGACAAGGCGAAACAGGAACTCAACGCCAACGGCGACGCCCACCGCGACTTTCGCGAACTGCTCAACCGCAAGGATATCGACGCCGTCATCATCGGCTCGCCCGACCACTGGCACGTCCCCATGACGGTCGCGGCCGTGGCCGCCGGCAAGGACGTCTATGTCGAGAAGCCGCTCACCCACTCCGTGGAAGAGGGCCGCACCGTCATCGACGCCGTCCGCAAATCCGGCCGCATCGTCCAGGTCGGCTACCAGCAGCGCAGCTATCCGCACATGGCGCAGGCCCGCGACCTGATCCAGGACGGCCGCATCGGCACCATCACCCAGGTGCTCACCTGGTGGAACCAGAACTACATGAATCGCGAGGAGCCGCGCATCGACGTCTCCAAGCTGGAGTGGCAGCAGTTCCTCGGCAACGCCTGCCCGCGCGAGTTCGATCCCTGGCGCTACAGCCAGTGGCGCTGGTTCTGGGACTACGGCAACGGCACCCTGACAGACCTCTTCTCCCACTGGATCGACACGGTCCACTGGATCATGGGTGACAGCGTACCCACGGAGGCCCGCGGCCAGGGCTCCCGCTTCCTCATCCCTTGGTACGAATGCCCCGACACCGTCAGCGTCGAACTGATCTACCCCAAGAACTTCCAGGTCTCCTACGTCAGCACCATGGTCACTGGCATGGAAGATGGCGGCATCCTCTTCCGAGGTACGGAGGGCACCCTCCGCCTCACCCGCCCCTTCATCGAGGTCTATCCGGAGAAGGGTGTCGACGACAAACGAACCCACGTCCGCCAGCCCACCCTCACCGTCGACGCGAAACGAGAGGGCACGATCGATCACGTCCTGAACTGGATGGACTGCATCAAGACGCGCAAGCAGCCCAATGCGCCAGTGGAGTCCTCGGTCGACGCGGCCAACGCCGCCCACTGGGGCAACGAGGCAATTCGCAGTGGACACGCCATCACCACTCCGCCGGCCGACGGCGCCTGGCTTCCGCTGTTCAACGGCCGCGACCTCGACGGCTGGATCCAGGACACGCCCGGCCTGTGGAGCGTCCGCGACGGCATGATCGTGGGCAAACACACGGGTCTCAAGTGGAACGACTTCCTGCGAACCAAGGACACCTACGAGGATTTCGAACTAGCGCTCGAGTTCCGTCTATTAAACGGCGAAGGCAACAGCGGAGTGCAGTTCCGGAGTGTGAACGACCTGCAGCCGCACGAGCTCTTCGGCTACCAGGCCGACATCGGCCAGCAGTATTGGGGCTGTCTCTACGACGAATCGCGCCGCCGCAAAATCCTGGCGCAAGCCCCCGCCCCGGCCATCGAGAGGCTCGACAAGAACGGCTGGCACACCTACGTGGTCAAGGCCCTGGGCAACCACATCACCATCACCCTGGACGGCATGCGAACAGTGGACTATACCGAAACCGAGCGAGGCATCCTCAATCGAGGCCTGATCGCGTTACAGGTGCACGCCGGCCCCGGCATCGAAGTCTGGTTCCGCAATATCCGAATCAAGGAACTGGTCTGAGGGGACGTTCTCGTCTGTCCTAGACGATTACGTCTCCAACCCAAACGAAGCTACCCGAGTGGACAGACCAGAACGTCCCCACCCCCGCGTGCACCCACGTTCCAGCAGCGGCCACCAGGGGTCCGAAACCCGACGTGTCACTCGTACCGCAGCGCCGTCATCGGATCCACCTTAGCCGCCCTTCGCGCCGGAATCCAGCTCGCCAGCAGTGCGACGCTCGCGAGGAATACCGGCACGGCGACGAACGTCGTCAAATCGTGCGGCTCCACACCATACAGAATCCCGGCCGCCAGCTTCGCGCTCGCCAGCGCCGCGGCCAACCCCACCACCGTCGCGATCGCCGTCATCACCAGACCCTGCTTCACGATCATGCCCTGCACGTTGCCCGCCTGCGCGCCCAGCGCCATGCGGATCCCGATCTCCCGCCGCCGCCGGCTCACTGAGTAGCTCATCACCCCATACAACCCCACCGCCGCCAGCAGCAGCCCCACCCCACCGAACACCCCAAACAGCGTCCCGGCCAGCCTGGGCAGGAACAGCGCATTGCGCAGATGCTCCTCCATGCTCTCGGCATTGAAAATCGCCATATTCGGATCCAGCGTCTGGATCTCCCGCCGCAGCGCGGGCGCCAGCGCCGCCGCATTGCCATTCGTCCGCACCATCACCGAGTACCCCATGAACGACACATCCGTCCCGGCCTCCTGCGACACCGCGCGGTACATCATCGCCCTCGGATCTTCACCCAGCGTCCGCGACTTCGAGTTCTTCACCACGCCGATGATCTCGTAAGGTCCGCCGCCGCCACCCACGATCCGTTGCCCCACCGGATTCTCACCAGCGAACAATTTCTTCACCAGCGTCTCGTTCACGATAGCCACCTTGGGCGCGGTGGGCGACTCGTTCGCGAAGTCGCGGCCCGCCACCCGGGCGATGCCCATCGTCTCGAAATATCCGGCTGAGGCCATATACACATCGACGCTGGTGTTGGATTCGCCTTCCTTCTCCGGACGCCCCTCCGGGCGCATGCCATTCGTCGTACCGCCAATCGACAACGGCACAATATCCGTCACTGCCGCCGAGGTCACCCCAGGCAGCCCCAGGGCTCGCTGTCGGATCTGCTCCAGAAACTGGCTGGTTCGTTCCGGCGAATAACCGTGCAGGCGCGGATCCACCGCCATCATGAGGATCCCCTTCGACCGGAATCCGATCTCGATATTCGACGCGCTCTGCAGGCTGCGCAGGAACAGCCCCGTCGCGCACAGCAGCGTCAGCGACATCGCCACCTGCCCCACCACCAGCACATTCCGCATCGTCCACCGCCGGCCCGGCCGGGCGAGCACGTCTTCTCCCTTCAACGCGCTCGCCAGAATCGGCCGCGACGCAGCCAGCGCCGGAGCCAGGCCGAACAGCAAACCCGTCCCCACGCTCAGCAGGAACGTATACAACAGAACCTGGGCATCCACCCCCACCCGCAAATCCACCGGCAACGGAATCGGCAGTTTAAAAGACGACAGCGCCTGCGTCGACCACAACGACAGCGCCACCCCGAACAGCCCGCCGCCCAGCGCCAGCATCGTACTTTCCGCCAGCATCTGCCGGATCAACTGTCCGCGCGTCGCGCCCAGCGCCAGCCGCACCGCCATCTCCTTCTGCCGCGCCGACGCCTGGGCCAGCAGCAGGTTCGCCACGTTCGCGCACGCAATGCACAGCACCAGCAGCACCACCACGCTCAGCGCCCCCAGGAACAGCGTCACGCCCTTCTTGAGATTCGGCATCATCGTGCCGGCCTGCTCGACATGGAACCCCAGCCCCTCATCGTTCTTCGGATACAACTGGGCAATGCGAGCGCCCAAGCCTGTCAACTCGGCCTGCGCGGACTCGCGGCTCACCCCAGCTTTGACCCGCGCCATCACCATCAGCCAGGAAGAATGCCGGCTGTTCCGCTCCGGCAGCTTCGGCATCAACTGATCCACCGTCCCCAGCGGAACCCACAGTTCCGTATTCAACCCCAGGTCCAACCCTCGAAAACCGGCCGGTGTGATGCCCACCACCGTGAACGGCTTGCCCGACAGGTTCACCCCCGCGCCGAGAATGGAGGGATCCCCTCCGAACCGCCGTTGCCACAATCCGTAGCTCAACACCACGACCTGGGCCTTCTCTTCGCCTTTCAGGAACCCTCGCCCCATCGGCATCCGCAGCCGCGCCAGCTCGAAATAGTTCGCCGACGCAGCCTGTCCCCACACCCGGGTCGGCTCGCCCTTCCCGCCAATCGACGCCGGCATCAGCGGGAAATACGCCGCCACGCCCTCAAACGACTTCGTCTGGTCGCGCACGTCCTCAAACAGCGGATGCGAGAACTCACTGCAGCAATCGCCCTTGTGCTGCGTATACAGACTCAGCAGCGTCGCTGGATCCCCCACCGGAGCCGGCTTCAGCACAAACGCGCTCACCATCGAGAAGATGGTCGAGTTCGCCGCGATGCCCAGTCCAATCGACAGCACCGCCGCCGCCGCGAATCCCGGTGACTTCCGCAATCTCCGAAACGCATAAGTGATGTCCTGCCGCCAGGTAGCCATAATGGGTGAGTCCTCCTTTCCCTCAACGAAGCAAACACCCCGTTTGTTATCGCGCTTGTCGTAAATTCCCTCGACACCCCCACGCAATCCCGGATAAAATCCGCTGACGGCTCAATCCATTCGCGTCGTTCCCGTCAATTGCTGCATCTGACAAGTGCGAAAAAATTCTTGCCGGGGTAGAATGGTCCCCAAGGGATCCTGTCTCCAGGACCCCACTGGGTTTCCACAGTAAACATATGTCCGGTTCGTGGTTGCACCGAATTCTCGTCCTGCTGTCGGCGTGCGCGCTGGCTGCCATTGTCTATGGCGTACCGCCGGTAGGCTCCCTGGCTGCGCCTGAAGTCGAAGCGGTCACCGCGTGGCTGGCTCATATGTTGTTCGCCGGCTTGGCTTTAGCCGCCTGGCGAACCTCACCCGCGGCCTCCTCGACAGCCGTTGTACCCGATTCCGGCTGGCCCTCGCTGCGCTCCATGGCAGTCGCCGCTCCGGCGGTCGTCGTTCTGCAAGTGGCCCTCGGTGCCGCCTATCGGCACAAAGTCATGGGCGCCGTCCCGCACGTGGTCTGGGCCTTCATCGCCGCCATCGTTGTCATGATGGTCGCCGTTTCGGTAATGACTCACGCACAGGCCTTGGCGGGCATGAAACGCACCTGCGTCTGGCTGCTGAGCCTCATCGGGATCCAGGTCGTGCTGGGAGTCGCCGCGCTGGTCGCCCGCATGATGGGCGCCGAAGCAGGTTTGGCGATCCGCGCCGCCCTAATGACCCACGCCGGCACCGGCGCGCTGGTCCTCGCCTTGACTGTAGTTCTGTCGGCGCAAATCCTGCGCCATGTGGAGCAAGCTCCGGAGACGGGCTCATCGCGCCACGAGTTGGCTTCCCCGGGGCATCATTCATGAGAAGTTATCTCGATCTCACCAAGCCCAGAATCACCTGGCTCATCCTGATGAGTACAGGCATCGGCTATTTCTTCGGCCATCAGGGTTCGGTGGATTTCCTCCTGCTGTTCAACTGCCTGCTGGGCACGGCGCTCATCGCCTCCGGCACGGCCACCCTGAACCAGTGGTACGAACACGACGCCGACGCCAAGATGAATCGCACCAGCCAGCGGCCTATTCCCGCCGGCAAGGTCACCCCCCGCAACGCGCTGCTGTTCGGCATCGCCCTGCTGGTCGCCGGAGAACTCCAGCTCGGCTGGGGCGTCAACCCCCTCACCGCCTGGCTCGGCCTCTTCACCGTCGCCAGCTACCTCTGCCTCTACACCCCGATGAAGCAGCGCACCTGGTGGTCCACCACCGTCGGCGCCTTCCCCGGAGCCATGCCTCCGCTGCTGGGCTTCGCCGCCGCGCGCGGCGTCCTCACCATCGACGCCTGGATCCTCTTCGCCATCATCTTCCTCTGGCAGTTCCCCCACTTCTACGCCATCGCCTGGATGTATCGTGACGATTACGCCAAGGCCGGCATCCAGATGCTGCCCGTGGTCGAGCCCGACGGCGCTTCCACCTCCCGCCAGATCCTCGGCTTTGCCCTAGCCCTGATCCCCATCAGCCTGCTGCCTAGTTTCTTCAACATGACCGGCAATCTGTACCTCGCCGCAGCCCTGGTCCTGGGTGGATTCTTCCTGAATTCGGCCGCCCGCCTCAGCCGCGACCGCACGTCCCTCAACGCCCGCGGCGTCCTCAAGGCGAGCGTAATGTACCTGCCGCTCCTCTACCTGGCCCTGATTATCGACAGCTACAAGCTATTCTAATAGTTGGCAATGAAGATCCTTTCCTCCGCCGCACTGGGTGCGGCCTGTCTCTGTCTGGCCGCTTGCCTGAATTCCGGCCTCCCCACCCTAGGGGAAGTGCCCCACTTCACCCTGACCAACCAGGACGGGCAGAAGTATGAAAGCACCGCCGCCCTCGCCAACAAAGTCTGGGTGGCCGACTTCATCTTTACCACCTGCCACGGCCCCTGCCCGCGCATGAGCGCCCAGATGCACAAACTGCAGGAGGACACGAAGGACCTCTCTGACGTCGAACTCGTCTCCTTCACCGTCGACCCCAAAACCGACACCCCCGAAGTCCTCACCGCCTACGCCAAGCAGTTCAAAGCCGACCCCGAGCGTTGGACCTTCCTCACCGGCCCGGCGGAGGCCCTCAATAAACTCAGCTTCGACACCTTCCGCCTCGGCAATGTCGGCGACGGCAAGCTGGAGCATTCCACCCGTTTCGTCCTGATCGACCGCAAGGGCCGCATCCGCGGCTACTACGACACCACCGACGCCACCGCCCTGCCCCAACTGGTGGAAGACATCGGCAAGGTCCGGAAAGAGGTCTTGTGACATGGAAGTGCGTGATCTACCCACGCTGAACGCCTGCCTGAACAGCCTGTCCGCCATACTCCTGGTCATCGGCTACGTTCTCATCCGCCGCCGCAATTTCGACGCCCATAAGAAGGTGATGCTGGCCGCCTTCACCACCTCCACCCTATTCCTGACCAGCTATCTCATCTACCACTACCAGGTGGGCTCCGTTCGCTTTCAGCACCCCGGCGCCATCCGGATCGTCTACCTCACCATCCTGTTGACCCATACGATCCTCGCTGTGGCAGTTGCCCCCTTGGCGATTACAACCCTCTACCGCGCCTGGACCGGCCAACTCGCCCGCCACCGCAAACTGGCCCGCATCACCCTGCCCATCTGGCTCTATGTCAGCGTCACGGGCGTGGTCGTTTACCTGATGCTGTACCATCTTTGATGGGAATCTCTGACACCGTGGAATGGAACGCCGCCCTCTATGATCAGCGCCACTCGTTTGTCTGGAAGAGTGCTGAAGACCTGATCGCCCTGCTCGCCCCCGCCGCCGGAGAGCACATCCTCGACGTCGGCTGCGGCACCGGCCAACTCACCGCCAAACTCGGCGCTACGGGCGCCATCGTCACCGGGCTCGACAGCTCCGAAACCATGCTCGAACAGGCCCGCGCCGCCTACCCCGCCGGCTCCTGGATCCACGCCAGCCTGCCCGACTACGTCGCACACGAGCAGTTCGACGCCATCTTCTCCAACGCCGCCCTCCACTGGATCCGTCCGCCCCAGCAGGCCGCTGACCGCATGTTCGCCGCCCTCAAACCCGGCGGCCGGCTTGTCGCCGAGTTCGGCGGCGCCGGAAACGTCGCCTCACTCCTCAATGCGGCCAGGGAGATCTTCGGCGAGCGCGGCGAAACCGTCGATTTGCCCTGGTACTTCCCCGGCATCGGCGAATACGCCACAGTCCTCGAAAACGCGGGCTTCGAAGTAGTGTATGCCCTCCTGTTCGACCGCCTGACCCCGCTGGACGGCGGCGACGCCGGTCTCGCCAACTGGATGGAAATGTTCGCCCCGCAGTGGCGCGCCTCTGTCCTGAATCGCTACGAAGAAATGGCCCGTCCAACTTTGTATGATGCGGAGTCCGGCCAGTGGCGCATGGACTACCGCCGCCTACGCATCGCGGCGCGCAAACGCGCCTGAACCATGTTTCCCAAACTCATCTCCATTGGATCGTTCTTCCTGCCCACCTACGGGCTGCTGGTCGCGCTCGGCTTCCTGGCCGGCATCTGGCTCACCACCAGGCTCGCCCGCCGCGCCGGAATCGATCCCGAGAAGGTGAACAATCTCGCCATCTACTGCGCTCTCACCGGCTTAGCCGGAGCGAAGCTCCTCATGTTCGTGATGGACTTCGACTACTACGCCAAGAATCCAGGCCGCATCTTCTCCTTCGACACCCTGCTCTCGGCCGGTGTCTACTACGGCGGCTTCCTGGGCGCCTTCGTCTTCGCCTGGGCTTACATCAAGCGCCAGAAGTTGCCCTGGTTGAAGACCGCCGACGTCTTCGCCCCCGGAGTCGCGCTCGGCCATGCCATCGGCCGCCTTGGCTGCTTCGCCGCCGGCTGCTGCTGGGGCTCTCTCTGCGACCGTCCCTGGGCCGTCACCTTTGAAAACCCCGCCGCCCACGACCTCACCGGCGTCCCGCTGGGCATCCCCCTCCACCCGGCCCAACTCTATGAGGCAGCAGTGGTTGCCCTGCTGGCCGCATTCCTCTACCGGCAAAGCGGCAAGCTCCATCGCGACGGCCAGATCCTCGGACTCTATCTCCTTCTTTATGCCGTCGCCCGCGTGACCGTGGAGTTCTTTCGCTTCCACGAGCAGGCCCTCCCCTGGGGTGGCCCCTTCACCTGGACCCAGTGGATTGCCCTTGGCCTCGGAGCCGGAGGCGCCGCCCTGCTGCTGCGGCCCAACCGCTCCACCCCTGTGGCTGTGCCCGCCCGCTAGTACCCATCCCATTGAAATACCAGCGGCTTTCGGGCCGGAGCCTTACCTGAAACCGCCCCACGCCGCCCCGCCTTCTTTTTGGTAATCGTTCCTGCCTCGAAAACTGTAGGGCGTCCGCCCAATCAAGTCCTTTCGCACTTCCGCCGATAGACTCAGTGACGGCATAGACAGGGAACTGGTCCGGAAGCCCCGGCCAGTCCTCAGCCTCGAGGCACTGGAGTGAAATTGGGGATTAAATCAAGGACGCCGGTTCCAAACGCGGAGACGTGGCCGCTGCCTGTGCACCGGCCCCATCCAGCCGTTCCGGGCCGGGCCGTCAGTAGTTTATGCCCCTTGTTCTCCAGTAGAACCCTGATACGTACGTCGCAACTCAGCGTTTCCCTACCCGGAAAGTACCGGCCGTCTAGTACCGGCCCACCCATGGTAAGGTATCCACCCAATCGTTATTTGACCGGCACCACTCGATACTTATTTCAGGTCGAACTTTCTCATGGCTACTGAGGCGAACCATATGTCTTCGCGACCATCCAGGCGTCGCCAGCGCGGTAACGCGATGGTTGAGGCTACGCTCGTCATTCTGCCGTTCTTCGCCATCGTCCTGAGCATTATCGACTTCGGCCGGGCATTCTATGCCCGCACCGCGATTCAGTACGCTGTCCAGGCCGGCACCCGTTACGCAGTCACCTTTCAGACGATGACCGGCATGTGCCAGGACGCCTCCATTAAGGAAGTCGTCCGCCGCAGTTCGGTCGGGTTTCTCACCGCCACCGACATCTCAACCAAGACTTTTATTCGCTACTACAAGCCGGACACGCTGGCCGCAACTGCCTCCAACATGCCGGGCAACATCGTGGAAGTCTCGGTCGAGGGTTACCAGTTTAGATGGATCGCGCCATTGTGGCGCACGGCAACACCCATGACCATCCTCGCCCGATCGAGCGATCGCATGGAAGGACTGCCCGGCGGCTCGTCAGGACCGCCCTGCCGTTGAGAAAGCTGAGATGCGCATGAGACTCGCACGCCAATCCAAGAAGAAAACCCAGGGAGGTCACTCCCTGGTCGACTTTGCTCTGGTCAGCATGTTCCTGATCCCCATCATGATGGCGACCATCTCAGTCGGCTTCAACACCAGCCGGGCTATCCAGGTCACCACGGTCACCCGCGACGCCGCCAACATGTACGCCCGTTGGGTCGACTTCAGTCTCGCCTCCAACCAAAACCTTCTCGTCCGCCTGGCCGCCGGCCTGGATATGACAGCCACCTCGGGCAACGGGGTCATCATCCTTTCCAAGGTCACCTACATCGCCTCCTCAGACTGCACGGGCGCCGGACTAACGACTGGCCAGTGCACGAACATGAACCAGTACGTAATCATCAACCGGATTGTCGTCGGCAACGCCAGCTTCAAAACCAGTGCGTTCGGCACACCGGGCAGCCTCGCAGCCAACGGCGACGTGCAAGGCTATCTGACCGATGCCTCGGCACGCGCCACCAACTTCGGAAATGTTCTCACTCTGACATCCGGTCAGTTTGCGTTCATGGCCGAAGGCTTCTTCAAAGGATTGAGCTGGAGCGTTCCCGGCTCGAACGTCGGCAATCTGATCTCGCGCCGGTACATTTTCTGACAGGTTCAGCCTGGCGCATTGTTGTTTGTCTCCCCAGAGGTGAGTGATGCCATCCACGAATTCAGCCATTGTCCAAGGTAAACGCTCCCGGCGTTGGACAGCACGGCAAAAGGGTATTTTCCTTCCGCTCACGGCCGTCCTCATCGCCGTGCTGATCCCCATCGTGGGCTTGGCTGTCGATGCGGGCGTGCTGTTCGTGCTGAAAACCATGATCTCGGCCTCGGCGGACGCCGCGGCCATCGCCGCCGCGCGCAACCTCAGCGTCGGCCTGACCATCGCGGACCAGACAGCCGCGGCGCAGGCTCGCGCCGTCGACTTCTTCAACGCAAACCTGAAGGCTGGCAGCTTCGGCACGAAGAATCAGGCCATCACGGTTAACGTCGCGGAGTCCGCCTACCGCACCCGCACGGTCACCGTCACGGCTTCGGTGGATGCGCCGCAGTACTTCATGCGCTATCTGGGCTTCACCACCACTCACGTGGTCGCCACCGGTAAGGCCTCGCGCCGCGACGTCAACCTGCTGCTCGTGCTCGACCGCTCCGGCTCCATGGCGGACACCGGCACCAACGGCAAGCCTTGCACCACCATGCGCAATGCCGCCACCACCTTTGTAAACATGTTCGCCGAGCAGCGCGATCGCCTCGGCCTCGTCACCTTCGGCGGCGCCTGGTACCTGAACTTCGCGCCCTCCATGACCTTCAAGACCGGCTCCCCGTCCATGCTCACCAGGATTGCGGCCATCACATGCAGCGGCGGCACCGGCACCGGTTCAGCCCTGGACGCGGCCTACGATCAACTCGTCGCCATTAACGAGCCGGGCACCTTGAATATGATCGTCCTCTTCACCGACGGTTACGCCAACCTCTTCCATGCCAGCTTCCCTGTGAAGACAAGGTCCGACACACGCTACGGTTATTCCGGCGGCCCCACCGGATGCACAAGTGAGTCGTCTACGTGCACCATGCTCCCCAGCACCTGCACCGACGCCAACGGCGACAAGTACGACCGCAATTCGGGCCAGAGTTCCGCCAATTACAGCGCGCCCAACTGGAATCCCAACTGGACCCCAACCAATCTGGTGGGAGGCTTGACCCAGGCCGCCGGTGACACCTACAGCCTGTCCACTGGCGCGACTTACGGACTGATCAAGGAGGCTGCGTCTTCGGCCACGGATGTCAGTGACCCGCTCATCGCAGGCTCCGGGTGCGCCTTCACCAGCAGCGCAACCAATGTCCGGCGAGACGTTGCCTATATCCCCGACACCGAAATCCACGGCTACAGCACAACCGGGTACAAGGCGATCGCCACCTTCACCTCCGGCACCTACAATGGCCAAAAGCGTCCTGATGTGCCAATGGCCGTCACCGGTGCCGGCATGAACGTCGCCGACAACATCGCCACCACCGCGCGCAGCAACTCCACTCTGAAGCCGGCACTCTACACCATCGGCTTGGGCAGCAACGGCGGTGTCGACCACGAACTGCTACGCCGCATCGCCAACGATCCGGCCAGCCCCATCTACACCGACACCCAGAACACGGGCATGTACGCCTACGCGCCGACACCCACTGACCTGAACTACGCGTTCGTCCGCATCGCCAGTGAAATCCTCCGCATCGCCCAGTAAGCCCTCCGGCTACCGGGCCCTCGCGGCTTCCAGTCAAACACAGAAAAGGGGCGCTCCCGGGCGCCCCTTTTCTTTTCCAGCCATGCTCGTCCGGCTACTTGAGCTTCACTGCCCGGCCCGTCCTGATCGACTCCTTCGCCGCCTCGATCAGCTCCACCACCTGCGCGTTCAGGTCGATGCCGGTCATCCCGGACGGAGCCGTCTTCGACTCAATCGCATGCACCATGGCCGCAATCGGCTCGGCCGCCTCCGGAGCCAGCGGTTTGATCGGAACCTCTTCCACCGCCCCCCGGCCCTTCCGCAGCTCCACCTTCTGGCTCGTCATATACACGCTGCCCTGCCGCCCGAACAGTTCCAGATCCTGGAAGCTGCGCGGCAGGTCCCAGCTGCCTTCCAGCACCGCTACGCCCTGTGCGTAGTGCAGCACGATCGTCGCGTTGTCTTCCACCTTGGGGAACTCCTCCGGCCGCAGATGATTCACCTGCGCGAACACCGTCTCGGGCCGCCCCAGGTACATCAGGCTCCACAACGCGTTGTAGCACCCGAAATCCACCAGCGCGCCCGCGCCGTTCTTCACCGGATCCGTCAGCCAGTTGAAAAAATACTTGTTCAAACCCGTCGGACCGCCTGGACCGCCGTGCCCCACCACGCCGCGAATCCGCCAGACTTTGCCCAATTGGCCCGAATCGGCGATCTCCTTGGCCACATAGTTCGACGGCCACCACGCCATCTGGTAGTTCGTCAGGATGTAGATGCCGTGCTTCGCCGCCAGATCCTTGATCGCCAGCGCGTCCTTATACGTCGACGCCAGCGGCTTCTCGAACATCACGTGGATCTTGCGCGGCGCGCAATACTCCACAATCTCCCGGTGCCGGTTGTTCTCGACAAACGACCACACGATCTCCGGCTTCTTCTCATCGATCATCTTCTTCCAGTCGGAGAAGATCAGGTCATCGGGCACCTTGCGGCGTTTCGCCTCCGCCACCAGCTCCGGCTCGCTCTCGGCGACCCCCACCAGCCGGGCCGACTGCCCCTGCACCATCTTGTTCAAATGGCCCCAAACGTGGGAATGGACCAGGCCAACCACTGCAATTGTATGTTCCGCCGCCACCAGCGGAAGGCTCATAAGACCCATGAGCAAAACTGCGAAAAGACGCATTCTGAGTACCGACCTCCGCATTCAGAATACGCCGCGGTCCCAGGTACCCCGCAACCCGCGTCCTTTCAAGGGTCTTGCATCCATTCGCGAACTAGTGCATCCATTTCAGATAACCGTTTGTGGCCGGCGCCGGAAATCTGTTCATCCGCCGCCTGCGTACACACGGACAGCAAGCTGTGATACATTCGATCACCACAGCGTGAGACTGGTTGGGATCGGGAGGGGATGATGAAGCTCAAGCAGAGCGCTCGTTTCGCCCTATTGGGGACGGTCTGTTCCTTCACCTTGGCTTGGTCGGCGGACGACCTGGCCGATCGCGTGCGCCAAATGGAGCTGCGCGGACAAGGCCGCACCGCCAGGCAGACTCTCGAAGATGCGGCGAAATCCGCGCCTCGCGACGCAGCCGCACTCGCGGCCTACGCCGGGTTCCTGGACCTGCGGCGCGATCCCGGCACCCGCGCCGCCTATGAGAAACTCCTTACCGTGTCCGGCCCCGCCACGCCCGCCGGAAAGCATGCGCTCCGCCGCCTGGTCGAACTCAACCTCATCGCCGGCGACCGTGCCGCCGCCAGCCGCCATCTCGCCGCCTGGCACCAGGCTGGTGGCAGCGGGCTGACACTCGCTGAGCAGGCGCCCACCATCGCCGCCCTGCCCACCGGCATCGTCGAAATTCCCGGCCCCATCCGCAGCTTCTCGCGCATGGCCGCCCTCTCGCCTGACCTGCCGGCCCGCGACATCCTGCTCGCCCTCGCCCGCAACGTCGTCACCAACGGCTACCAGGCCGTCAGCGGCAGCGATTCCCTCGAGCCCACGGAATACCTCAAGCTCGTCATCCGCTACCTCGGCCAGGCCCGCGAACTCGACAAACTCGCCGGCGAATCCAAGGCCATCCATATCGAAAACTGCGACTCCGCCCAGACCGGCGAGCTACTCCGGATCCTCGGCTTCCGCATGCGCGGCGGCTGCGGCAGCGACGTTGTCCTCGAGACCGTCAATGCCACACGCGCCTTCCTCGCCATGGATTCCGGCTTCCCCCTGGCCGATCTCGAACAGGCCCTGCGCACCAACCGGCCCTTCCACTACGACTTCAAGCCCACCCGAGTCACCGTCCTGTACGCGCCCGAATACTGGCTCTCGAACAAAGAGCGCCAGAGCGGCGAATTCATCGATGCGTTCCTGAACGACCCGTCCCTCTGCCGCCTCTATCTCGGCATGGCGAAGCTCGACCCCGAAACCGCCGAGGAACTCCGCAAGTCGCTGCCCGTCACTCGCATCCGCGCCTTCGCCCACGTCTTCGACTTCTTCGGCGGCATGTTCCGCATCCGCAACGGCAAGGTCAGCGTACCCGGGGGAGACCGCTCCGCCAGCGGTTGGGCCGAACTCGCCGGCGCCAACCCCAATGAAGGCGTCAAGTTCATCGAGAAACTGGTCACCAAGGATGACGGCTGGCTCGCCAGCTACTTCGATGCCCTCCTCCGCATCCACGGCCCCACGCTGGACTATCTCTCCGAACCGGCTCACCTGAAGCGCTTCTACACCGCCCTCCGCGGCCGTGTCACCAGCCCGGGTCCGGCCCGCCCTGTCTTCCGCGCCAATACCGACCTCATGCTGCTCTCTACCCGCTTGCGTGTCGAGAACGGCAAGCCGCAGGTCCCCGGCGGCATCGAAATCTGGCGCAAGCTCTTCGTCGAACACCCCAACGGCAAGTACGACGGCAAGCTCACCAAGTCAGCCGCCGGCTGGAAGGAACCCGAGGAACTGCTCGAGGCTCTCTTCGGCCTCTCCCGCAAGGCCGTCGAGAACGAGCCGCTGAAGATCTTCATGTCGCTCAGCGACCTGGATCGCAACCGGCGACAGCCCCTCGAACCGGCGACCGTCAGCCAGTTGGCCATCAAGTGGCGCGCCTACGGAGCCCAGTATTCGCTGTTCTCCGAATCGCCCAACATCAGCGATCGCACCATCAAGCTCTACCTCGATACCGCCGAAGCCATCTCGGACATCCGCGATATGGGCGTCCGTTCGGATGTGGCCGGCAGCATGCAGGCGCTGGCCGGGTTCTGGCAGATCCTTGTCCGCCAGAAACTGATTCCCGCTGACCAGACCGACACGGTCCTCGCCTCCCTCATCGAGCCCTTCGCCAAAATCAAGAATGAGCGCGACCTCTTCGACGGCGCCCGCGGCGGCATCCAGACCATCCTCAAAGCCACCGGCGCCGCCCCCGGAGTCAATCCGCAGGACCGCCTCCTCGACCTCCTCGCCGGCGCCGTCAACCCCGCCGACGACGAAACCCACCAGCTCATGCTCACCGACATGATGAAGGGCTTCGAGGCCCAGAAGCTCGTCTCGGTGAAGACCCTCTTCGATCTGGCCGACCATCTCGACGCCCTCGCCAAGGGAGAGAAAGGCAACGCCGCCCTCCTCAACCGTCTCGCGGCCCGCGTCTCCGACCTCAACCTGCCCAAGGGCACGCTCTCGTCCCAGGAACGCAACTCCTTCTCCTTCGGCTTCTGGACCGAGAAGCACATCGACGCCCAGCGCAAGCTCAACTTCCGCTCCATCATCGAAAAGGCCGCCGGCAATCCCGAGAAGCTCAAGGACGCCCGCGGCATGCTCACCCCGCTGCTGCGCGACTCGATGGTCGGGCTGCTGTACCTCCACTACGCACCACCCGGGGCGCAGATCCTCTACACCAACCCTCTGTTCGCCCGCAGCCACGACTTCATCGGAGTCCAGGGCAATAACCAGACCTGGCGCACCACCGAAGTCCTCGGCACCGGCTGGCCCTCCAGCGCCGGCGGCCGCCTCGTCGGCTCGCTCGCCAACCTGCCTTACGCCCTCGCCGAGGCTGAACAGAACTTCCTCATCCCCACCCGCGAACAGGCCCTCATCTGGGGCGACCTCGTGCCGCAGATGCTCGTCTCCAGCAAGCTCCCCCGCTTCTGGAATGTCGATCCGGCCCAGCTCCACTACGTCGACCTCCACATGCGGCTGGGCGAAACCGTCGTCGCCGACTCCGCACTTTCGCCCGAGGTGCGCGTCAAAGCCCTCGACATCCTCGACCGCCTCGCCCCGCCCGCCCGCGTCCGGCATGTCGACGACCTGCTCGCCGCCGGCGACGTCATCGCCGCCCTCGAACAGATCACCCCGGCCGAGCTCTATCAAATCGGCACCCTGGCCGTCAGCCAGCGCATGGACTCCGGCGCCTTCGTCGCCGACGAGATCCGCCACCTCACCGCCGCCTGCCCCGACCGCTGCAACCAGGCCGCCATCTCCGAGGCTTTCGGGACACCCAAGCCCACGCTCACCAACTCCCAACACCCCGAGCTGTTGAATCTGCGGACCTTCCCCACCCTCATGGGGTACTCCAGCCGCATCCTCGCCGAAAGCTGGGAGTCCAACAATCTCTTCTTCGCCGCCCTGGCCGACGAGCTCTACCTGCCGCCTTCCCGTTTGAACGTCCTGCTCCCCGAATGGACCCAACGCACCGTGGAACAGATCTTCGCTACCCACCTCGAAGACTGGCCCGCCCTGCTTCGCTCCATGCGCACGGTAGCCGATAGCGTCCGCGTTCAGACCCGCAAGCTCCAGGCGCTGGAAACCAAGGCCGCACTCGAAGACTAGGATCAACGGAGGGATGATGAAGTTCACACGCCGACACTTTTTCGCTACCAGTACGGGAGCCCTGATCCCGGCCGCCGCGCCGGCTCTCCTCCTCGGGCAGGAGCCGGGACGCCCCACCTTCCGGGTTAAGGTCGACATGGTGGTGCTCAGCTTCACCGTGACCGACTCCAAGGGCCGCTATGTCAACGGCCTCAAGCCGTCTGATTTCCGCATCCTGGAAGACGGCATCTCTCAGAAAGTGAATACCTTCGCCGAGGGCAATAAACCGCCGCTCCAATTGCTGGACGACGGCAGCACCAAGCCCATGGTCACGGCCCAGGCTGACCCCGAAAAGGGAGGCATCGCCACCGACGCCTTCGTCGGCACCAATGTCTTCGTGCTGTTCGATACGTCCAATTACATGTACCGCGGCTTCGTCTACGCCTCGGACGCCATCGCCGACTTCGTCCGCGGCCTCGATCGGGCCGACTCCGTCGCCGTCTACACCTTCTCCCGCAACCTCACCCGCGCCGCTTCCCTGTCCCGCGACCGCAATGACGTCCTGCAGGGTCTGCGCACCGCCGTCGCCGGCGATGACGCGGCTCTTTACAATGCGCTCCTGCTCTCCCTGCGCGACGCCGCCAAGGTTCCCGGACGCAAGGTGGTCATCGTCTTCTCCAATGGACCCGACTCCGCCTCCATGGTCGCCCCGGACGACGTCCGGGCCGTGGCCGAGGACGAGGGCATCCCCATCTACGTCATCTCCACCAGTGACGTCAGCCGCGATCCCATCTCCACCGGCGTCTTCCGCCGCCTCGCTTCGCGCACCGGAGGCAAGAGCTTCTTCGCGAAGACCTGGCAAAAACAGGTGGAAGCCTTCGAAGCCATCCGCGAAGACCTGGGGAACTCCTATACCGTCACTTACTATCCGGCGCCCAACCCGAATGACGGCTTCCGCAAGATTACCGTTGAGATCAAGAGCGACGTGGCTCGCAAACTCCGGGTCAGTGCTCGTCCCGGCTACCGCCCGAGAACTGGCATCTAGGGGTCCGGAAACCGAAGTTTCGACAACGAGTTCCGCCTCTGTGCTAGATTCAGAATTTGATTGTGGCCTGAGGCAGTCTTCGTGCAGATTTTCCTTCAAGGCAAGCTCCTAGGCATTGAGCCTTTTATTCGCGACTCGGAAGGCGGCCTCGCGTCGCTGGCCGGACGTTGCCTTCACGTGTCCCTTTTGTCCGAGGCAATCCCCCGGGCCCTGCTCAAACACCTCGGCCTCGCGCCCGAACTCCTCGGCGCCAGCGGAGGCGGCCACTTCCTCGCCGTCCTCACCGACCAAAGCCTGCCCGAAGCCAACGCCTTCCTTGTCAACGTCACCCGCCGCCTGGCCGAATTCAGCGGCCACCGCCTGCGCCTCGCCTGGTCCGCCACCGAGAATCTCGGAGCCTGGACCGACGTTCGCAAACGCCTCGACGACCAGATGGCCCGTTGGCGCGGCCCCGACGCCCTGGAACCCGAAGGCATCTTTGAGCCCTTCGCCGACGATTCGCGCCTGAACCGCTTCTTCTCTGACCTCTATCGGGGACTCCCGGCGACCTCCGCCGCCGTCTGGGACGCCGACGCGCCCGGCCTGCTCAAGGCCGAAGGCGAACAGCATTGGCTGGCCACCCACTATGCGCCGGCCGATTCCGGCCCCCAGCCCGCCTCGCGCCTCGAACTCGCCGCCCGCGCCAACGGCCGCAAGACCTGGGGCATTCTTCGCGGCGACGCCGACCAGTTCTCCACCCGCCTGCGCAAGGCCCAGAGCATCGAGGAGTACCTCCAGCTCTCCGTTTTCTTCCGGCAGTTCTTCGCCGGAGAAGTACAAGTCCTTTGTTCCCAGCCCGATTTCCAGAATCGCGTCTCCGTTCTGCACACCGGCGGCGATGAGTTCTCCGTCATCGGCAGCTGGGACGCCCTCATCCCCTTCGCCCGTGAGATCGAGCGCCTGTTCCAGCGCTCGGCCACGGAACTCCTCCGCGAGTTCCCCGGCGCCGAAGGCAAGACTCTGTCCATGGCCCTCGCCCTGGCGCCCTCCGCTGATGTCGATCCCGCCAGCGTCTACGCCGAGGCCGGTCACCAGCTCGAAATCGCCAAAAGCGTGGGCCGCGATTCCATCTCCCTGCTCGGCCGCGTGCTCGACTGGAAACAGGTGGGTGAAGCGGCCGACCTCAAAACCTCCATGCTCCGCCTGGTGGAGGAGTTCGGCTGCCCTCCGCAGTTCCTCGGCGAGTTGGGTTCGTTTTACAGGGAGACCGATCGCACCCTCCCGGCCCGCTCCACCCGCCGCGCGGCGGAGGCCCAGCAGCGCCCCTGGCGGCTCCACCGCCGCCTGCATCGCGTCCTGGATGGCCCGGAACGCAACAAAGAGTTTCAGAAGACCCGTAACACGGTGCTGGCCGCATTTCTCACCCGCGGCCAGGCTCAGTTGAAGCTGAGACCGGCGGGCCGCGTCGCCCTCGAATGGGCGCGATTCTTGGAAGAGGCTGAGTAATATGAGCGAACTCGAACCGCAGCAGACCCAACCGGAAGAGACGCAACCGGCTGCGCCCGCGCCCCAGTCTGAACCGGCCGCGGAAACGCGCCAGGAAACCCCAGCCCCGGCCGAGGCCTCGGCGACGGCTGCAGCTGATCCGGCACCCGCTCCGGCCCCCACGCCCAAGCCGGAGAACAAACCCGAATCCAAACCCAACAACCGGCCCCCGCAGGAACGCCGCGAACGGCCCGCGGGTGGCGGCGGCCGGCCGGAGCGCCAGCCGCGCGGCGAACGCCCGCCCCAGGGCGACAAGCCCGCCGGTGACCGCCCGCCCCGCGCCGATCGTCCGGAACGTGGACCCGGCGGCGGCGGCGGCGGCGGCGGCGAACGCCGGCCCGAACGCGAAGGCGACCGCCGCGGCGGTCCGCGCGAACACGGCAAAGGCCCCGATCGCGGCGGCCGTCCCATGGAGCCGCCGTCCGACATCGATCTCGACAAACTGGTCGCCGATAGCCTTTACCTCGACAACGCCGCCCACGCCATCGTCGCCCGCATGCGCGACATGGACTCCGGCACCCGCAGCCAGTTGCGCCGCCTCTTCAGTGCGGTGCGCCGCGCCTGCCGCGCCGCCGAGGGCGAGCGTCAGCACCACTTTGTGATGCTCCGTGCGCGCCTGGCCTACACCATCGCGCGCCACCAGTTGCGCAGCCTCGATCCGCTCGAGCGGCTTCTGCTCCAGGTCACCCGTAAGAACGACGCCCGCGGCTACGAACGGTTCCGCGACCTCTTCGAGGCCATCGTCGCCTACAACGAATAGCATCCGTCAGGAAGAAAGATTTCCGGAGTTTCACATGAGCTCTCACACCGCCGATACCAAGCTCGGATTGATTGGCAAGTTGCTGCTGGATGGCGAGATGATCTGCGAGACCGGCCTCCACATCGGAGCCGGCAAGGGTTCCCTGGACCTCGGCGGCGCCGATAACCCGGTGGTCAAGGACGCCTTCGGGCGCCCCTACGTCCCGGGCAGCTCCCTGCGCGGCAAGCTCCGCAGCCTGCTCGAGCAGTCCTCGGGTCTGGTCTCCCCGGCCGACCTGATCTACCTCTCCCGCCGCCGCGGCCAGGAAGTCCGCATCCACCAGACCGACGATCCGGCTGACGAGGTCGGCGTCCTCTTCGGCCGCAACCCCGGCCGCATGGAGCGGGTCTCCGGCGACGCCCTGGAGCCGAAATCGGCCACCCCGGCCCGCCTCACCGCCTACGACGCCCCCCTCGACATGGAGTCCATCACCGCCCAGATGCGCGAAAATCTGGACGACGAACTCACTGAGGTCAAGAGCGAGAACGCCATCGACCGCATCACCGCCCAGGCCAACGCCCGCACCCTCGAGCGCGTTCCGGCCGGCGCCCGCTTCCGCGTCCGCTTCGTCGTCGACATCCTTTGCCCGGCTGACCGCGAACTCGTGCCCACCCTGGTGCAGGGTCTTCGCCTCCTCGAAGACGATGCCCTCGGCGGCGGCGGCTCGCGTGGCAGCGGCCGCGTGCGCTTCGCCAACTGGAAGCTCACCTGGCGCAATAAGGCGTACTACTCCGCCGGTGAGGCCGAACAGGCCCTGCTCGACGCCGCGGAAACGGCGGCACTCCAGGCCGGTGTCCGCGATCCCGAGTTCTCCGGCAAACTCTCCTGAACGGCGGATTCCCGATGAACCCCGCGCTGCTCATTCGACTACGGCCCACCACGCCCTGGCGCATCGGTCCCGATACCGGCGCCCGCGATCAGGCCGTGTCCATCTTCCACAGCGACGCCCTCTATTCGGCGCTGTGCTCCAGCTTCGAACAGTTGGGCCTGCTGGAAGAGTGGTTCAACGCCACCGCGCAGCCGCACACCGAACCCGCGGTCCGCTTCAGTTCCTGCTTCCCCTGGCAGCGCGGCCATCTTTACGCCCCGCCCCCCGCCGGTCTGTGGCCTCCCCCCGCCGCCAACCCCACCGCCGCCTCCAAAGTGCGGTGGAAGGGCGCCACCCTTGTCCCGACCTCGGTCATCGCCGGCCTTGTGAAGGGCGAACAGCCCTCCGAGGAACAGTGGACCGTCGACGGCCACAGCAGTTGCCTCATCCCCGGCAACAGCCGCTCGTCTACAGGACCTTTCCGCTTCGTTCAACGCTCCAGCGCCGCCGTCGACCGCGTCACCGGCGGCCAGATCGAGCCCCACCGCGTGACCTGCGTTCAATACGCGCCAGCCTCCGGCCTGTGGTGCGCCGCCCAGTTTTCGAACCCCATTACCTACGCCGTCTGGGCTCCTAAGTTGCAGGCAGCGTTCCGCTTACTGGCCGACACCGGCCTCGGCGGCCTGCGCTCGCGCGGCTTCGGCCGCTTCCGCAATCCCGACTTCCAGCCCGGCCTGCTGCCCGAGTTGCTGTTCGGTTCCGCCTTGCCCCCGGCAGGCAACGCCTACTGGCTGCTTTCGCTGTTCTCCCCCGCCGATACCGACACCGTCGAGTGGACCGCCGGCGACTACCTGCTCACCCGCCGCACCGGCCGCGTCGGGGCATCGCAGGGCGGCGGCCAGCAGAAACTCGCTTCCCGCATGGTCGCCGAAGGCTCGGTGCTGCTCGCCGGACAACCGCCCCTGGGCGCCGTCCGCGATGTCGCACCGCCCGGCTGCCCGCATCCCGTCTACCGCTCCGGCTACGCCGTGGCGCTGCCCATCCCTTGGCCGGTGACTGCATGAAGAACTACCGCCTCACCGTCTTGACCCCGCTGCTGGTCGGCGACGGCCAGAAGCTCGCGCCCATTGACTATATGGTCTGGAAAGATCAGGTCAATGTCCTCGACCAGCGCCGCATTTTCCGGCTCCTGGCCAAGGGCCCGCGCCTCGACACTTATCTGAATCAGATCCGCAAGGCGGAACGGCTCGACTTCGCCAGCTGGGGCGGCTATGCCCAGAACTACGCCAGCCGCCGCATCCCCTTCGAGCACCCGTCCTGCGCGCTGTATTACGCCCGTACCTCGCCGGAGCATCTCTTCATTCCGACCTTCGCCGCCACCCCCACCGGCGGTGTCTACGTACCGGCCAGTGCCGTAAAGGGTCCGTTGCGCACCGCGCTCCTCATCGATCGCGCCAGCGAAGGCCAGTGGAAGGACTTCGCCGGCCGGCTCGCCGCGCTGGAGCGCATGCCAACTTCGCCCGCCGAAGGTCTCGAGACGTCCACCCTGGGCGCTTCCGGCGTCAGCCGCACCCGGTCCATGATGCTCGCCGACAGCGACAGCCTCTCCTCCGGCGGCACGACCCGGGTCTACCTCATCCGGACCTCCACCATCCTGCAGCGAGGCACAAAACTGGAACTCGGCTGGAAGATGAGCCCGCGCGGAGCCGTCGAAGCCCGCCGCCCCACCGATTCCACCCCGATGTTCGCCGAAATGGCCGTGCCCGGCACGGTCTTCGAGGGCAAATACCAGGACACCCCCGCCATGGCTAGCGCCGAAATGTTGCGCGCCTTACGTTGGAAGGAACCCGCCGGAGCCCGCCGCTTCGCCCAGGCCGCCAACGCCGCAGCCGCCAAGTTACTGGAAGTGCAGCGAAAGTACGCCGAATCGACCGGTTTGACGGGTGTCGTCGAGTCCATCGACCAACTCTCCGCCCGGCTCGCCGCCGTCCGCGAATCGGCCGCTTCCTGCCTCGTCTGCCTCGGCTGGGGCACGGGCATCCTCTCGAAAAGTGCCTCCATCGACATGGCGGCCGACCCGTTCCGTCAGATTCTCAGGAGCCTGCCTGTTTACAGCCAGCCGCTCCGCTCCGGGCTTCCCTTTCCGAAGACCCGCCGCGTCGTCTTTATGAACGACCAACCCGCGGCCCTGCCCGGGTGGGCCGAACTGGCGTTCGATGCCACCGGGCACCTCGCCTGAAACTCAATACATCGTCTCACCGCTTTCCTCCGTATTTGGGCTAAGGAGGAAGTCCGGTCATGCCGATGGAGCATGTTAGAATGAGGGATCTCATCTACAAGAGTCAAACGAGAAGCTGATCGGGGGCTGTGATCGGAGCTTATGTATAACGCGTTCTTCGGATTTCGGGAAAACCCATTCAATCTCAGCCCGGATCCCGCGTTCCTCTATCGGAGCCCACAGCACGAAGAAGCGCTCGCCAATCTCATCTACGGGGTTCATAGCCGTAAGGGATTCATCGTACTCACCGGCGAGGTCGGCACAGGCAAAACCACCATGCTCGAATGCATGCGGGACTACCTGGAGTCGCAGTACATCGAGTTCGCCTTCCTCTTCAACTCCCGCATCAACACGGAACAGTTTTTCGAGATGATCGCCTACGATCTCGACCTTCGCTGCGCGCATAAGTCGAAGACCGAGGTCCTTTTCGCCCTGAATCAGCTCCTCATCCAGCAAGCCAACGAGGGTCGTACTACAGTACTGATCGTTGACGAGGCCCACAATCTGGAATGGGACGTACTGGAAGAGATCCGCCTGCTCGGGAACCTCGAAAACCCCCGCCTCGGCAAGCTCCTCCAAATCGTCCTGGCCGGTCAGCCCGAACTCGACCGCAAACTGGATGCCCCCAACCTCCGTCAGCTGAAACAACGCATCGTCCTCCGCTGCACTCTCGCCCCCTTCGGGCTGGCGGAAGCAACCGAGTACGTCAACTCCCGTTTGCGCAAGGCCGGCATGCCCGATCAGCAGGTCTTCTCTGAGGAAGTAATCAAGGAAGTCCACCTGCGCAGCCAGGGCATCCCTCGTCTTATCAACGCGATCTGCGACAACCTCCTGCTCACTGCGTTCGCCCTCGAGAAGAAGACAACCACCATCGAAATGCTCGACGAAGTCTGCCAGGACATGCGCCTGGAATGGCCCGGCAAGCGTCTCCGCGGCAGGTCGTCGTTCCCCGGGCCCAACGACCCCGCCGAACCTCCGTCCTTCCTCAGCTCCCGCGAACAATACTAATAAGGCCAGTAGTACTGGCGGACAATCTTCGCCTCTCTCCCATTGGTACTTCACGTTGAGAAATCGCCCTAAGGCCCTCTAGAAAAACCACTTAGTCAACATTAGGGATTAGTCTATCCTAGTACCTAGGATAAATCCTATCCATTGGCACCTTCGTCCTCCCATAAGCTCAGGTAGAACCCTTAGTAATGGGGACCAAAAATTTGGATGCCGGCGCAAACCGGTCTCTATTTGTGCACTGCGAAGGTAGCCACCAAATGTGCAAGAAAATTAGCCTGAGCGTCGTCTGTGCTACACTTTTCGTGTTCTCAGCCGCATCATTCGCGGCTGTTGTACCCGTCAGCACAGGTCTGAATGCCCCGTCTATCAGTCCTTTACCGCCCCCCGATCCCTGGGGTGACGGGCTGTCCATCAGCCCGCTGCCGCCTCCCGATCCCTGGGGTGATGGCCTCTCCATCAGCCCACTACCCCCACCCGATCCGTGGGGCGACGGCCTCTCCATCAGCCCTCTGCCTCCGCCTGATCCCTGGGGCGACGGTCTCTCCATCAGCCCCCTGCCTCCGCCTGATCCCTGGGGCGACGGTCTATTCATCAGCCCTCTGCCTCCGCCTGATCCTTGGGGCGACGGTCTGTCCATCAGCCCGCTCCCTCCGCCCGATCCGTGGGGCGACGGTCTCTCGATCAGCCCGCTCCCTCCCCCTGATCCCTGGGGCGACGGCCTCAGCATCCGTTAGGCTTAGTCAGTCCGACATTCTCGGGGCCCGGCGGCCTTTGCATTTCGCCGCTGGGTCCCTATGAACTCCGACACCTTCTATTTCGCGCTCGCCTGCTTCGCCCTCCTCTGCTACGCTTACCTCCTCCATCTCATCCTCAAGGGCCCCATCCGTCCCTACGTCGCTTTGTTCATTGATTTGATCGTATTGTTTCTGACAAATGTCGCCGAACTCGCGCTCTACGGCGCCGACATTTACCCCAAAGTATTCTATATAGATGACATGTTCCGCCAGGCGATCGTCTTCATCCTGGTGATCTCGCTCGTCTACTACGCCCTCACCAGCAAGGGGGACAAGCGTTCGCTGGGCCGCTGGCTCATCATCGGAGCCACCCTCCTGGCCGCCATCTTCATCAGCTATGCGCTGCTCCATTCCACGAACGGGTTTATCCGCCCCATGACGAATGCCGTCCGCAACCTGAGCGTGACGGCCATGGTCATGAACCTCATCCTGTGGATGCTGCTACTGAGTTCACGCACCCTTGATCGCCGCCTGCTCACCGTAACCAGCGGGCTGGGCGTTCAGATGGCAGGCGAAGCCATCGGCCAATCCCTGAGGCTGATGGCCAAGTCGTTGATCCCCTTCAGCAACTTCGTCCTGATCGCCTCCCACTTCCTCTGCCTCGCCATCTGGATCAGCGCCTTCCGCCAGAAACCCCGCCCCGCCGCACCGTCCGCTCCCAGCCGCCCCTAGCAGTCTGTGGCGGCTAGGGCGTCACCGTGAACGAACCCAGCAACGGCGATCCGCTCGTCAGGCCCTCCTGATCCGTGGCATTCATCCAGATACTCTTTGCGCCCGCAAAGGCCGATTTGAATCCCAAATCCACGGAAACTGTCAGAGAGTTTCCAGATACCGACGACGCCGACGCGGCCCCATAAAGCACACATTGACTATTCTGTGCGGTCTCACTGACCCCTAGCCGGACCTGCGCCCACGCCGTACCCGAGTCGTCCGCCAGCGAAAGCACCCCGCTCGACCGCGTCAACTGGAAGTAACACCCATGCTCCGCCGTCTGCTGCGAATGGATCAGGACGCGCGGCGTCTCCACATCCGAGCCTCCATCGCCATCGCTGTAGGTGAACGTAAACACCTTCCTCGAACCGCTGGCGCTGGACGGCGTCACGGAAACAGGGGCCGGCGCCTGGTGGCCTCCCTCCACCGCGACCGTGAACGTCCCGATCTGAGGCGAGGCGCTGGTCGACCCCGCCCCATCGGTCGCATTCGCCCAGACACTCTTCGCCCCATTGAAGGCCGCCGCAAACGAGACGTTCAGCACCACCGTCGCCCGGCTGCCGCTCAGGCTCATCGACGAACCCGTCCCACTCACCGTACACTGGCTGTTTTTCGCCGTCGCGCTGCTCCCCATCGCCGCCTGCACCCAGTTGGCACCCGGGTCATCGGCCAGATAGATGAGCCCAGTCGACCGTTCCACCGCGAGATAGCACGCCTGGGCAGCCGTCTGCTGCGAATGGATCAGCACCCGCATCCACGCCAGGTCCGACGCCCCCTTGGGATCGCCAAACACGAAACTGAATGCCTGCGATCCTCCGCTGCCGCTGCCGGGCGTCATGGAAACAGCCCCCAACGCCGCCGCCCCCGCGGCGTCCACAGTGAAAGCCCCCAATTGCGGAGACCCGCTCGTGAAACCCGTCCGGTCGCTCGCATTCGCCCAGATGGACTTCACGCCCGCGAAGCCCGCCTGGAAACTCAAGTCCAGTTTCAGCGTCGCCTGCGCTCCGGACAATGCGACGCTGCTGCCCGCACCTGAAATCTTACATTGACTGTTTTGTACCGCATCGCTGGCGCCCAACCGCGCCGCCGAGTAACCGGCCCCCGCATCGTCATACAGATACGCGACCAGCCCCACCGGATCGACCTCGAGATAGCAGCCGCCCACGGCCGTCTGTTGCGAATGGACCAGCACACGCAGCCAGGTCAGGTCCCCCGCGCCGCGCGGATCGGTGAACGTAAACGTGAACACCTGGCTCGACCCGCTACCCGCCGCCGGAGCCACCGTCAGCGGCCCTGTCGGCTGCGTACTCACCGCCGCCACCGTGTACGACCCCAACTGAGGCGACGCGCTGGTCAGCCCGGCCGCGTCCGTCGCATTCGCGTACACGCTCTTCACCCCGTTAAAGCCCGGGAAGAAGCTCACGCTCACCGCCATGCTCAAACCCGTACCGCTCGCCGCAATCGACGAGCCCGTCGCGTTCACCTTGCACTGGCTGTTACTGGCCGACTCCGCCGTACCCGCCCTCGCTGAAGCCGACCACACCGCCCCGCTATCGTCCGCCAGCCAGATCACACCCGCGCTCCGGTCCCATACGAAGTAGCACCCCGCCACGGCCGTCTGCTGGCCGTTGATCAACACCCGCAGCAGCGCCAGGTCCGCCGCTCCATTCGCATCCGTGAATTGGAACGTGAACACCTGCGCCGCGCCGCTGCCGCTGGATGGACTCACCGACGCCGGCACCGGCGCGGTATTCACCACCGGCGCGGTCACTGTCCATCCCCCGAGCTGCTTCCAGCTACCCGACGCCCCCGACGCATCCGTAGCCATCCCGTACACATTGCGCGCCCCCGCAAACGCCGCCTGGAAGACGAGATCCAGCGCCACCGTCAGCGTACTGCCGGATACGGCGATCGACGAATTCACCAGCTTCACCTGGCACTGGCTGTTCTGCAGCGTACCCGAGCTGCCGGCCGCACCCGAGCTCCACGTCGACCCTGAATCCGCTGCCAGTTCGATCGTGCCCGCCGCCCTCTGCACCCGGATCGAACAGGAGTTCACATCCACGGCCGACGAATGCACAATCACCTTCGCGGTCGAGATATCCGCCCCGCCATCCGTATCGGAGAAGACCACGCTGAACTTCACTGCGAGCCCGCTGCCGCTGGCCGGAGCCACCAGACTGGCCGTGGGCGTCTGGTTCGAAGCCGAGACCACCGTCCACGAGCCCGCCGCGGCAAACCCGGTCTCTTCCCCACTCAGCGCCGCGGCGTTTAGGTACAACTGCCGCGTGCCCGCGAAGCCCACCGCGAAGCTCAACCCCGCCGTCACCGTCAAGGTGTTTCCGGCGCTCACCGCCGTCGCGCCGCTACCCGACAACGTACACTGGCTGTTCGACACGGAACTGCTTGCCCCCAGCGCCACGCTGCTCCAGCTCAACCCCGAATCCGCCGCCAGTCCCAGCAACCCCGTCGCCCGGTCATACCGGATCCGGCACACCTGCGCCGACGCCGCCGAAGGCCCCACCAACAGCTCCAGCACCCCGATTTGCGCCGCGCCCGAAGCGTGGGTGGCCGAGAACGAGAAGGTCCGAGCCGCGCCGGAGCCCGCATTCGGCGACACGGTCTGCAAAACAGGCAGCACGCCCACCGCCATCCGCGTCACGAACATCCGCAGCGCCGCGCCGGACACGGCCTGCGCCGGATTCTTCTGCGGATAGTCCGCCGACCCGCTCTGCCCCGCCACATACACCGTCCCACCGGCGCCCAGCGCCAGAGCCGCCACTCCATCCGCCGCGCTCCCGCCCGTGTAGGTCGAGAACGCCACCGACGCGCCATTCGCGGCCATCCGCAGGACAAAGCCGTCCGAACCGCCGCCCGTCGTCGACTGGGTGGCGCCCTGCAGCGGGAAGTTCGACGAAGTCGTCGACCCCGCTACCACCACCAGCCCACCGGCATCCAGGCCGATGCAGGTGCCGGAATCCTTCCCCGCCCCGCCCACCAGCGTGCTCCACACAACAGAACCCAGGCCGCTCGCCAGCCGCGCCACATACGCGTCCTGCAAGCCCTGCAGCGTCCCCATCCACGGCGTCACCAGCGGGAAGTCCGAGGAAGGTGTCATCCCCGTCACATACACGTTCTGCGCCGCATCCACCGCCAGGCCCAGCACCATCTCAGGATTCGAAACATCGCCGCGCGTCCCCCCCAGGTAGGTGCCCGCGATCAACTGCGAGCCCGTCGCGTCGAACTTCATCACGAACCCGTCCTGCGAGCCCTTCAGCGACATCTGCGCTCCGCCCATCGGCAGATTCAGGTTCGACGACCCCGTCGCCCCCGCCGCATACACGCTGCCCTGCGAGTCCACCGCCACCGCCTTCACGGTCTCGTCGCCGGACCCGCCCAGCAGCGTCGACCCCAGCAGCGAGCCGGTCTGCGAGTACCGCGCCAGGAACCCGTCCTGCATGCCGCCATTGCTGTTGCGCCACCCATTTCCGCCTGGCAGCGAGGCGGAACTGCTGTCGCCGCCGATCCACACCTGCGTCGCGGTCAGAGCCAGAGCATTGCCCGACTCGCTCTGCGAACCCCCAAAGTACGTGCTAAAGGACAGCGCGCTCCCCGCCGGATTCAATTTCAGGAGAAACGCGTCTTTGTATCCGGAAAGCACCGGCTGCGCCGCACTCACCACCGGGAAGTTCGCCGACGTGGTCCAGCCCGTCACATACGCCGACCCCATCGCATCCACCGCCAGCGCGAACGCCCGGTCATCTCCCGATCCGCCGATATACGTCGCGTACACAAGCCGCCCCGTGGACGCCTGGATCTTCGCGACATACGCATCCACACCGCCCACCCGCGGCGAAGCTGGTCCCTGCACGGGCAAATCCGCCGCATCCGTGTACCCGGCCAGATAGAGGTACCCCGCCGCATCCACTGCCACGCCGGTGGCCGCCGAAGCGCCATACCCGCCCACCAGTGAGCTGAAGGTCACCACCGGATCGATCACCAGCGGGCGCCTCCCGTCGAACTCCTCCACGGCAAAGCCCACCGTCCCATCCGGCCGCACCAGATAGCCCCCGTCCACCCTCTCCGGATGGCCGTCCACTACCTGGTACAGCAGCGGCGGCGCCTCGCGCCATACGCCCGTCTCCGTCTCGATCCGCAGGGAACCATCGCCTTCCACCGTCATCCGCCACGCCGGAGCATAGCGGATCCGGATCAACCCCGGGTCGCCGCCGGCGGCAACAACGTACTCCGACTTCAGGGCCCCCCGCTCGCCGCTCAAATGCAGCTCTATGCCCGGATACAGCTCT
The DNA here is from genome assembly GCF_015277775.1 of Paludibaculum fermentans. Classification (NCBI taxonomy): domain Bacteria; kingdom Pseudomonadati; phylum Acidobacteriota; class Terriglobia; order Bryobacterales; family Bryobacteraceae; genus Paludibaculum; species Paludibaculum fermentans. The sequence continues at coordinate 5,022,141 of NZ_CP063849.1, forward strand.
CGGATGCGCATGGCATCGTAAGCCGGCACGCCGCTCCGCCACTGGCCCGGTTGGTTCCCCAGTAGCAGATTCACCGTACCTGCGGCCGCTGCCTCGCCCTCGGTCCGGGCCTGCGCACTCCGTCCCTCGAATGAGATGCCAATCGAGTGCCGCCCGTCCCGCAGCCACAGCCCCGCCGCACTGATTCGCGCCTGCTGCAGCCCGCCTCGCGCCATCCACTGCCCGGGACTCGTCTCGTGGAACGACACCGGAAGTCCCATGGGCCGCAACTCCGCCTCGCCCATCCGCGGAGCCCCCTGCAATCCATGCAGAGCGCCGGAAAGCCACACCAGCAAGCCGATCGCGCTCCGTGCGCTGGGCCATTGTGCCCCGGCGCCGCCGCCACACGGGGCCGCCGCCATGGATCGGAGGAGTCCGTTCACGCCCAGCTTATCGGATCAGTGGGCCCGAATCGGAGAAAAACTGGCGTCTAGACACTCGTGATCTCCACCAGCCGCCAGCTCACCCGCACACCCTGCCCACCCGGCATTCGCACACTCCAACCGGCGGCAAACAAAAGCGAAACGGCTTCGTCCTCACCCGGCTCCGGCAACTCCACCAGCCACTCAAACGGCCCTGGCCGCAGGGCCGTCGACGCCACAATCCGCGGGCCGTCACTCACATGGATCCGCTGCTCGGCAGGAGCTCCGGCCCACCCCGGAACCTCCCCCTTCACCAGGAATTTCCGCGTTCCTCCAGGCAGCATCCAGTGCATCCTGCGGCCGGCCCAGCCGCCGGGATAGTAACCCTGCGCGTGCAGCGCCACACGATCGATCTTCCAGCGGCAAAGTTGGAACACCCGCGTCGCCAGCCACTCCGCGCCCACCCGCCGCAGCGCTCCGCTCCAAACCTTGTCATACGTATCCAACCCGTAATACCAGCAGCCCGGAGCCCACCACGCACCCGTCTGCCTACGCAGCGTCGCCCACAATTCCCGGAACCGCCGCCCCCCGCCCGACGCCGTCTTGGTCTCGCCATACTCCCGCAGGCACCCAAGGTACTCCGGCACGTAGCGCAGCCCAAACCGCTTCCCCAACCGCACCAGCAGATCCCAATCCATCGACCAGTGCAGGGTCTCGCGCAGCCACCCCACCTCCTCCACCGCTGAACGCCGGAAAAACACGCTCTGCTGCAGAATCGAGTCGCACACCCAAGTCAGCCGCCACAAATTGAACGGCTCCGTCGCCGGAAACCTGCCCGTCACCCGGCCTGCCCGGTCGATGCAGTAGCCCTCGCCGTACACAGCGCCCGCCAGCGGACTCTCCGCAAACGCCCGCACCGCCGCCGACACCGCGCCCGGCAACAGCAGATCATCGGAGTTGATCCATGCCACTATCTCGCCCTTGGCCCGCTGGAAGCCCTGGTTGATGGCATCGCTCTGCCCGGAATCCCGCTCGGAGACAAACGTCAGCCGCCCCGCATACTCCGCCACAATCGCAGCCGTGCCGTCGCTCGACCCGCCATCCATCACCAGGTATTCGATGCGCGGATAATCCTGCCCCAACACGCTCTCAATCGTGTCGCGGATGAACGCCGCCTGGTTGTAGGAAGGCGTGACAAGCGACACCAGGGGTTGGTAGCTTTCACTCACCGCGAGGCGCCCCCCTGCCGCCAGTCGTGCCAATAGCGCTGCCGCCGCCCCCGATTCACGGCCAGCCCCCGTAAGAGGCTCGGCCACCGGCCGCTCATCGCCCCCGTGCCGCCAGCCAGCCGCAGCACCGCCCGCCCGTCGATCCACTCCAGAGGAACGTACTCAAATTGTTCCAGAATCAACTCGATAGCCTCGTCTCGAACCTGCTCGAGGCCCTCGTCATGCAGCGAGAAATCATGACCCCAAACCGCCAGGCACTCGGTCAGCCCAACAACAGCATGCCCCCGAGCCACCCGCAGCGCCAGCCGCAACTCGTCCAGAGCCCCCCGTCCCGCCCCCGTCCTTGATCCGGTCCTTGAGTCCGTCGTTGAGCCGCGACCGTAAGGGAGCGGTGGACCCTCCACCAAACCCCCACCCTCCCCCAAAAGCCAGCCAGCCCCCTCAAACGCCGCCCGCCCATAAAACGCCGCCGCCCCCGCCCAAACCGGCCCGTAATTCAAATCCTCATACACATACGGAACCCTACCCACAACCCCATCCCCCCGCCGAGCCAGCCCATAAATCACCCCCGCTCGCGGACTCCTCCGCCACGCCTGCGCCACCATCGCCGCCGCCCCGGGCAGCCACTCATCCCCGTCCCGCAGCACATTCACCAGCGCGCCCGAGCAACCCTCCACCCCGCACAGCATCTCCACATGCGGATAATCCTGCCTCCGCACCGACGCCGCGGCCTCCTCCCCACAAATCACCACGGAAATCACCGGCCACTCCGTCACTTCAATCTGCGCCGGCCCGCGATACCCAACAGCGGCCACGCGTTGCAGCGCTTCCAAAGTGCGATCCACCGCCCGATCCCACGAAAACAAACCCGCCCTGGCCCGTCCTGCCTCCGTCAACCTTCGGCGCAATCCCACGTCGGCCAGCACGCTCTCCACACCGTTGGCAATGGCAGCCGGATCCCCGGCCTCCACCAGCACCGCGCACCCGCCGGCCACCTCTTCTGCCGCCCCCCCTCGCGAAGTCACCACCGGAACCCCCAGTTGCATCGCCTCCAGCACCGGGATCCCAAAGCCTTCAAACAGAGTAGGAAACAGCAGCCCGCGCGACCGCCGGTACAACTCCGGCACCACGGAGCCCTCCACTCGACCCAGCAGCTTCACCCGGCGGCTCAAGCCCATCCCCTCCACCAGCGCCTGCGCCGGAGCCCAATCGCCTCCCCCCGTACACACCAGATGCAGCTCGCCATGCCCGCGCTCGTGCAGTAACTTCAATGCCTGGAATGCGTTCGCGTGATTCTTGTGCGGCCAATAGAACGCCGGAAAGTAGAGATACTCCGCCGGCAGCGCCATTGCTTCAGCCGGTGGGCCGCCCCCGGCAGGCTGCGCCAGGAACTCCACATCCACCCCATGCCCGCACACCACCACCTTCTCCGCAGCCACCCCGTACCGCTCCACAATCGTGCGCTTCGAGAACTCCGAACACGTCAACACCACCGACGCATTCCTTGCGCTCGGCTCATAGTTCCTGCAACGCCACTGGAGCGCCCGATCGTCGAAATAGGCAGGGAAGAACTCGTGCTGCAAATCAGGTATCATCACCGCAGAAGGGATAGGCGGATCGAGCGGTTCCAACGTATGCAGCGGGCAGAAGAGCAGGTCAAATCCGCCCCCGCCGATCGCCTGGAGCATCGCACGTCCCTCTTCCGGGACAGCCCACACCTCAACCGGAGCCCCCACCATTTCGCGCACTGCCTGGAACTGCGAAGGCTGGGCGAATATTGTCAATTTCTGCCCGCGCCGCGCAAGACCCCGCAGAATGGCCTGCAGGTAGTTCTCCTGACCGCCGATACGCCCTTTAAGGTAGTGCCGGACGTTGACTGCGATGTGCATGATCTCGGTGGGCAGGGTTCAATTTCCGCTCTCACCGTAACATACTGTAGTAGGTCGCTTGAATAAGACAATCTCCATCGTCACGCCGACTTTTGGCATGGCGGAATACCTCGGCTGCGCGATCCAAAGCGTACTGGGCCAGGAGTGTGCCCAATGCGACTACCTCGTCGCTGACGGCGGTTCTTCCGACGGCACCGTGGAGTTGCTGCAGAGCTTCAACGGCCAGCTCCGCTGGCGTTCTGAGAAGGATGGGGGCGCCGCCGCTGCCCTCCAGCGCGCCTTCCAGGAAGCCAAAGGGGATATTTTCACATGGCTCAACGCTGATGACGTTCTGCTGCCCGGGGCGCTCACCCAGGTGCAGCAGGCCTTCGAGCGCTATCCGGACGCCGTGGCCGTTTACAGCGGAGCTTCCTGGGTCGACCAGAACCTGCAACTCATCCGCCCCTATCCCGTCATCGCAGACGCCGTGCGCCACCTCCAGGAGGAGTGCCTCATCTGCCAGCCCGCCTGCTTCTTCCGCGCGGAGGCTTACCGTGCCTGCGGCGGCATCGACCCCAAGCTGCAGTCCGCCTTCGACTACGACCTCTGGATCCGCCTCTCGCGGCTCGGCCGCATGGTCTATGTGCCCGGCGAGTGGGCCTGGTCCCGCATGCACTCGGCCAACAAGAGCCTCGGCCAGCGCCAGCAGGCCTTCCGGGAAGGCGAACAGGTGCTGATGCGCCACTTCGACTACGTCCCCTTCTCCTGGATCTACTCGCGCCGTGTCAACAAACGCGATGGCCGCGATCAGTTCTTCCAGCCGCTTGAGCCCTCCCTCTACGCCTACCTCGCCTGCCTGCCCGAAGGCCTCAACACCAACCGCCGCCACCCCCTCCGCTACCTGCGGGACTGGGCTGCGCAAATCAGCTGGCGCGCAGCCGTCCGCATGCTGGGTTTGAAAGGTCCGGGCCTGAAAGGACGATCCTGATCCGTGTGGCTGGCGGGCAGCATCCTGCTCCTGTCCGTTCTGCTCCTCGCCTGCGCCTTCACGGGCCGGGCGGTCTTCGCCGTCTGCGGCTCCTGGCGCCGGCCCATCGCCGCGCTTTGGTTCTCACCCGTCACCGGCCTCGCCGTCTGGATCCACGCCGCTGCCCTGCTCGGCTGGACCATCGGCTTTCCCCGCCCCGCCGCCCTCGCCGTCATGGCGCTTCTGCTCGCCCTCGGCGCCTGGCTCCTGCGCCATCAATGGCGGACGCTCACCCGCAAACTTTGGCTGCTGGCGCCCGCCACCCTCGCCGGCGGCTTCAGCCTCTTCTGCTGCCTGTTCCGGTTCCAGGCATTTAACCCCTTCAACGACGCCTTCACTTACCTCGTCCACGCCCGCTGGCTGCAGCACCATCCCTTCCGCGAAGCGGTCACCCGCGACATCCTCCAACCCGCCCTTTCCCAGGTCTACCTCTACCAGAGCGGCCATCACCGCATGGGCGCGTCGTTCCTTCTAGGTTGGATCCAATCGCTCACCGGCAGTGATTGGCCGCACGGCGTTTTTCCGGCAGTCATCGCGCTGGCACTCGCCTGTGGCGGACTCGCCCTCAGCGGAGCCGTCGCCCTCGCCGTCCCAGCCCGCCGGCGCCTCTGTCTCGTCCTCGGCCTGCTGCCCGGCCTCACCCTCTCCGGCATCACCTTCGGAGCCGTTCACGCCTTCCTGCCCCAGTCCTTCGGCCTCGCTTTCGGCCTCGCGGCACTGGCGTCCGCTGGTGCCGGAATGTGGTGTCCCGCCGCGCTCTGCTTCAGCGCCCAGGTCTACTGCTACCCCGAAGCCATCCCCTTCACCACCATCGGTTTCGTCGCCCTGGTGCTTCTGCGCACGACCCGCCGCTCGGCCCTGCTCACCCTGGCCGCAGGAGCCCTCCTGGCCGCACCCGAATGGCCTAGGCTCGCACACAGCCTGGCCTATCAGGTGTCCGCCGTGGCCGGAGTGAACTCACCCTTCTCCGCGCACGAGGCCCTGGAGCATGCCACCGGCTTCAACGCCGGCCCCTGGCAGGACCGCATGAGCCTGTTCTTCCAGCCCCACCTGAACCTGCTGGTCTGCCTGCTGGTCCTCGCCGCGGCCGCCTGGGGCCTGCGCACCGCCCGGCGCACCGCCCCGCTCCTGCCCTTTGCAGCCATCGCGGCCGTTCTGTTCCTGGCCTGGGCGTGGTTCCGTTTTGGAGCCGGAAACCCGTGGGACGGCACCCGGGGGGACCCCTGGCGGCAGGCCCGCGTGGCCACCTACGCGGCCTATCCCGCTTTCGTGCTCATAGCCAGCGGGCTCGCCCTGCTGTGGCGCCAGAAGCCCCGTATCAGGCCCGCGCTGGGCATTCTGGTGGCGTTCTGGCTAGGCGTAGGCGCGCTCCAACACTACCGCCTGGCCGAACCGCGCCTCCAGACCATGCAGGAGGAGTTGCTCTGCCAGTCGGATTGCTGGCAGCAACTCCAAGCCATCCAGGCCGCGGCCCCGTCCGGCTCCGTCTCGCTGCAGGGCTTCACCTTGGAGCACTACAAGCTCCGCCGCTTCCTGACGTACATCTTGCTGGACCACCCGGTAGAAGGCACATGGCAGGATGACGACTACCTCGGCCCCAACCTCCCACCTACGCAAAGAGGCGCTCCGGCTCCAACAGACTGGCTGTTGACACCGGAGCGCCCTTTGCACTTTCAACCGCGGCCGGGACGTTCCTACTCTGTCCCGAAACCATAACCACAACGAACGAGCGAGCTAGCCGCCCATCTCGTCCCAGGTCACAATCCGCTTCTCATAGATCGCCTTCCGGCCCATCATCGCCGTCAGCGTCGATCGCTTCGCCGAGGCGGCATTGTTGAGAGGCAGCTTCTTGGCCCGGGCATTCTCGATGAACGCCTTCACGCTCAGCAGGTCGCCGCGCTGCCCGGCATCCGGCACTTCCAGCGCGATCTCGCCCTTCTGCTCGAGCTTGATCCACTTCGCCTGCGCCAGGTCGATGGCGCCTTCACTGCCAAACACCCGCTCCTTCACACCCGAGAAACCGGCCGGGTCGAAGTAGATGTGGGAGAACGTCACGCGAATATCGTCCGGGAACTCGTAGATCACGGAGTAGTTGTCCATGGTCGTCCGGCCCGGAGGTACATTCTTGTACAGGTTGATCCCGCCGGAACCCATCGCCCGCAGCGGAGGCTTGCCCACGGCCCAGACAAACAGATCGATGATATGGCAGGCCTGCTCCACAATGTTGTCGCCACTGCGCACGCGGTCGAACAACCAGGGCTCGTTCCGCGGCAGGTCGCCCGTATGCCGGTAGCCCTGCGCATACAGCATCTTGCCCATCCCGCCCGATTGCAGGAACTTCATCGAAGCCGCGCGGTTCGGATCATGCCGCAGCTGGAAGCCTGCCTGATAAATGCCCTTCGCGCTCTCCGTCGCCTTCATGATCGTGTTGCACTCTTCGGGCGTCAGCGCCATCGGCTTCTCGCAGTAGACGTGCTTGCCCGCTTCCAGAGCCGCGATCGCCGGCCCGATGTGCGTGTCCACCGGAGTCGCAATGACAATCGCTTCGATGTCCTTGCGCTGCTCGATCATCTTGCGGTAATCGGCATAGCCCTGAGGCTTGTGGCCCTTTTCCGTGGCCGCATCCACGGCCTTTTTCAAGGTCTCCGGATCGATATCGCAAATGGCGATGATGTCGACACCCTGAACCTCGAACATCTGTTTCAGCAGGAAGCCGCCCCGGTTGCCGACACCGATGAACGCCACCTTCATCCGGCCCGGTGCGTCCTGAGCCCGCAGAATTGCGGGTGCGGCCACCGCCGCGGCCAGAAACCCGCGCCGCGATGCGGAATAGAAATCGGACATAGTTTCAAACCTCGCTGTCCCGAATTGTATCCAACCCGGCCCATGCGCGGCTAACCGAAACGCGAACCCGGCCCCCTTCGCAAACGGCCGAGGCTTTGTTATAGTGAAGAAGTAGCGTGGCGCTATCGTCTAAGGGTTAGGACGGAGCCCTCTCAAGGCTCTAATAGGGGTTCGAATCCCCTTAGCGCTACCATCCCCCCCTCCCGCTGTCCATTCTCCCCAATTCAAGCGGCCCCAGTTGTACACTGTGGCTGACATGCTTCGGAGTCTATGCCTCCTTTGCCTGACATCTGTGCTTGTCTGCGCAGCAGGCCCGCCTGGGCCCACGGAATTCTATGTGGTCTCCGCGTCCTTCTCCGATCACGGCCTCCAGTTCTACTACAGGGTGGTCGAAGTCCGGCAGGACAGCCCCGACTCGGTGATCCGCTATCTACGCGTCGCACCGAATAACGTGTACTGTCCCCGCATGATCGTGCAGGCCGCCGAAGCAAGGGTAGCCGGTAAAACGCCGGCGCAGCTCGCCGGCCGCAGCAATCCGTGTGCCGTGGACCCGCTGAAGTTTCGTGCCGCCCTCCGCAAACCGCAGGAGATCAACTCCGTCTTCGAGGCCATCAGCTATGGCATCGTCGCAAATTGTGGCGGCTCCTCTGTTTCGCTGAGCCTGCCCATCGAGCAGGAAGTCGACCGGAAACAACTCAAATCCACGCATCCGGACATGGCCCGCCTGTGGGACCTCTCGTCGAAAATCGCAAACCCGGTCTTCGACAATAAGGACCTCTTCCATGACCGTTCGGAGCCGGAGGACCTGGCTCTCCAAAAAGCGGGCGAGAGACTACGCCCGGAACTGATTTCCGGCCGCTACGACAACGGCCTGATGGAGGCGAGAAACGGCAACGCAGATGCCGCAAGGCAGCACAGCTTTCGAGATCCCCTCTCCGGTTACAAGGGGCCGATCCCAGCGTCGGCGAGCAAGGGGTACGAGGACCCGAAGTTGGAAAACACCGACGCCTATCACTTCGTCAAAGGCCACCGGCTGCTTGGGTAATCCGCCAAAGAGACAGCCACGAAGTGGCGCCTCGAACCGGGTTCGGCCGGGTCAGTCGGCCTTACCATGACAATCGACTACGCCTTGAGCTGCCGCCAATAGAAATTGCCAGGGTCTCTAGTGACTCGGGTTCGTTTGGGAGAACTAATGTGGACTTTCCAGAGCAGATTACAGAGGCGAACAGGCTGGGTTCTTAAGTCTGGCCTTGGGATGGGCAGCCTGCCGGTGGGCGCCGGGAATTGACCGTAAAGTGACGGTGAAGTGCGCGCTGGATTTACTTGACTCTGTCAACTAACTTACTTGCTTCAGTCAAGTATCTCGTGGGGGCGGTGGGTGGGGTGTGGCAAAAGCAAAAAGCCCCGGGGTTGATTCCGGGGCTTCTCGTTTTAATTCGGGCAACGTCCTACTCTCCCACGCACTTGCGCACGCAGTACCATCGGGGCTGAGAGGCTTAACTTCCGTGTTCGGGATGGGAACGGGTGGGTCCCTCTCGCTATGGTCACCCAAAACTCGTTTGAGCTTTGTTCTTCATTGAATATTGACGGGGTCCACTTTGTTGCCAAAAGAGCGGGAGCTCTGTGCAAAGAGTAAATTTTATGGTCAAGCCGAACGGGCTATTAGTACCGGTAAGCTAAACACATTACTGTGCTTACACACCCGGCCTATCAACGTGGTCGTCTACCACGGCCCTTCTTAGCTTTCGCTTGGGAGATCTCATCTTGAGGAAGGTTTCGCGCTTATATGCATTCAGCGCTTATCCTGACCGAAGTTCGCTACCCAGCCGTGCCACTGGCGTGACAACTGGAACACAAGAGCTTCGTCCACCCCGGTCCTCTCGTACTAAGGGCAGGCCCTCTCAAATCTCCTACGCCCACCACAGATAGGGACCGAACTGTCTCGCGACGTTCTGAACCCAGCTCACGTACCGCTTTAATAGGCGAACAGCCTAACCCTTGGGAGCTTCTACACCCCCAGGATGCGATGAGCCGACATCGAGGTGCCAAACCGGAGCGTCGATGTGAACTCTTGACTCCGATCAGCCTGTTATCCCCGGCGTACCTTTTATCCGTTGAGCGATGACCCTTCCATACAGAATCACCGGATCACTATGTCCTGGTTTCCCACCTGCTTGACTTGTTGGTCTCGCAGTTAACCTGGTTTATGCCATTGCACTCAAAGGAGGATTTCCAAACCTCCTGAACCAAGCTTCGAGCGCCTCCGTTACAATTTAGGAGGCGACCGCCCCAGTCAAACTACCCGCCTACCAATGTCCCTGCTCCGGATTACGGAGCTAGGTTAGAATCACAGAACGATCAGGGTGGTATCTCAATGTTGGCTCCTTCGAACCCAAGAGTCCGAATTCAAAGCCTCCCACCTATGCTGCGCAGACCGACCCATAATTCATTGATAGGGTGCAGTAAAGGTGCACGGGGTCTTTCCGTCTAGTGGCGGGCATCCGGCGTCTTCACCGGAACCACAAGTTCGCCGGGCAGGTTGTCACGACAGTCGCAGGATCGTTACGCCATTCGTGCAGGTCGGAACTTACCCGACAAGGAATTTCGCTACCTTAGGACCGTTATAGTTACGGCCGCCGTTCACCGGGGCTTCAATTCGAAGCTTCGCCTTGCGGCTAACCTCTCCTTTTAACCTTCCGGCACCGGGCAGGCGTCAGCCCCTATACGTCGTTTTTATGACTTTGCAGAGACCTGTGTTTTTGTTAAACAGTCGCCCTGCGCTATTCTCTGCGGCCCACGTCTTAGGTGGGCACCCCTTCTCCCGAAGTTACGGGGTCAATGTGCCTAGTTCCTTAACAACCTATCACCCGAGCGCCTTAGAATACTCATCTCGACCACCTGTGTCGGTTTGTGGTACGGACTCCCTTGGCTCTTAGCGGCTTTTCCTGGCAGACGAACCGGCGGATTTGCCTCTCCGGTCCTCGTATCCCC
>NZ_CP063850.1 GCF_015277775.1 Paludibaculum fermentans
AGCTGGCAATGGGACGATTACAACGAAGATATCGCCGGCCAGCGCGGCTGGGCCGAACACCTGCCCAACTGGACCGTGCTGATCATGCCGCCGGGCACCATCCGCCAGGCGTACATGAGTATCCTGGCGCCCCCCCGCAGGCCGCCGCTGCCCTGCCCCCCGCCTCCGAGGCCACCTGGTCTGAGCAGCTCCAAACCCGCCGCAATCAGTTGGGTCTCTCGCAAACCCAGGCAGCCGAACAGCTTGGCATCGCCCAGAGCTACTACTCCATGCTCGAAAAGGGCGCCCGCCAGCCGTCCAAGGCCATCCGCCAGCGGCTGCAGGAGTGGATGCGCGACCTGGAAACCAGGTAACTAACCGGGAATCAGAAGCTTAGAACTATTGCCCGTCATCTTCCAGTGATAATCGAGACGCCATCACGTCGCAATCAAGAAAATATCTCTTTTATTTTCAATAGCTTGAAATTTTCTGTGATAAAAACGCTTGTTGGCGTGTGATAGAGTAACCGCCCGGCAGCCCTACTCTCAATCCAGAAACGTTCCGTGGGCGATCACATCGGCAATGCGCCGGCTGGCCTGCCCGTCCCCATAGGGATTGTGCGTCATCGACATGCGCTGGTACTGCGCGGCATCGTCCAGCAGGGCGCCCGCCTCGGCTAGAATCTTCTCGCCATCGGTGCCCACCAGCCGCACCGTGCCGGCCTCCACAGCTTCCGGCCGTTCCGTCTTTTCGCGCAGCACCAGCACCGGCTTGCCGAGCGAGGGCGCCTCTTCCTGCACGCCGCCGGAATCAGTCAGCAGCAGGTAGGCGCGCTGCATGAGATCCACAAACGGCACATAGTCCAACGGGGCGATCAGGTGAACATTCGGTAGCCCGCCCAGCAGCGCTTCCGCCGGTTGGCGCACGTTCGGATTGGGGTGTACGGGGTAGATGATCTGAACATCGGGACGCATCGCCAACTGCCCGATTGCCCGGTAGAGCCGCGTGAGGCCGTCGCCGAAATTCTCGCGGCGGTGGGCGGTGACGACGATCAGTTTGCGGCCGGGCTCCAGCGCCACGCCCTGAAAGCCGGCCAACCCGCCCGCCTGGAGCTTGTCCCTGACGTGCAACACGGCGTCGATACCGGAGTTGCCGGTGATGAAGATGGCGGAATCGTCCACTCCGTCGCCGCGCAGGTTGCGGGCCGAGGCGGCCGTGGGCGCAAAGTGCAGCTTGGCCAGGCGCGTGGTCAGGACGCGGTTCAGCTCTTCGGGAAACGGCTGCCACAGGTCGCCGGTGCGGAGCCCGGCCTCCACATGGCCCACCGCGATGCGGTGATAGAAGGCCGCCAGCGCGCCGCAAAACGTGGTGGTGGTATCTCCTTGCACAATCACGAGATCGGGCTTTTCGGCCAGCAGGACCGGCTCCAGCGCCGCAATGATGCGCGCCGTCGATTGCGAGAGCGTCTGGTTGGGGCGCATCACGTTCAGGTCGTGATCCGGCTGGACCTGGAACACGGCCAGTACCTGATCCAGCATCTCCCGGTGCTGCGCGGTGACGCAGACCTTCACGTCAAACTCATCCGGCCGGGCCTGCATGTGCAGCACGATGGGACACAGTTTGATCGCCTCGGGCCGTGTGCCAAAGACGAAAAGGACACGCTGGCGGCGGGATGGGGTGGGCTCGGTGAGAGGCATTGCTAATCTTCAGTCTATCTTTAGCGTCCGGCCTGGGGCGTGTTTGGGGTGTAGGCCGCTGCGCCCTCCCCTGGAAGAGGGCGTAGAAAGGCCATCGGCAGTTGTGATAACTGGGACGCTATGCTGGCGCTATGTAGACGTTATGCTGGCGCTATGTAGACGTTATCCCGGCGCAAGCGTTTGTGTAAGTGATTTATAATCAATGGAATACAGCGTTATCACAACTCTAACTAGTTTTAATCAGTATTAACACACGCTGCACCGGCCCAGGGGCCGCGCAGCGGTGCCCTATACTACCCGAGGCGTTATGCGTACGTATAGCCTCGAATCAGAGTTTCTCGACCGGGGTGTGGAACAGAGACTGCTGGCTGCCATTGCCGGCGACTTGAATCTCTACTGGCAACTACAGGATTTGCTGCCCGAAGGGAGTTTTTGTGTGGAGTCCGCCGCCTGGGCGGAGTTGCGCGACGCGGTGGGCGCCGGCACCACTCCGGCGGAGCCGCAAGTGGAGCCCAGCACCGACCCGCGGGCCGATGCGGTGCGGTTGGCCGATCTGTACCAGCGCCGCCTGCTGGCCGGCTTGCAGGAGCGTCTGGCCGAAGCGCTGTTCGATGAGACCCGTCCGGCGGCCGCGGTGGTTGCGCTGCTGGAGGAAGAGGCCGCTTCCGTGCGCTGCCGTGTGCGCGAAACCGCCAGCGGGCTCTCTCTTTCCGGGTGCGGTCTGCTGGAGGATGCGCTGGCGCTGGCCCGCCAACGCCTGGCGCGCCGCAAAGCCACCGGGAAACCGTGCAGCGGCATCCCAACCGGCCTGGGCCGGCTGGATCAGATCCTGAACGGCTTCAATGAAGGGTTGCACGTGCTGGCCGCCGGTCCAGGCGTGGGCAAGACTACCATTTGCACGCAGTGGGCCCTGCACGCCGCCGCCTGCCAGGTGCCGGTGGTGTATGTGACCTATGAGAACTCGCCGCAAAGTCTGGTCCTGAAGATGGTGTGCAGCCGGGCCGGGTTGTCGCCGTCCCAGGTGGAGCGCGGCTTTGCCGACCTCACCCTGTTGGAAGAGGCCGCCGCCGGGCTGCGCGAGCCGTTGAGCCTGGTGTCGCTAATGGAAGGCACGTCGCAAATGACGGTCTCGCAGGTGCGCGGCAAGGCCTTGCAGGCGCGCGACCACGCCGGCTCCGAGCAGGTGCTGATTGTCTTCGACTACCTGCAAAGGGCCGCGCACGGCAAGGGTTACGAGCAGTTGCGGCATAACGTCTCGGCCATGGCCGGCGAGCTGCGCGAAATGGCCAGCCGCCTGCAATCGCCCGTCATCGCGATCTCGTCGCAGAATCGCAGCGTCGGCGACTATGGCCGCGGCGGCAGCGCCCAACTGGATTCGCTGAAGGAATCGGGCGACCTGGAGTATGCGGCCGATTCCGTGCTCTTCCTGACCCAGGCGCGGGAACGCACGGCCACCGAGCCCGCCCGGGCGATCGACCTGGTGGTGGTGAAGAACCGCTTTGGCGGAACGGGGACGGTGCCTCTGATCTTCCGCCCGGATACGGGCGTGTTTCGCGAAGAGGTTCCGTTGACCAGTGCGCGGTGAAACCCTGTCGGCGGCCGAACTGTCCGCCGCCAGGCCGATGCGCGGCGAGGGGGGCCGTGTGTTGCGGGCGTTCTGCCCGTTTCATCAGTCGGATACGCAGCGCAGCCTGCGGGTCGACGCCGTCTCCGGACGCTTCTTCTGCTTCGCGTGCGGAGTGTGGGGGTTTACCGAAGCAGCGCGGGCGGAGTGGACGGCGCAGAAGAAGCAGGAGGGGGCTTCCCTGCCCCGCGGCGGATCTTCTGCCGGTGCAGCGCCCCGCGCCCGGGTTCTGTTGCCACCGCCGGAACCGGAATTCACCACGGATACCGAAGCGCTGGAGGATTGGATGGCCGCCTACCGCGAGATGCTGCCGGGCAGCGCGGGTGAAGCGTATCTGGAAAGGCGCGGGATTCCGCTGGCGGTGGCGCAGCGCTGCGGAGTCGGCTACGCCGAGGCCGGCGAATGGGCGCACCGCGACGAGCGCGGCCGGCCGCTCAGGGACTGGCGTGGCGGCCGGCTGGTCTTTCCGCACACCAGCCCGGACGGACGGCTGGTCAATCTCTACGGGCGCGCCGTCGGGGACGACGTGCCGAAAGCGTTTCGTCACGATCACTTGGCCGGAGCGAAGGGCTACTTTCTGGGCGCCGGGCTGGCGGGCGGTTCTGATCAGCCGTTGTATGTCTGTGAAGGCGCGTTTGACGCGCTCAGCCTGCGAGCCGCCGGCCTGGGGCGCGTGGTGGCCATCTTCGGGGTTCATGGGTGGCGCTGGACGTGGGCCGGCGAGGTGAAGGAGATGGTGTTCGCGCTGGATGCCGATGCGGCCGGCCAGACGGCCTGGCACGCGCTGGCCCGGGCGGCGCGGCTGCGCGGCAAGCGGGTAGGCTTTCTGCCGCCCGAGGCGTATGGAGGCTGTAAGGATGTGAGTGAGGCGTGGGCCTCCGGGCGGCTGAGCGGGATTGCGGCGGGGACTCCATGAGCAGTCTTTCTCTTCTAGACATCTAAACATCTAGACAGCTGAGCAGGTGGACAGCTAAACATCTGGACAGTTAAATGGGTGGAGGGTATTCTGATGGGTATGAGAGCGCCCCAGTCATGATTCTCACCGTTGCCTCCTTCAAAGGCGGCGTTGGCAAGACGACCACCGCCATTCACCTGGCCGCCTATTTTGCCCGCCAGGCGCCCACCGTGTTGATTGACGGAGATCCGAACCGCAGTTCAACCTCATGGGCGGCGCGGGGCAAGCCGGAGTTTGAAGTGGCGCCGGAATCACAGATTGCCATCTATGCGCGCAAGGCGGAGCACCTGATCATCGATACCAAGGCGCGGCCCGATCCGGCCGACCTGCAGGCGCTGGCCAGCGCCTGCGACCTGCTGATTCTGCCCTGCACTCCGGACCCGTTCGCGCTTGATGCCCTGCTGCTGACGATTGAGGCGCTGCAGACGCTGGGCAACGACCGCTACCGCATCCTGCTGACCGTGGTTCCGCCGCGGCCCATGCCGGACGGGGATAATGCCCGCCGGACGCTGATCAATGCCGGGTTGCCGCTGTTTGAGCGGGACATCCGGCGCACCGTCGCGTTTCAGCGGGCGGCGTTGGAGGGCGGCACGGTGGATTCCGTGCGCAACAGCGACTCCGCCGGATTGGCGTGGCTCGACTATGAGGCTGTGGCCGAGGAAGTGGAGGCTCTGTATGGGAAAAAGGGTTGATGAACCGAAGGTAAGCCCGTTTGACGCCTTGCGGATTGCGCGATTGGCCAAGGTAACTCCGGATGTTCAGACGGTTGAACAGCTAGACATTCAAACAGTTAAACAGCCAGATGTCCCAGCCGCCGGACTGGCCAAAAGCCGCGATCCGCGCTACGTCAAGTTCACCACCTACATACCGCGCGACATGCACCTGCGGGCCAAGAGCCGCCTGGTGGGCCAGGGCAGGGAACTGAGCGACCTGGTGGCGGAACTGCTGGATGGCTGGCTGGCTAAACAGGTAGATGGCTAGCTGTTTGCCGCGGCTGCTCTCGCACCCTTGGCGCATGTCCTAGCTGTCTAACTGTTCAGATGTCTAAACATTGAAACATCTACCAGGGAAGAATCGAGGCGTCCCATGCCAGCCAGCCCCACCTACGGACACCGCATTCCAGCCGCCCTCGACGCGCTGCGCCGGTCCACGTGCGAGTGGATCGATCGCCGCCAGTTGGGAGCGCTGCTGGGCGTCTCCAAAACCGTGGCGTGGCGTGTGCTTCGGCACTGCGGCGGCGAGACCGGGCCCGGCGGGGCTCTCGTTTGCGGCCGCGCGGCGCTGATTGACCGGCTGGAGGAGCTGCGGCGGGAGGGCGGCCCTCTGGATCTCGAGATCCGCCGCCACGACCGGTTGGCCGACTTTCTACAGCAGATCCGCCCGCAGGTCCTGGCGCATCTCACGGATGTCGCCAGGGACGAGCAGGCCCTGGAGATGCTCAGCCGCCGTTTCCAGTCCCTGCCCGCCAATGTCCTGCTCACCCGGTCTAGCCTCCACATCGACTTTTCCGGGCCGAACGAGCTGCTGGAAGCCGTGGGCGCCCTGATCTACGCCCTGCATAACGACTTCGAAAGAATCCGCGACTATATCGAACAGGATCCTCAGCGCTCACCCGGCAGAGCGCCCTAAAGGCCTGTAATCACAGGGACTTCAGGCAAATTAACGGATGCCCGCCGCCTCAACCACATATGGAACGATCGTTTCAGACTAGCCGTTGCTGACGTTCTATAATGATCGTTATAACACGCTATGACTTGCCAGCCTGAGGGCAACTCGCATGAGTCCTGACCGGCCCGCCGAACCTGGGCCGCCTTGGCAGGGCGCGGATCTCCAACCGCTTCAGCCCGACCTGGCCGCGATCCGCCGCCTGGTGCTCGACGCCGTCTCCAGCCCCACCACCAAGAAGATGTACGCCAAAGCCCTCGACGACTTCTTCGCCTGGTGGGCAGGGCAGGGCAGACCCGCTTTCGCCCGAGCCAGCGTACAGGCCCACCGCGCCTGGCTAGAGGAGCAGGGCTACAGCCCGTCGACCATCAACCAACGCCTGGCGGCGCTCCGCAAACTCGCCCGGGAAGCGGCGCTGAACGGGCACCTGGCGTCCGAGGCCGCCGCCGGCGTCACCCAGGTACCGGGCCTCAAGCAGCGTGGCGCCAGGGCAGGGAACTGGCTCACCCGGGAACAGGCCCAGTTGCTGCTGGACCGCCCCGATCCGGGCACACTGAAAGGCCTCCGCGACCGGGCCATCCTGGCTCTGCTGCTTGGCTGCGGCCTGCGCCGCGCCGAGGCTACCGGGCTGGACGTCAACTCTATGGAGCAGCGCGACGGCCGCTGGGTCATCCCCGATCTCCGTGGCAAGCATGGCCGCCTGCGCACGGTCCCCGTGCCCGGCTGGGTCAAGCACACCGTGGATCTGTGGGTGCAGGCGGCGGGCCTGGCCACGGGCCGTCTGCTGCGCTCGATGAACCGGCACGGCCACCTGAGCGGAGACTCCCTCTCGCCGAATGCCATTCTGTCGCTGGTCAGCGCCTATGGCGCGCAGTTGGGTGTGAAGCTCCAGGCGCACGACACCCGCCGCACCTGCGCCAAGCTCTGCCGCGCCGCCGGGGGCGAGCTGGAACAGATCCAACTCCTGCTGGGCCACGCCTCTATCCTGACCACTGAACGCTACCTGGGCACACGGCAGAATCTGGCCGACGCGCCGAACGACCACATGGGCCTGACGGCGGCTCGCGGCGCCACTGCGACATTATAATGGTTATAATAATGCCAGGAGAGACGCCATGACTGCCCTCAAACTGACTGCCATTGGAACTTCTTCCGGCGTGGTCATCCCCAAGGAAATGCTCTCGCGGTTGAAGGTGAAGAAGGGGGACACGCTTTACGCCGTGGAGACGGCGGAGGGCTATCTGTTGACGCCTTACGATCCGGCGATCGACGAGCAGCTCCAGGCCGGCGAGCAGTTCATGCGAGAGTACCGTGACACGTTCAAAGCCCTCGCGAAATGAAGGCGCCGCCGCGTTGGATCAGCGAGAAGGCGCTGCTCCTGCTGCATGAGGAGAGCCTGGCCGCTTTTGGCGGTGCCCGCGGTTTGCGGGACCGGGCGATGCTGGAATCCGCGCTGGCCCGCCCGCTGAACACCTACGCCTACCGGCCCGGTAGCAGCATTGCGGACCTGGCCGCTTCGTATGCCTACGGCCTGGCCAGAAACCATCCCTTTGTGGACGGCAACAAGCGGGCCGCGTTCCTTTCCCTCGGCGTGTTCCTGGCCCTCAACGGCCTGCGTCTGGCGGCGGACCAGGTGGACGCCATCCAGACGATTCTGGCGGTTGCGGACGGCTCGCTGGACGAACAGGGACTGGCTGCCTGGATTCAGCGCAACAGCGTGCCGAGGTAGCCGGCCCAGGGGTGTCCGCTCCGGGCAGTCTGAATTCCACCGGATGCTATACTGAGGGCGCAATCCCCCTACCAGACATGGCTACCAAACCCTTTTCTTTTCTAGCTCGTCGGGAGTTTCAGGTGATCACCGCGCTGTTGGTGGTACAGGCCGCCGCGCTCTACGGTCTTTCGCGCAAGGAAATCACCCCGCCGAAGCCGCCGCTGCGGGAGGTTGCGGACAAGTTCCCCGGCGGTTGGGTCAAGGTGCAGGAAGGTGTGGTCGAGCAGGAAGTAAGGGATGTTCTGCAGGCGGACGATCTACTCAACCGGACCTATGCCGCGCCGGGCAAGGGAGCGGTCAATTTCTTCATTGCCGCCTTTGAGACGCAGCGTGACGGCAAGGCGCCCCATTCCCCCAAGAACTGCCTGCCGGGCGCGGGTTGGATGCCGCTGATTTTCGATCGTCCGGAGGTCACGATTCCCGGCGAGGCCGCGCCCATCTCCATCAACCGTTACGTCATTCAGAAGGGCAGCAGCCAGTCCATTGTTCTCTACTGGTACCAGGCGCATAACCGCGTTGTGGCCAGCGAATACGCCGCAAAAATCTACCTGGTTCTCGATGCCATCCGGTATAACCGCTCCGATACCGCCCTGGTCCGGGTAGTAGCGGATGCTTCCGACGGGAACACGGAAGAGGCTACCCGGAGGGCGCTGGATTTCGTCCGGGCGAGCTACCCGCAGCTCAAGCCGTTCATGCCTTAAACCGGCGCGCCCGCGAGGCGCTACAGCCGGTGGATCTTGTCGGACTGAATTCCCTTTAACGCGTTGCGTGTGTCGACGATCAGGCGCGCTTTCTCCACCACAGCGGCGTAATCCAGGTTGGAGTGATTGGTGATGATCACCACGCAGTCGGCCGCGGCCAGCGTCTCGTCGCTGTCATCGCTGGTGAACGTCTTCCCTTCCAGCACCAGAGAACCAACGAAAGGATCGCTGTAGGTGACCCGGGCGCCGCGCTTCTCCAGCAGGTGTATGACATCGAGCGCGGGCGATTCCCGCATGTCGTCGATATCCTTCTTGTACGCCACGCCGAGAATGTGCAGATGCGAACCGCGCAGGGGCTTGGTCACCTCATTGAGCACGTCCTGGATCTTGTCGGTGACAAACTGCGGCATCTGGCCGTTGATGTAGCCGGCCAGTTCGATGAAGCGCGCTTCGATGCCGGACTGTTTGGTCTTCCAGGACAGGTAGAACGGATCGATGGGGATGCAGTGCCCGCCCAGGCCCGGCCCGGGATAGAACGGCATGAATCCAAACGGCTTGGTGGCCGCCGCGTCGATGATTTCCCAGACATCGATGTTCATCCGGTTGCACATGATGGCCAACTCGTTCACCAGCGCGATATTGATCATGCGGAAGGTGTTTTCGAGCAGTTTCACCATCTCCGCCACGCGTGTGGAGCTCACCGGCACGACGTGCTCCAGCGCCTGGCTGTAGAACAGGGCGCCGATCTCGGTGCAGGTGGGCGTGATGCCGCCCACGACCTTGGGAATGTTCCTGGTCTGGAATTGCGGGTTGCCGGGGTCCACGCGCTCCGGTGAGAAGCACAGGAAGAAGTTCTGGCCCACCTTCAGTCCGGTGGCTTCAAAGATGGGCAGCAGCAACTCATCGGTGGTGCCGGGATACGTGGTCGACTCGAGGATCACCAGGATGCCCGGATGGGCGTGGCGCGCCACCTCCTGCGCGGCGGAGACCACATAGCTCATGTCCGGGTCTTTCGTCTTGCGCAAGGGCGTGGGCACGGCGATGTTGACGGTGTCGAGCGTGGCGATGGCGGCGAAATCCGTGGTCGCCGAAAGGCGGCCGGCCTCCACCAGGGCGCGCACCTCCTCGCCCGGCACGTCCTGTATGTAGCTGATGCCCTTGTTGAGGCTATCTACCTTTGATTGAGAGACATCAATGCCAACTACGGTGAAGCCTGCCTTGGCATATTCAACGGCCAGGGGCAGGCCGACATAACCTAACCCAACGACGCAGACCCGTGCGGCTTTGGAGGAAATACGCTGCTTCAACTCCTCTGGGGAAGTGGGGGGGGTATATGTTGTTGTCAAAGGCATGTAAAGTTCTGGGCTCGGCGGCCGCCACGAGTCATAGCATAGCAAGGTGCGAAATGAGGGTACACTGCGGGCTCAGTCATAGCGGAGAGCCGGCGCGCTCAGGATGCGTATACTGGCCTGAAGTGGCATGATGAATTGGGGCGTCATGGCTCTAAACCCGATGTGTACGAAGGTAGCGGATTCGATCATGCGAAACATATTCCTGCTGGCTGGCATTACGATGCTGGCTGCGAACGCCCAGTTCTCCACACCGCAAGCATCGTCACCCATGCTCAACACGAGCCAGGATGCGGGGGTCTCGGCCTCCGAGGGGTTTCGTCCCTGGCTGAGCGTGAACGGACTCTACCGGCGGGACGTGGACAGCACGCTCTCAGGACAGGCTGCGGGCCAGTTCTACCCTAGCCTCTCCGGCGGTCTGTCCGGGTGGAAGAGCTGGCGGACACGGAAGTTGGCGGGCAGTTATTCCGGATCGGGCACGCACCGCAACGGCGTTTTTGCGGGGCAGGGCAATACGTGGACCCAGAGCCACACCGGAACCCTGCTGTACGAAGAACAGCTGAACCGGCAATGGTCCGTGGGCGCGTCCCAGCTGGGCGGGATCACCTATGGCGGTTTTGGTTATGGTTCAGCGTTTGGCGTGACGGGCACGCCCGGATTGTCGAGTGGCGCAAGCCCCGGCGGCAGTTCCGGTTCAAACCCATCGGGCGTAGGTGACTTCGCCGGCAATGGGGTGGTGGATGGCGAACTGATCGCCAGCCAGACCAAGTTCTCCGTCAGCTCGAGCAACGTCAATTACCTGGTCACGCAGCGGTTGGCCTTTACCGCGTCCGGGGGTGTTGCGCTGGTGCGGCGAGGCAGCCAGCAGTTTTCGCAGGACAACTTCCAGGGCTCGGGCAAGCTTGCCTACCAGCTCAACGACCGGGCTCAGATCGGCGGATATTACGTGTACGGCGCGTACCGCTATCCCAACCGGTTTGGCGGCATCAACAGCCAGAGCGCGGCGCTCAGCGTGCTGCTGCAACTGTCGCCGTCAAGAACCATTTCCGGCAGCGCCGGCGCCGGCATGATGAATTCCGAATTCGTCGGACAGGTGGCGATCGATCCGGCCCTGGCCGCCCTGCTGGGCGGTGTTTCGGTGCTGGAAGTGCAGAAGTCCCGGTTCGTTACCCCCAGTTTCCAGTTCAGCTTTGTCCAGGAGTTGCCGAAAGGGAATTTCTCGCTGAGTGCGGCGCGGGGATTCAATGCGGGCAACGGCATCCTGATGGCCGGCGTACGGGACTCTTTCTCGGCTGCTTATTCGCGCCCCCTGAATACGCGGATCGGTTTGACCGCGGCTACCAGCTACCAGCGGCTTTCCGGCCGCATCGGCACCCTCGGCGTGACTGAGAACGTGCAGGGTGGCATGCTGGTGAGCATCCGCATGGTGGGGTCGCTCAATTTCACCGCGCAGGCGGGTGCGCGCTACCTGGCTGTGACGACGCAGCCGCGGCGCCGGGAAGTGCTCGCCGGTTTCGGCCTGGCGTGGATGCCCGGTGGAGAGCCCTTCACGTTCTAGATGGACAGTCCCGCCAGCGCCGGTCCCGGCGCCATGGTCCCGTCCTACCGGCGTGTTGAAGTCACTTCCGCAAGCCCTTCATGCTGGTTCTCCTAGCTATTTTCGCCTTTCTGCTTCTGGCTGGATCGCTGTTTCCCTGGCGCTTCATGGCCGGCCCGGATCCCATCGCGGCGGCCGTTCACGTGCTCCACAGCTGGAACGAATCGGTAGGGCAATCCAGCCGGCATGATGTCTTCGTCAATCTCGTCATCTACATCCCTATCGGTTTCACCGGGTATCTTTGGGCGGGGTGGCGTTCGGTAACGGCCCGCACCCTGTTGCCGTTGGCGGCCGGCCTGGGCCTATCGTTTTCAGTGGAAGTACTGCAGCATTACGTGCCGGGCCGTTCACCCGGACTGCTGGACGTGGTGTGCAATACGGCCAGTACGGCCCTGGGCATCGCGCTGGCGGCGGTGTTTCAGGTTGTCATGGAGTCGCGGCATATCCAGTGGCGGCGGCATTCCTCCATCCATCTGTCCTCCGCGCTGTTGCTGTTGGCTCTGTGGGTATCGGCGCTGGGCTGGCCGCTGCACGCCTTCCCCCTGGGCATCATCAGCCGCGTTCGCGTGTTGTTGCGGCCCCAGCCGTGGAACTGGCTCGACTTCCTGGCCGGTGTGATGGCCTGGCTGGTCGCCGGCGGCCTGCTGAGCGCGGTATCGGGCCCGCGGCTGGCCCGGCGCCTGCTCCCCCTGCTGCTGCCGTCGCTCTACCTGCTGGCCCTGGTATCGCCGGGCCACACCTTCACGCGGTCCAATGCCGCTGGTGCGCTGCTGGCCACGGTGTTCTTCTGCCTGTTGCCGGAGAGCCGGCGCCGGCCCGCTGTCTGGCTGGCCTGGACCTGGCTGGCCTGGATCGTGCTTTCCGGCCTCAGGCCGTTCACGCTGGCGGCCGAGCCCATCGCCTTCTCCTGGATTCCCTTCGAAGATATGTTCGGTTCCAACTGGATGGAGTCCATCGGCGTGTTATTGCAGAAGACCTGGAGCTATGGCGCCATGTTCTGGCTCTTTGCGCACACGCGGCTCAGCCCCCCGGTTTCCCTGGCGATTACGACGCTGGCCCTCATCGCCGTCGAGATCGCGCAACGCTGGTTGCCGGGCCGCTCGCCCGGCCTCACCGACCCGGCCATCGGGCTTCTGGCCGCCGCCCTGTTGTGGCTGGTGGACCGCCGTTTCCGGGATCAGCGGGTGCTCCTGCCGGGCGGGAGAGGCTAGCGGCTCAGGCGGAGCGAAATCCGGGGAGTTGCCGGAGCCACTGGCGGAGACGGGCGTCGAACAGCACCACCAGGACGGAATAGATGCCCAGCACGGTGGCGGTGCGAGCCACCAGGGAAAGCAGCAGGCCGGGCGTCTGCACCATCTGCCCGGCAAAGGCGGCCACGGCTGCCGCTGCGACATAGGTGAGGCAGCGCACCGGCGAGAGCCGCAGGGGCAGCAGGCGGTGAGAGAACCAGCCGTAGAGGGCCGCCAGCACGATAAAGCCGACGGCGTTGGGGATGACGGCTCCGGCCAGGCCCATGCCCGGCAGCATGATGAAGTTCAGAACGCACTTAACGCCAAACGCCACGGCCACCAGGCGGGCCATTTGCATGGTCTTCTTCTGCACCCAGAAGCCGGCGCTGAAGAAGACCGACGCAGCCAGAAACATATAGCCTGCCACCAGCGGGCCGAGCATGGGCGCGGCGGGGGCGTACTTGGCGGAGTTCACAAAAACGATCAGTTCCCGGGCGGCGGCGAAGGTGACGGCGGTGACGGCGCAGGCGGCGAGCAGGAATACCTCGAACGTGAGGCCGACAAAACGGCCGGTCGCCTCCGCTCCTTCCCTATGCCAGAGTTTGACGTACATGGGCACCAGCGCCAGGTTCAGGGGGATCTGCAGGGCTTCCTGGAGAATGATGGCGATGGCGCAGGCGGCGGCGTAGTAGCCGAGGGGTTCGGAGCCGAGATAGTACTGTACGAAGGCGCGATCGGCTGAGCCCAGGAGGGTTTGCGCGAGTTCGGAGGCGGCTAGCGGCGCGGCAAATCCCATGGCGCTGCGAAAGAGAGACGGATCGAAGCTGGCGATGGCCAGGCGGTGGCGCGGGATGTAGAAAACCAGCGCAATGCCGATGACGGCGCTTTCGGCGAAGATGAGCCCCAGCAGCAGATTCTCCGGCCGGCTGCCGAGCAGGCGCACCATGCTGACGCCAATGATCAGCGAGAGCAGCCGCGTGAGGACGTCCAGGGCATTGAAGGCAAAGGTTTTACCTTCCACGCGCAGGAACCCGAAGATGGGCGACGCGGCGGCGCGTACGAAAACGAGGCCGGAGGCAAACAGCAGAGCGCGGGCGATGTTGGGCGGAATCCAGTTGGACGTGGGCAGGGCGAAGAACAGGGCGCAGGCCAGGGAGCAGACGAGGCCGCCAAACGTAGTTCCGAACAGGGCTGTGGAGTAAAGCCGGCGGAGGGAGTCCTCTGAATCGGAGGACTCCTCATAAAACCGCAGTATCGCGTTCTGCATGCCCAGTTTGGCGACGGCCAGGGCGACCAGCGTGAAGCGCTGCGCCAGGTTGAGCACCCCGTAATCGGCTACCGAGAAGAGCCGGGCGTAAACAGGGAACGAGACAAACCCGATGAGAATGGCGAGGCCGCGCCCTGTCAGGTAGTGAGACGACTGCTTTAACAGGGACTTGAGATTGCTCATGAGGAGCTGGCTTCAAGCCCCTGATACTGTTCTCGCAGGAGATAGTATTTCTTCTTGCCGGAGGCGGTTCTGGGGATCTCCGGCACGTGAAGAATGTAGCGGGGGATTTTGTAGAGAGGCAGGCGGCTCTGGCAGTGGGCGCGGATGGCCTCGGCGCTGAAACGCTCCGCCGGGCAGACGACGCAGACGGCAATGGTCTCGCCGAACAGGGTATCGGGCACGCCGATGGCGGCCACGTCCTCGATGCCGCCCATTTCGGCGATGACGTCTTCGATCTCGCCGGGGCTGATGCGGTAGGAGGACGATTTGATGAAGTCGGATTTGCGGCTGACGATGTAGAGGAAGCCGTCCTCGTCGCGCCGCGCCATGTCGCCGGTGTGCAGCCAGCCGTTGCGCAGAACCTCGGCCGTGCCGGCCGGATCGTTCCAATAGCCGGCCATGATATTGGCGCCGCGGGCGGTGAGCTCGCCCACTTCCCCGGGGGCGGTTTCCTGGCCGCCGGCGCCGACGACGCGGAGCTCCACGCCGGGAATCGCCTGTCCGATGGAGCCGAGGCGGGTTTCCAGCAACTCCGGCGCGAGGTAGGAGAGGCGGGCGGAGGCCTCGGTCTGGCCGTACATGATCACGATGCTGGTGGAAGGCATCACCTGGCGCAGCCGCTGGATGGTTTCCACGCGCATGCCTCCGCCGGCTTGGTTGATGTAGCGCAGGAAGCCCCAGTCGTGCTGGAGGAAGTTCGTCCTGTGCAGCAGGATGTAGAACGTGGCGGGCACGCCGGAAAAGCCGGTTGGGCGGACCTGCTGCAGGACCTCCACCACCTTGGCGGGATAGGTGAAGCGGTTCTCGATGTAAACGCAGGCGCCGGTGGCCAGGTGGGTGAGCAGAATGGAGTTGCCGAAGGAGTGGAAGAAGGGCAGCACGGTTACGGTGCTGTCCGCGGCGGTCATCTGCATGTACTCCACGATGGAGGCCGTATTGGCCAGCAGGTTGGCGTGCGTGAGCATGACGCCCTTGGGCCGGCCGGTGGTGCCGGAAGTGTAGAGCAGCAGGGCCAGGGCGTCCGGCTGTGTCTCCTCCGGGCTGGCGGCGGCGGAACTGTACCAGCGCCTGCGGTTATCCTCAAAGGCGTTTTCCAGCACCAGGAGGCAGGGCAGCGTGGAGGCCGGATCCACTTTGGCCCGGGTGCGCTCGCGCAGGATGCAGCCGAGTCCGGCGCAGTCTGCCAGCACGGCAGAGACGGCGGCGGCCGAGTTATCCGGATTCAAAGGGATGGCGGTTGCGCCCAGGGCGAGGATGGCGAACAGCGCGATGACGTAGTCGAAGGAGTTCTCGATCAGCAGGACGACGCGGCTGCCGGGGCGCACTCCCGCGGCGGATAGATGCGCGGCGCAGGCCAGGACACACTGGCGCAGTCCGGCGTAAGTGAGTGAGCTTTCGAGTTGCCGGAGCGCGGTGCGTTCCGCCCAGGCGGGCGGATGAGCCAACACGAGGGACGCCAGATTGGAAGGCGGGAGTGACTCCGCGGCGGTCACTCGTTAACGCCCTTGCTCTTCAGGTAGGCAGTGAGGGCGTCGATGGAATCGAGGTTGTCGGGGGACAACTCTTCATCCTCAACGGTGATGTGGAAGTGTTTGTCGATCGCCTTGACCAGTTCCAACATGCCCAGGGAGTCGATGACTCCGGCATCAAGCAGGGATTCGGAATCCCCGACTGGTAGCTCTTTTCCCCTGCACAACGTGTCCTGGACCAATTTAACGATGCTGTTTCGAAGGCTCATGTGTGGTGGCGCCGGTTGGCCACGGGAGGCGTATCCGGCCGATGATAACCGACCTATTTTAGCACCGGGTGGCGCCGGAACCGCGGCCGCCCGGTTTCCCCTGGGCGGGTATGTGCTTCATACTGATGGGACGCGTGCGGGCGCGCCGGGTTGGCCGCCCCGCAACAGAACGACTGATTAGAAGGGGCCCTGATGTTTGATCGTATTGCGGGACCAGCCGGAGGAAAGCTGAGCCCCATCCTTCCGTCGCGGATCCCTTCCCTGGACGGGTTGAGGGCGATTTCCATCGCCCTGGTGCTGCTGGGGCATCTGGCGGGCACACAGAACTTTCCAGCCTGGATTCATCCGCCCGCTTCGCTGGCGAACATGGGTGTGCGGGTTTTCTTTGTGATCTCCGGTTTCCTGATCACTTCGCTGCTGCTGAAGGAATGGGACAAAACCGGGCGCATCTCCTTGAAACAGTTCTACCTGCGGCGCATATTCCGGATCTTCCCGGCGTTCTACGTGTATATCGGAGTGGTATTGGTGCTGGTCTGGGCGGGCTGGGTTGCCGTTCTGGATGGCGATTTGCTGCACGCCTTCACCTACTCGATGAACTATCACCATCCACACGGGTGGCCGCTGGCGCATCTGTGGTCGCTGGCGGTGGAGGAGCAGTTCTACCTGGTGTGGCCGGCCGTATTCCTGCTGGCCGGACCGGGCCGCGCCATGAAGGTGGCGGCCAGCGTGATCCTGCTGGCGCCGCTGATCCGCATAGGCACGTGGCAGCTCTTCGAGAGTGTGCGGCCCACCTACGGGCAGCAGTTCGAGGCCGTGGCGGACGCCCTGGCGAGCGGGTGCCTGCTGGCGGGCATCTATAACGCGCTGGGCGCCTGGGAGAAGTATCAGCAGGTTCTGCGCTCGGCATGGTTCTGGGCCGCGCCGGTGGTGCTGGGGGTGCTGCAGTTTATCGACAAGCCGCGGGTGCAGATGTTCGCGGGGCAGACCTTAATGAACCTCTGCATTCTGCTGATCATTGAGCGCATGGTGCGCTACCCGGAAACGCCCGCCGGCAAGGTGCTGAACCTGGCGCCGCTGCGCTTCATGGGCGTGCTGAGCTACTCGCTTTACCTGTGGCAGCAACTGGTGTTGAATCGCCATTCGACGTCCTGGACGGCCGCGTTCCCCGTGAACCTGGGGTTTGCCGTGGTGCTGGCCATCTCGTCCTACTACATCGTGGAGCGGCCGTTCCTACGGCTGAAGGAGAAGCTGGGCGCGGCGGCAAAAGCTAAGGCGCAATCGCCGCCTCGGTTGCCTGTTGCGGATGTGACCGAGACGTAAAGCGGTCTTTCAGGCGCAGGATGCGGCTCTCAAAGAGCCACCAGGACAGGGAAGCCGCGACGATGGCGGTGACGATTTTGAGGGGCATGAACCACGGCGGATCGGACAGCGTGTCGAAGCCGGCCCACTCCAGCGCCTTGGTCAGGACAACCTCGGCTGGCAGGTGCAGCAGGTAGGTTCCGTAACAGATCTTGCCGAGATAAGTGAGCGGGCCCCAGCGCAGGAACGCCGTGCCGCGGGAACCATTGCTGAGGATGGTGGCCAGCACGATGGCGCCGAACAGAAAGGCTGTCAGCGAGTAGCCGAGGGTCTTGCACTCGACGGTGCGGCGATCGAGCCAGCCGAGCTGGAAGCAGGCGGCCGTGGCGGCCAGCAGCACAAGGGCGAGAATGAGCGGCCAGCGGGCGTTTGTGCGAATGCGGCCGGTGCGGAAGGCGACGGCCAGCAGGCAGCCGATGCTGATGACGTCAATGCGCGCCAGCGTGGCCACATAGGGCATGCGCGTCAGCGAAGGCATGAGCCAGACCGACAGGATGCGGAACAGGGGGGCGAAGATCACGAGCGCGCAGAGCGCCTTCCAGAGATTCTCACGGCGTAGCGAGGCGACGAGGAACGGGAAACTGATGTAAAACTGCTCCTCAATGGCGAGCGACCACAGCGGCGCCAGGATGTAGGCCGATTGGTTGGTGAGGGCTTCGCGAATGTTGCCGGCATACAGGAAGTACCAGAGCGGATTGCCGGAGGCACGGATAAAATCGGTGTCGAAATAGCTGACGCCGACCTGGGCCGCGGGAACGAGGGTGAAGGCGAATATCAGGAGAATATAGTATGGCGGGAAGATGCGCAGGCTGCGGCGGGCGTAGAAGTTGCGGTAGTAATGCGGGTCCTGGGCGGTATCGAGGAGAATCCCGCAGATCAGAAAGCCGCTGATGACGAAAAACAGATCGACGCCCATCCAGCCGAGGTGGGCGATTTCGCCGAAGCGTCCGAGGGGCGAATCGCCGCCTGGCCAGAAGTGATGAACCAGGACGATGAAGATGGCGATTCCGCGCAAACCATCGAGTTCACGGATGTTACCCCGGTAGATGGGGCGTTCTTTGGGGGCCACGAGCATCCATGGTAGCAAGCGGACCGCGTCCGGCGATGCCTTCGGCCGGCGATGCTACGATAGGCATTCCGCCATGTTTTCCACGTTTCGCCAGGATGTAGAGCAGAAGTTCCCTCCTCCCCTGACCTTACGCACCTGTATCGTCGCGTTTTTCGAGATGTCGGTCTGGGCGGTGGGCATCTTCCGGTTTGGCAAGTGGGTTGACCGGTTGCGATTCCGGCCGGCGCGCAAAGCGCTGCTGGTGGTGTATTTCTTCCTCTACAAGATCTCTGAGGCGCTGAGCGGCATCCGGATCTCGATCTACTCCGAGATTGGACCCGGGCTGATCGTGCACAACTTCGGCGGCGTGATCATCCATGGCCGCCTGGGCAGAAACTGCGTGATCGTGCAGGGTGCGCAGTTGATTGCGCGGGCGGACGGGAAGGATTCCGGCTGGCCGACCCTGGGCGACAACGTGTATGTGGGGTCCGGGGCGAAAGTGCTGGGCGGAATTCGCATTGGCGATAACGTACGGATTGGCGCCAACGCGGTGGTGATGACGGATGTGCCGGATGGAGCCGTGGTGATGCCGCCGGAGAGCCGGGTGATCCGGGGGTTCTACCGCAAAAAGACACCGAAGGCGGCGCCGGACGCTGGCGGCGGCGCGCAGGAGTAAACCGCACTTTCCGCCCCGCTCCCCTCAATTCAGACTAAAACGTCAAGTCATTTTTGGCTGATCCCCGCAAGCGAGTCACAGTAAATCCATATTTTTATATGGCTTGTTTGCAATAAGATCCGCTGAAGTGCAAGCGTATTTTCAACTCGTGCGTGTAGTACGTACGGCATGAAAACTACTCTATTCACTGCAATGCTCGTGGTCTGCGGGGCGTTGCGGTCGCAGACACGGGTTGATTTGAAGGGACAATCCAACCTGTCCCAAGTGAGCCTGACGCTGACCGTGGAAACCAGGACGGAACTTCCGGCGCAATGTGTGCCCGGCCAATTGCTGTTCTTGACCACCGCCGTGGGCGGCCGCAACCTGTATGGCTGCACGGCTACGGACACCTGGCAGGAACAAGGGACGCCGGGCGAGATGTCGGCGGGGTCGGGCCTGGCGCAAATGCAGAACGGAACCGCCTCCGTCTGGAGCGTGGATTCAACCGTCCTGCCCTACCTGGGCTTGGACAACGCCTTTCTGGGCGACAACGCGTTTGCCGGCAAGTTCACGACGGCGCCGGGCTCGACGCAGACGCTGATTGCGAGTGATGGGATCGACGTCAGCACCGTGACGGTGCGGCCCATCCGCACGGCGGCGGCACTCACCATGGTGGCGACCCCGACAATCGCCAGCGGCGACGATGGGCAGCACGCCTATGTGTGGAATGCCGGGCAGTACGACGTAACTCTGCAGGACAGCTCCAAGCTCCCGGGCTCGAATCTCTGCCTGGCCGGCGGCGCGAATCTGGTACTTGCGGCGAAAGCGATGGTTCATCTGGTGTATGCGGCGTCGCCGGGCTGCTGGATCCAGGCAGGGGGCGGCACTGCCGGAAACGGCGGCGGGGGCGCCGTGAGCTCGGTTTTTGGGCGCACGGGCGCGGTGGTGGCGCAGGCCGGCGATTTCAATACCGGCCAGGTGACCGAGGCGGGCAACCTGTACTACACGGACGCCCGGGCGCGGGCCGCCTTCACGGCCGGCACCGGGATCAGCCTGGCCGCGGGGGTGATTTCGACCGTGGGGGTTACTACGGTCGCGGCCAATTCCGGAGCCGCCGGCGCGCGTGTACTGAAAGACGGGACGAATGTCACGGCGCGGCGGCTGGTGGCCGGCGCCAACGTGGCGATCACTGAAAACACGGACGATATCACGATATCGGCCACGGGCGGCGGCGGCGGGACCGGCGGCCTGCAGCGGGATTTTCCGGCTGCCGTCTGCCAATCGGCCGCGGGGTCGCTGGCGTGGAACGTGGGCAGTGCGAATGCCCCGGTTCCGGATTGCGTGATTGGAGCGAATGGGGTGATCTACGGGGTGGCGAAGTTCTCGAACTCGTCGACGCAGGCGATGCAGCAGAGCCTGGATCTGCCGGCCTCCGTTTCAAATGTGACGTTTAGCCTGGCCTGGAGGGCGCTGGCCGCGGGCGGTGACGTGGTGTGGCAGGTGCGGTATCTGATTGTGGGGGCGGACGGCACGGCGACGGACGATCCGGACCTGAACGGCACCGGCGTCACGGCGGCGGCCGCGGCGGTGACTGCCGCGCCTGGCGCCATGAAGAAATCCAGCCTCACGATCGCGCCCGCCAATGCGGGCGGGAAGCGTATCTACTTCACGGTGTTTCGAGATAACGCCCATGTGAATGATACGTTTACCCACGGGACGTACATGCCTGAGCTGGCGAAGGTGACGGTGACGGTGCAATGAGAATCCTCATTCTGCTCTGCTGCGCCCTGTCCGTTCAGGCAGCGGCGATTCCCTCCGCCCAGAGCGGCGCATGGGACAACCCCGCCACCTGGACGGGCGGCGTGATCCCCGGTAACGGCGACACGGCGACCATTGGCAACGGGCACACCATCACGATCCGCGGCGGAACGACCGTTACCGTGGGCACGTCACCGGCGTCAGACGGCTCCTCGTATGCCATCCAGTGCGCGTCCGGAACCGGGACGGGCGTGCTCGTCGTGAGCGGCACGCTGATCTTCCGGGGGCCCATCCTGCAATGCGCCTCCACCTGGACCCTCTCGCCCGGTGCGACGATCACGCACGATTCGAGCCAGGCGGCCACGCCCTCCACGGCCAACTACAAGTGGCGTTTCACAGGCGCGGCGGCGCAGACTTCCGCTTATCTCAACGCCATTGGGACGGCCGGCAGCCGCATCACGATCAATGTGGCGGCGGGCAGCGGCAACGCCGGCGGTTTCGACTCCTACAACGGGGCTGGGACCGATGGGAATCTGTTCCTTGAGTACGTAGACGTCAGGAATTGGGGCGTCACGGGTGGGGCGGGGAAGTGGGTGGTCATCTACCCGTTCAACTGTTCCACCAGCGTTGTAAGGGGTTTTACCCTGCGCAATGCCACGGTGGACAGTTCCGCCGAGATCTCACTTCAGAACATACTCGGCTCGTGCACCTTCGACTTCTATAACGTCACCATCACGAATCCGACAGCGGCAAGGGCCATTGGCATCGGCATCGGCAATGCCATCAACACCAACATTGCCACCAACGGGCGTCGGCGGATGGAGAACGTTTTCGTGGAAGGAGCCGGTGTCAACGTGACCGCGCATGCGGTGACGTTATGGCCGGATCTTGGATTCCAGTTTAGCGGCAACTACTTCCGTAGCTCGGCTAGCGCGTCTTCCATCCCGGCCTTTGTCTGTGGCGGCCGGTGTGTTGTGGGCGCGTCCGGCAGGTCCGACCTCAACTGGTATGAGGGCCGGGATATGACGCAAGCATCCGGGAACCGGCCTCCTGGCGGCGCCAACTCGCGCCTGATGATCGTCATGTCGGACAACTCCAACGGCCATAACGCCACGATCATGCCGGAGGATTCGACAATTGACGGATGGATCGCCTGGAACAGCCTGGACGGTGACGCCGGGGATGACAACATGCTGATCCCAGCGGCTACCCAGGGTGGCAACCGGACCCTCATCATCAAGAACGGCGTAGTCCTCCGCAGGCCAAGCGGGGGCGATGTCGGCACCGTAGCCGATATAAACGGCTCATCCAGTTGCACCGGGGCAAATTGTCCGGCTGTCACCTTCAACAAAAATACATGGTTCGTCGGTGACTTCACCGCAACGAGCCAACTGGCCGTGACATTGGAAGGCAATAGCGGATATCCGGGCGTGTTCGCGTCCGTCCGGGACAACATTGCCCACCGGACAGCCGGCGGAATCGGCCAGATCGTGAAATGGACGAGCGCCACATCCGTGGCGGATGGGGCCTTCGCCAATGTCGACTACAACTGGACGCACAACATTACGTCCAGCTTGAAGTACTTCACCAAGCTCGGAACGTTCGCGGAGTACAGCGCGGCGCCCGGTGCAAACGATCAATCCGGTGACCCTCTATTTGTCGAGGTGACAAGAACGCCCTTGACCTACGCCCAGCGGTGGGACGCCTCGGTAACCACGCTCGATGGCCTGGCCGCGAAGTACAAGGCCTGCTACCAGTACCGCGCCAATGGCACGGCATTCTGCGACCCGCGCTTCTATGACCTGGCCGACATGTACAACTGGGTCCGCGCCGGTTGGCGCACCCGCAATCCGGCCACATGGACGGCAGGGCACGATGGCACCCACGTTGGCGGTGTCGAACCAACGAGAAAATTTGGAGTATTCGCCCAATGAGATTCGCACTTATCTTCCTTTGCGCCCTGAGCATGGGGCAAACCGTTCCAGCCCAACTGTCCGGGCTCAGTACCAGCACGGACAACCTGCACCCGATGGCGATTCCCCAGATACCGCTGCCGGGGGCATCGTACGTTGACACCTACCATCCCAATGGGGCCGGGTCTGTGAACATCACCCGGCTGCCAAGCCTGCCCTCCAATTGCCCTGTGAGGGCGTGGACCAGCGGGCTCACAGGACCTGTAGAGTTCCCGATGGCCTACGGCGGGCGCTACTACTATGTCCCAGCATCCGTGCGCGGAATGCCGTACACGCAGTCCAAGGCCACGAATGCGGCCACCGCGGCCGGAAACAACGTGCTGCACTTCGCCACCACCGCCATACCGGCCAACTACATCGGCGGATTCCGAAGCGATTTCGGCTACACGGTCACGGGGACGAACATTCCCGCGAACACGACCGTCACGTCGTTCGATGCGACCTCCGTCACTCTCTCAGCCAATGTCACCGGCTCAGGGATAGCCTCTGGCGCGAGCATCACGTTCACCACGCTTCCGACGCAGCCGCCATGGGTCGAGATCACCCAGGCGCAGGCGTGCGAGTACGCCTCCAGCGTGGTCTCATACTCTGCCCGCCAGTCATTTAATGCGGATGGGTCCAGGTTCATGGTCATCGCCCGAACGCTGCTCAATACGGCAGCGTTCTACCGGACCAATCCGCTCTCCTTCGAGAAGTTTCTCAGCGGTACGCAGTACGCGGCGTTGACCGGGACGAACGGCAGCGAGACGTGGGACAAGACAGACCCGGATGTGATCTACTTTCAACGCGCTTCCTACGCCGACACCACCAAGACCTTCACGTCGCTGAACGTGGCCACTGGCGCGTTGACCGCCGTTTACACCTTCACGATCAACGACACGGATGGAGACTGCCCAAGCGGGACCACCACCATCCAGAATGGCGGAGCGGGCAACCCATCCGCCGACCAGAGATACTGGCCGTTCTTCTGCTCTGACGGGTCGTCCTATAAAAGGTTGATCGTCTACGACAAGACCCTCAATCGCGTCACGTCGAAGCGTGATGTGGTGGCCATCTGTGGGGTCCCGCGCACAATCGACATCATGACAATGAGTCCATCCGGGCTGTACGTCATGGTGTCCTGGAGCTACAGGACGCTGAGCGAGGATGTCTGGGCGACCTGCTCAGGAGCTGAGGCGTTTGACCGCACGACGCTGGAGAGCCGGGGGATGGTGTTCACCTACCCAAGCGGGCACTTGGACGTTGGGTACGATGCGGCCGGGCGGGAAGTGGCCGTATCGACGTTCAACGGCCACAAGCGCACGGCCACGGATAACTATCCAGGCAACCGGATTTCGGCCACGGCATTCGCCGACGTGCATCCTCCGCCCTACGATTGGAAGAATTCGTACGTCAAGGCGTGGCAGATCCCGTGCACGGCCCTCTATGTCCAACAGACATCCGATCCCTTTTTCGGCTGTAAGTGGGGCACCGGCACGCCGGGCGGGATGACGAGCCACGTGTCAGGGCGCGGCGCCCAGGATCCGGCGCATGGGGGCTGGTTCCTCGTTTCGACCATCACGGACGGAGGAGCATTGAATGGGGAAGGCTCCGGCTGGGGCAAGGCGGAAAACCTGGCCTTCTACATCGATACTTCCCAGCCGAACACGGTCCCCGACAGGAAAGCCGTGTTCCGCCGCGTCTCTCGCGACTTCTCGTCTCGCTACCACGTCGATACGCCGTCCTGCACGGCCAGCGGCGACTACTGGCAGGAGGCGCACACGACGGTCAACCGGGACTTCACCAAGCTGTTGTTCTCCGGGTCGTGGCTCCAGCAATGCGGCGCGCAGAAGGTCTACCTGCTCGACCTGGCCAAGGCGCCGGTAGCCCTGAACGGCTGTCCGACGTCTACTGACGACAAGGGCGAAGCCTGGCCGAACACCTGTTTCGTTGCAAACGACGGGAGTGATGCCACGGGCACGGGCGCATGGACGGCGCCGTTCAAGACCGTCAGTGCGGCCTATGCGGCGGTGACGGCGAACAATGGCGCGTCCATTGTGTTGCGGCGTGGGCGGTATGCCAACAACACGCTGGATGGGCTCTATCAGCCGGCCTCGAAGTGCAGTGAAGCGAGTCCCTGCACGATCCGGTCCTATGCGGGCGAAGTCGTGATTGTGGACGGCAGTTCCTGGACGGCGGACCAGGGCTGGTTCCATTCCTCCCTGGCGGCCCAGGGCGACACCCCGCCGTGGTCGGGGGACACAAAGGCCGGATACATTCATGTCTCCGGGATCCGGTTTGAGAACTTCCCCGCACCCATCGTGTGGGGACAGGGCGACACCGATGGCATGGAATTCCGGTCAGTGCGGATCCACAGCCCGGGTGGGTTTAACTTCCAGAAGTGCACCCGCTGCGCCATCTATGGCTCCCAGGTGACCCTGTCGGGCTGGGGGCGAAAGTCCGGCGGGCAGAATGCCGGCCTGGTCTGCGGCGGCGTCACGCCGAGCGCCGGATCCATCCCCTGGCCGGTGTCATCGACAAACGGCCAGACACCTTACTGGGATCTAGTCCATACGGCACCCACGACAACCAGCGAGTCTCCCAACGGATGCGTGGATCTGAGGGTCCAGGATTCGGTCTTCACCAAGCGCAATATGAGCTCGAGTTCCGTGATTGGCATGGAGGCATCGACTCGCGTCCTGATGGAGAGGGTCAAGCTGCATGCTCCCTGGACCCGGAGGAACAACGAAGGCTGGGCCCTGTGGGGCACGGCCGCGACCGATTCCGCCGACCTGAAGGGGACGGCGTTTCTGGGGCGCGATGTGGAGATTCGCGGAGGCAATGCGGGCCTCCGGCTGGGGCATTCCTCCAGCTTGGACCGAGCACTGATCCTGGGTTCGTTCGAGACGGAAGCAGCCGGGCTCACCGGCATGACTTTCCTGAACCAGGGCGCGGCCAGCGGCTACGAATGGCCGTCGCCCGTCAACTATAGAACGGTGCGGTACGCGTTCAACGACCCACTGACGAACGACGCCGTGGTGGTGTTAAGCCGCACGGACTCGGGCCTGGGCATCGCCGTCGATCTGCCGGTGACCTTTGCCGGGGTTCCGGGTTGCACCGGCATCAACGGAGGCAAGTTGGTGAAGCGCATCTATCAAGGGACCGGCCATGCGAACACATTCGCCATCAAGAACATGGACGGCTCCCGGTTCACCTGTCCGGACGCCTACGACCTGACGCAGCACGCCTTTCAAACACTGGATCCCGTGCCGGTCACCTTCACCCCGGCCAGCACGAACGTGACTGCGGCCGGGCTGGCGGCGGCGGTGTACGCGCAGGACCGCATCCGGTTCACGACCACGGGCACGCTGCCGCCGGAGCTCACGGCCAACGTGGACTACTGGCTGGTCTACCGCCTGGGCGCGACGGTTCAGCTATCCGCCACTCGAGGCGGCACGCCGGTCACCTTCTCGTCCGCGGGCAGCGGGCTGCATACAGCCGTCGTGACCGACGAGCGGACCAGCTACGCCGGTAGGATGAGCCTGCAGCCCTACGTTCAGAGCGTGAACCATCTCTCCGCGCTCTCCCGCAATGGCAGCGCCGTGAACCTGGGTGACCGCTACAGCGGGCCAACCCCCTCCGCCACATGGAAGATAGACAACAGCGTGGCTGCTTCGTTCGACGGGACCCAGGCGGTCACGCACACGATGTTTCTGACTGCCCTGCCGAGGGTGGTGATGGCCGAAGCCTCTCCCAACATGGCCGTCGAGTACTTCGATGATGCCGGGACGCTGAGAGTAGGGACGCGCGTGTACTTCCGGGAGTCCTGTAAACTGCCGGCCGGGCTGGAGAAAGACACGCCCTATTACATAGTTGCGGCGGACGCCGAGACGAAAACGATTCAGGTTTCGGAGACACCCGGCGGCGCAGCCATAACTCCCACGGGGCTCTGCAGCCAGCCCTACTATTGGCTCTACACGCCCGGCTTCACGAGCACCAGGGTCTCACTCGGGAACAGTCTGCTGGCCGCGGGCGACACGGTGACACTGATGACGGACGATGGCGCGACTCCGGTCCACCCCTTGGTCAAGGGCAACACCTACTACGTCGACAGCGTCAGTAG
The DNA here is from genome assembly GCF_015277775.1 of Paludibaculum fermentans. Lineage (NCBI taxonomy): Bacteria > Pseudomonadati > Acidobacteriota > Terriglobia > Bryobacterales > Bryobacteraceae > Paludibaculum > Paludibaculum fermentans. Next base: position 26,690 of record NZ_CP063850.1, read on the forward strand.
CGGAGAGGCGGGCGGTGTGCCGTTCCGCTGGGCAACGATCAAGAATGCGATGAGCGATCCGGCCCCGATCTCGTTCTCCCAATACCCGATGTATCCGGACTCCTACTTCGAGAAAGTGGTCCATACGGGCGGCGTGGGCGTGCCGGCGTTCCAGGTTTCGGCGTACACGACAAATGCGCCGAGCACGAACAACTGGTATTGGTCGTCACAGGCTGACCGCGCGTTCTGCGCGCTGACCATTGCGCATGGAGGGACGGACGCAGGGGGCTCGTGCGCGGCGGACCAGACCGCGCTGGATACGCAGCAGGCCGGCTCGAAGCTGGCGGGCGGCAATCCAGCGCTGGACTACCAGGGGCGCGGCCGGGCCAGTGCGTCAACGCCCGCGGAGTTGTGGAACCGGGGCTACTATGCCGGGACAAGCACGGTGGAGGCCGGATCCACCGGGATGGTGTTGCGTTGGCGTGCGCCCGAGGCTGGCGACCATTGCACGGCGTGGGCGTATAGCGACGCGGGCCTGACCACACCGGTAGAGACGATGAATTCGCCCAGTGGCAACCGCTGGCGGAGCGTAATGGCCAGGTCGCTGAGCCCGGCCACCAACTACTGGTACAAGGTGCAGTGCGAGAGTGATGTCGTGACGGGGACGCTGGTGACGCTGGCGTCCTCATCCGGGACCGGCACGTTGGGCCTGAAGCTGGCCTCGGCGGCCGGCGCAACCTCGGCGGCTTTGGATACTTCGGCCGACGGGAACACCTGGGTGCCGGGCATTGCCTCGAGCTGCGCGTCGGGCTGCGCGCTAGCGAGCGCGGCGCTGCCCGCGAACGCGGCTGTCTGGTATCGATGGAGGCGGCTGGACGGCAACGGGGCGACCCTGCAACAGAGTGAGCCCCAGGCGGTTGTCGTGCGCTAGGCCGGGCGGGCGACGCCAGTACCCAACGGTATTGGCGTCGCCACGTTCACCACCGGAGCCGCAACGGGCGTGGCATTGGTCCAGAGTGTGGCCTGCACCACGAGCCCGAGGAGAATCCAGGTATACGCGCTGAGATCGAGGTAGGTCCAGCGGTCACCGAAAATATTGGTGACTATCACGGAAACCATGTAGGCGGCAAACCCTGCCCCCAGGGCCTTGAAGAAGGGATCCTTGGCCGTGCTGGCAAGACGGTGCCCCAACCGGAAGGCCGACACGAACAGTATGATGAGGCAGCTCAGGCCAATGACGCCGGTTTCCACTAGCGCCTTGACGTACATATTGTGCGTATCGAGCAGTTCCTCGCCTGAACGGTAATACCGGTAGCAATCGAAGCCAACGCCGAGAATCGGGTCGGTCGCCGTGGTTTTGAGAGCGTGCTTCCAGATCTCGATACGATCGCCGCTGGAGTAGTCCAACTGGCCATCGTCGTATGTCATGGTCGCGCGTTGAATGACGGAAGTGGGCAGGAGTATGCCGACAAAGGGCGCCAGCAACAAGCCGACGACCAGCAGCCAGCGCATGCGGAATATAGCCAGGTAGAGAGCCCCAAACAGAAAGCCGAGCCACGCGCCGCGCGAATAGGAGAAGAGAACCGCATAAGAGCCGGCGAACATCAGAAACGACACAATTATGCGGACTTTCCAGGAGGAGATGCTACCGAAGATGGCCAACAGAAAGACCGTGCATTGCATGGCGAAGGCGGCTCGCCCGTTGGGACCGCCAAAGTCAGATCCGACGCCTCCACGCAGCGTTTCCATGTACACGTCGTCACCACGATGGCCCGTGTTGAGGTAGAAGGACTTCATATTCCAAAGAAAGCCGATCATCATCACCAGCAGCAGAATATGCATCTGGCGCTTGTCCTTCACTGTGGCGCAGACCAGTACGAATAGGGCCGGCAGGTGCATGTAGATGAACCAGTTGCCGAAGGGGGTGGCGTGGCCGGACAGGGTGGTGGTCTGGATGGGCCAGGGCACGGAGGATAAGAGCACCGGGCCGACCCAAATAGACAAATAGGTGACGATGCAAAGCGCAACCACGATGATGCGCATGGGCTTTGGCGGGAAGATTGAGGAGTCGCGGCTTAACAGGACACCGATCGCGGAACACAGCAATAGCAGTAGTACGACGCGGCTGCCCAGGGGATATTCCAGCAACCGGTAGCGCCCGCTCTGGAGAGGGAGGATGAGGGCCAGGACCATGACTCCGACAATGGGGCGCATAAGCGACACGAGGCTGCCGATGATCGCCAGCAAATAAACTATGAGCGGGAAAAATACCCCTAGACCAGTTCCAAGCATAGATAGATCTCTTTATCGGACTTTGTCGCCGGTGCCGCGAATGCGCGGCGTCACAGCAGGGCCAGTTCTGAATACAGGTTATCAACATCCATCCGGCCGGCCCGGCTGGCTTTGAACAGCGTCACGCGACGGTAAGGATAGAGCAACGGCAACCGTGCGCCGAGCAGGCGTTCGTCGATGGCCACTGCCGGTGCGGCGCCCCTGGCGCAGATGACGAGCTTCACCAGTTCGAAATGCGCCCGCAGAAGCTCCGGATTGGAGACGAACAGAATTTCGCAGAAGGGCACGGACGATTTCACGCGCCGTTTCCAGACGAGATAGCAGTAGCGATCGCCGCGACGCAGCAGCAGATGGCGGCACGCCGTATGGAGATGGTCCTGGAGAAACTGCCGGTGCGCGGGTTCCAGCAGCGGCGCAATCTGCTCGGGCTGAAAGAGCAGGCTCGGCCAGGGCAGGCGAAACAGGGTCCAGAACTGCGCGCCCGGAAAACCGAAGAGCTTATAGGTATCCAGCAACTGGTAGCGCATGGCAAGGCTGATCTTCTGGACGGCCGGCCGGGCGGTGAGATTGGTGAACACGAGATCGCCCACCCGATGCACGGCGCTCAGGAGGGAGAGGCTGCTGCTGCGGAATTCGGGCAGGACGAACCAGCTGGAGAGGTTGCAGAACCGTTCGGTGCGGCCGGCAATCTCGCGATCGGCGTAGATGGCGCTGAGAAAACCGACAATCCGCCCCTCATGTTCCAGGACGAAGCCGAGGTTTGGACGGTCCGTCATCCAGGGATAGGTGAACAGATTGCGGAAGGTCTCGCGGCTGACTGCCGGGTCCATGTGGGTAGACAGAAACGCACAAATCTCGTCGATCTCTGATTCACGGACAGGCCGCACTGACGCCATGGGTGAGGGGGAGACTCTAGTATACTGAACCGATAGGGGAGTCCGCAGGGAACGTTCACAGGATGAAACTGATCGAAGCATTGGGCATCCTGAAAAAACCGAACACCGCTGGGCGCACCTTTCATCTCGTATTGGCCTGTAGTTACACGCCTTTACACCTTCTTACCTTCCTCCAGGCACACCTGACGCTGGCGCTGGCGCAACGCCGTGTGGAGGTGCGCACCGGCCTGTATGGCGACATCGCCGGGACCTTGCGCCAGGCGCTGGCGGAGCCGGGCGACGCGGTAGTGATCGCGCTGGAATGGCCCGACCTGGACCCGCGTCTGGGCATCCGCCAGTTGGCTGGATGGCCGCCCGAGACGCTGCCGGAGATGGCGGCCGAGGCGGGGCGCCGTTTGGCACTGATTGGCGAGCTGGCCACCGTCATTGCGGCCCAGTCGCCGGTGGTGGTGAGCCTGCCCGGCCTGCCGCTGGCGCCGGTGTCGTTTCAACCCAGCCGGCAACAGAGCCCGCTGGAAGCCGCGCTGGCCGTGAGCCTGGCTCATTTCAGCGCGGAACTCGGCGCCGTGGCGGGCGTCACGATCCTCAATCCGCGCGAACTGGACCGCATATCGCCGCCGGCGGAGCGGCACGACGTCAAGGCGGAGCTGGCCAGCGGCTTCCCTTATCAAATGGCCCACGCCGACGCGTTAGGCGGCCTGCTGGCGCAACTGGCGGCCCCGCCGGAGCCGAAAAAAGGGCTGATCACCGATCTCGACGACACATTGTGGCGCGGCATTCTCGGCGACGACGGTGTTGCGGCCATCGCCTGGGACCAGGAACACCACGCGGCGGCGCACGGCTACTACCAGCAGATTCTGCAGTCTCTCGCCCGTAGCGGCGTGCTGGTGGGCGTGGCGTCAAAGAACTCGCCCGCCATCGTGAACGAGGCGCTGGCCCGGCCGGACCTGGTGATCGGGCCAGCGGACCTGTTCCCCGTGGAAGCCGGCTGGGGACCCAAGTCCGAGGCCGTTGCCCGCATTTTGCAGGCCTGGAACATCGGCGCCGGCAGCGCCGTGTTCATCGACGACAGCCCGATGGAACTGGAAGAGGTGGGGCGGGCGCATCCGGGCCTGGAGTGCATCCTCTTTCCCAAGCAGGACGCCGCGGCGGTGTACCAACTGGGCTACCGCCTGCGCGAGCTGTTCGGCAAGAGCGAGGTCCGCCAGGAAGATCGCATCCGCAGCCAGAGCCTGCGCGCGAATCAGGAACTGCACAAGGCCGGCGGCGCGGCGGACATGGAGACGTTTCTGCGCGAGGCCGGGGCGCAACTGACGCTCACCTGGCTGCAGCCGCCGGTGGAGCCGCGGGTGTTGGAGTTGATCAACAAGACCAATCAATTCAACGTCAACGGCCGGCGCTATGGCGACGCCGAGTGGCGTGACTACGCAGCGCGGCCCGAGACAGCCGTGCTGGTGGCCGAGTACCGCGACAAATACGGCCCGCTGGGCAAGATCGCCGCCCTGGCCGGCACACGCCAGGACAACGGTTTTCACATCGAGACCTGGGTGCTGAGCTGCCGCGCGTTCTCGCGGCGCATCGAGCACCACATGCTGCGGGAGATCTTCGACACCCACGCCGTGGACCAGGTGACCGTGGCGTATCAGCCAACCGAGCGGAACGGGCCGTCGGGCGAGTTCTTCGCGACGCTGCTGGATGCTGCTCCGGCGGGCCCGTTTGTCCTGGACCGCGAGCAGTTCACGGCGCGCTGCCCGGCGCTTTACCACGCAAGGGCCGTGGAAACCGCGGTAAAAGAGTAGCTTGGCAAAGATGATCGATACGGCACTCACCCTGGTTTTCTATGGCTCGCTGGCGTTGATCGCCTACACCTACTTCGGCTATCCGCTGCTGGTGGCCGCCATCGGTTTGTTCTTCCCGAAGTCGCGCCGCGACGACGGGCACGAGCCGAGCGTCTCCGTGATGATCGCCGCCTATAACGAAGAGGCGTCCATCGAAAAGAAGGTGCGCGAAACGCTGGCGCTGGACTACCCGGCGGACAAACTGGAAGTGGTGGTGGTGTCGGATGGCTCCAGCGACCGGACCAACGAGATCATGAGCGCATTCCAGCATCCGCAGGTGCGGTTCTTCGCCGCCCCGCGAGGCGGCAAAACGAACGCGCAGAACCATGGCGTGGAGCGATGCAGCGGCGACATCGTCATCTTCAGCGACGCCACGTCGGTATACAAACACGACGCCATCCGCCAGTTGGTGGCCTACTTCGCCGATCCCACGGTGGGCGCGGTGAGCGGCATCTGCCGGTTTTTCGACGCACGCGGCGGCGCATCCCCCACGGGGCTCGGCCAGATGCTGTATGGCGGTTACGAGCAATCGATCCGCATCTTTCAAAGCCGCATCATGACGGCCACGGCGTGCTCGGGGCCCATCTACGCTACGCGCCGCACCCTGTACGTGCCGCTGGCGGGGCATGCCTGCAGCGACATGGTGGAGCCGATGGAGATTGTGCGGCGCGGCGCCCGCGTGGTGTACGCTCCGGAGGCGCTGGCCTCGGAGGCATCCACACAATCGGCCGGCGACGAGTTCCGGATGCGGGTGCGTGTCACCACCCAGGGCATTCACGGCCTGCTGAGCGCGGGCAGCATGCTCTACTTCTCGCGGGGCTTCTGGGTGAGCTTCCAACTGATTTCCCACAAAGGACTGCGCTACCTGCTGCCCTTGCCGCTGGCGCTGCTGTTTATCAGTAGCGGGTTGCTGGCGTTCGATCACACCCTTATTCGCTGGGTCTTCGCCGCCCAGGCTGCGTTTTACACCATGGCGCTGCTGGGTTTGATCCTGCCCCTGCGCCACCTGGGCAAGCTGTTCAACCTGCCGCTCTACTTCTGCACGGGCAATGCGGCCGTACTGATGAGCGTCATCGAAGCGATGCGCGGCAATCAGTTCGCCGTCTGGGACACGGTGCGAAAATGAGCCTACCGGTGCTTTACCTGAACTATCACGAGGTGCGGGCGGAACCATCGCCGTATCTCTACAGCCTGCCGGTGGGCGAGTTTGACGCACAGGTGCAAGCCCTGCTGGCGCCGCCCGCGGGCAGCAAGGCCCGGCTGGGCGTTACGTTCGACGACGGCCACAGGACACAGTTTGAACAGGCGCTGCCCGTACTGGCGCGGCACGGCGTTCCGGCTATCTTCTTCGTCACGGCAGGTTTCACGGAGACGGGGCCCGACTACATGACATGGAGTCAACTGCGCGAGGTGGCCGCGGCCGGCCATGAAGTGCAGGCGCATGGCTGGGTCCACCGCTTTATGACCCACTGCAGCGATGCCGAGCTGGACGAGGAACTGCGCCGCCCGAAGGAGGCCATCGAACACCACCTTGGACAGGTGGTGGACGCGCTCTCATTCCCCGGCGGGCGTTACGATGCCCGCGTGCTGGAGGCCTGCCGCCGTGCGGGCTACCGGCGTGTGTTTACCTCCGTTCCGTGGCCGCCGGCCTGGGAAGAACATGGGTTGCAGGTGTTTGGGCGGTATGGGATCCAGAGCCGCCACACCGTCGCCACCCTGGCCCATCTGATGCGGACTGGCGGGCGTCCGTCCGCCGCTCAGCGGCTGGCCTATTCGGCTAAGATGATGCTGCGGCAGGCGATCGGCGATGAAAGGTATCACCGGCTGTGGTGCCTGTTGTCGCACGGCGAGCCGGGCGCCGAACAGAATACCGGCGGCCGGTAAGAGCCTGGCATCATGCGCGTGGTCCATCTCATCAGCAGTGCCGGATGGTACGGCGCCGAGAACGTTCTGGTCAACCTGGCGGCGGCCAGCCGCTCGCTGGGATGCGATGCCGTGGCCGGCGTGCTGTGCGATGCGCGGAATCCCCACACCGAAGTCGCCGAACGGGCGGAGGCGCGGGGCGTCCCGGCCGAGATCTTCCACTGCAGCGGACGGATGGATGCCGGCGCCATCGGCCGGCTGCGCGGCTGGCTGGCCCGAACAGGCGTCGATATCGTTCATACGCACGGATACAAGGCCAACTTTTACGCGTCCGCCGCGCTCTTTGGCCGTTCCATGGGCTGGGTGACCACGTGCCACACCGGCACGGATCAGCCGGAAACGACCCCGCTGCTGCGCGTCTACGACACCATCAACCGCTTCCTGTTGCGCCGCGTGGAGCGCGTGGTGGCCGTCTCACCGGCGATCGCGGCCGGGTTGCTCGCCGAGGGTATCGACGAGACCCGAATCGCCACCATCGGCAACGGCGTGGACGCGGCCCGCTTTGAGTTGCCGCATCAACCGGAGGGCGTGCCGGTGGTGGGCATCGTGGGCCGCCTGATCCGGGAGAAGGGGCCCTACATTCTGCTGGAGGCGGCGCGGCGAATCATCGGCGAATACCCGAAGACCCTCTTTGTCTTTGTAGGCGATGGACCCGAACGAGTAGAGCTGGAGCGGGCCGCGGCCGAGGCCGGCCTGGCGGACAATGTGCAGTTTGCCGGCGAGCGCAGCGACATGCCGGAAGTGTATGCCTCGTTTGACGTCTTCGCGCAGCCCTCCTTCAGCGAGGGCATGCCCATGACGGTGCTGGAGGCCATGGCCGCCGGGTTGCCCATCGTGGCCACCAGCGTGGGCGCCATCCCCAGCCTGCTGGGCGAGTCTGAGCGCGGCCTGTTGTGTCCGCCGGGCGACGCCGCTGCCCTGGCCGGGCAGATATTGCGAATCCTGCGGGATGGGGACCTGGCGGCGCGCCTGGGCGCCGCGGCGCGCCAACATTTGCGGGCGCACTATTCCGCGGAGGCCATGGCCCGGCAGTATCTGGCGCTGTATGGGGAGCTCCGGCGCGGCCATGAGTGAACCCGTCAGCGTCCTTTATGTCATCGACGAACTGCTGCAACTTGGCGGCGCGGAGCGAAACCTGGTTCGCACGCTGCACCATCTGCCCCGCGATCGCTTCCGTCCGTTCGTCCTGACATTCCACGTGAACCGGGAGGTGGAAGACTTCCGCACGCTGCCCTGCCCCGTGGAGGTCTATCCGGTCTACAACCTGTACAGCGCGAACACGGTGCGCTACGCTCCGCGCCTGCTGCGGTGGATTCGCAAGGAGCGGATTCGCATCGTGCACACGTTCTTTGAAACGTCCGACCTGTGGGCGGGCGGGGTGGCGAAGGCGGGCTCGGATGCCGTGCTGATCTCCAGCCGCCGCGACCTGGGGATTCAAAGAAACTGGCGCCTCAACCTGATGTACCGCCTGCTGGGCGGCCTGTTCGACCAGGTGCAGACCGTCTCCGACCAGGTGCGCGATTACGTCATTGCAGCCGACCGGATGAAGCCCGCCGATGTGGTGACCGTCCCCAACGCCATCGACCTGAACTCGGTTCCGAAACGCGGTGCCTTTCCCGAACTTCGCTCCCGGCTGGGTATTCCGGCCGGCCGGCCGCTGATCGCCACGGTGGCCAACATCCGGCCGGTGAAGGGGATCGACGTTCTGGTGCGGACGGCGGCGGAGGTTTGCCGGCAGCGGCCCGACGCGCTCTTCGTGGTAGCGGGCAAAGTCATCGACACGGCTTATCAGGCCAAACTGGACCAGATGGCGGGAGAGTTGGGCGTGCGGGAGAATGTCCTGTTTCTGGGCCAACTGGAGAATCCGATGGAGTTGCTGTCGGAGAGCGAAGTCTTCCATCTGCCGTCGCGGAGCGAGGGGATGTCGAACGCATTGCTGGAAGCGATGGCGTGTTCCCTGCCGTCGGTGGCCACCAGCGTGGGTGGCAACTGCCAGCTTATCCAGGAGGACCAGACGGGGTTCCTGACACCGCCGGAGGACCCGGCCGCGGCCGCGGTCCGGTTGCTGGATTTGCTCGATAATCCCGCCCGGGCGCGGGCGTTTGGCGCCTCGGCGCACAGCCTCGTGGTGGAGAGATACTCCGTGGAGGCCGTTGTAAGATTGTTAATGCATCTGTATGACCAGTTGCTCCCAGAGCCCCGGTAAGAATCCGCCGAATGCTTTTTGACACGCCCGTCTACTTCTTCTTCCTAGCTGTCATTGTCGTCGCCTACTGGCAACTGTCGTGGCGTCCGCAGAATGTCATGCTGCTGGCGGCGAGCTACTTCTTTTATGGCTGGTGGGACTGGCGTTTTCTTGGCCTGATCCTGATCTCCACCGTGGTGGATTACCATTGCGCCAAGTACATCGCGGATTCAGAGGATCCATGGCGGCGGCGCCTGCTGCTCTCCATTTCGCTGCTGCTGAATGTGACGTTCCTGGGCTTCTTCAAGTACTTCAATTTCTTCACCGATTCGTTCGTGGTGCTGCTCCATTCCCTGGGCATTAACTATGTGCCCACCCTGGTGCTCCAGATCATCCTGCCGCCCGGCATCTCCTTCTATACCTTCCAGGAGATCGCCTACATGGTGGATGTGTATCACCGCAAGCTGCCGGCCACGCGTTCGCTGGTGGACTACGCCCTGTTCATCTCGCTGTTTCCGCATTTGATTGCCGGCCCTATCCAGCGGCCTGACCATCTCCTGCCGCAGGTGCAGAAGCCGCGGGTGTTCGACTCGGAGAAGGTCTTCTCCGGAGTGATGCTGATCCTCACCGGCCTGTTCCGCAAATGCGTCATCGCCGACAATTGCGGCCTGCTGGCCAACGCCGCCTTTGGGGGCAAGCTGGGCGACCCGAACCTGGCGGTGCTGGCCCTGGGCACGTATGCGTTCGCCTGGCAGATCTACGGTGATTTCAGCGGTTACAGCGACATCGCACGCGGCAGCGCCCAATTGATGGGTTTTCACTTCATGGTGAACTTCCGGCAGCCCTACCTGGCTACCAGCCTGCAGGATTTCTGGCGGCGCTGGCACATCAGCCTGAGCACCTGGCTGCGCGACTATCTGTACATTCCCCTGGGCGGCAACCGCGGCGGGGAAGCCAAAACCTACCGGAACCTGATGACCACCATGCTGCTGGGCGGTTTGTGGCACGGGGCCAACTGGACCTTTGTGATCTGGGGCGGCATCCACGGCGGCGGCCTGGCGGTGGAGCGGCTGCTTTCCCGCTGGACCGGCGCCGATCGCAAGCCGGAGCCCAGCAAACAGGCAGCCCTGTTTTCGCCCAAGGCCTGGATGTGGCGCGTCTTCTGGTTCCATATGGTCTGCCTGGCCTGGATCTTCTTCCGCGCTCAATCGATCCAGGGTGCGTTTCACGTCCTGGCGGGCCTGGGACATCCGGGATGGCGCCCTGAACTGCTGGCGGCCTTCGAATTTCTGGCGCTGTTCAGTATCCCGTTGTTCCTGCTCGACCTGGTGCTGGAATACCGTGAGGAAGAGTATCCACTCGAAAAGACCAAGCCCTACTACCAATTGGCCTACGCCGCTTCACTCCTGCTGCTCGTGACCCTTTTCTCTGCCAACGATGTCAACGCATTCCTCTACTTCCAGTTCTAATCCCGCGGCGGGACGGCGCTGGCTGCTGGCGCTGTTGGGCCTGATCGCGCTGTTTCTCTGCGGCGTGGAAGCGCTCACCAGGGCCGGCTTGCCGCGAGTCAGCAAGTTGGAGCGGCGCATTGAGCGGGAGCACGACGCGGCGGTAGCGGCAAACCGGGACGGCGGCGGCAAGGACGTATTGATAGTCGGCAATTCCCTGCTCGGCTCGGCCTTGAATGTCAGTGAGGCCAAGCTGGCCCTGGCTCCGGAATGGAAACTGGGGCGGTTTGTAGTGGAAGACACCAACATCGTGGACTGGCAATACGGCCTGCGCCGCCTGTTCCAGGAAGGCGCCCGGCCTCGCGTGGTGCTGCTGATGCTGAGCCCGCCGCAGACTGCAGGCAACGCAGTCCGCGGCGAGTATTTCGCCTACCACCTGATGCAGGCTGGCGACGTGGTTCAGGTCTCCCGGGAGCTGCATCTGCATCCGACGAATGCGTGCAGCATGCTGTTTGGGCACTTCAGCATGTTCTATGGAGTACGGGCCGAACTCCGGAAGTGGCTGCTGACGGCCATCGTGCCCGGCTTCGAGACGTTTGGCTCCATGCTGACAAGGCGTGGAGCCAAAAGCGCCATCGACAGCAACGCGATCTACGCCAGCGCCCGGAGCCGGATTCGAACCTTGCGCGACCTGGCCGCCCAGAACCAGGCGACGCTGGTCTGGGTGCTGCCGCCGCTGCTCGAGGCGGAGGACGGAAGCCGGGGCCTGCGGGCCGCGGCCGAAGAAGCGGGCGTCCAGGTGCTGGTCCCGGTAGACTCCGGCGCGCTGCCCCCCTCGGACTATAGCGACGGCTTCCATCTCAACGCGTCCGGCCAGGAGAGGTTCACCGCAAGTTTCATTCCCGTGGTGCGGCAACATCTTCAGAATCTTTCGCAAACGCAGCCAAAACAATGAGAATCGGGATTGTCTATCATGGCGCGGAGTTTCCGCCGTCCGAGCGCATTGAGAAGACCGCCAAGTCACTGACGGACGCCGGCCATGAAGTGTTCCTGGTGTGCAACAACGATGGCCGGTTTCCCCTCAATGAAGAGCAGGTGGGCAATGTCCACGTGTTGCGAGTGAAGCCCACCTTCCGCAGCGTGGCGCTCAACAAGATAGTGAAGTTCCCTGCCCCGGTCAACCCGCTTTGGCTGGCGCAGATCACAAGCGCCATTCGCCGGTTCCGGCTTGAGGCGCTGCAAGTGGTGGACATCCCCCTCGCCGGAGCGGTGCTCTATCTGGGGCGGCTGTTCCGGATCCCCGTCGTGCTCGACATGTGGGAAAACTATCCCGAGGCGCTGCGCGGCTGGGCGCAACACAACTGGAAGACCCGCGTTTTCAAGAATCCGGACGTGGCGCGGGCCGTGGAACTCCACGTAGTCCGGCGAGTGGCTCACATCCTCACCGTGGTGGAGGAGCAGAAGATCCGCCTGATCGACGACGGTGTGCCGGCCGAGCGAATCTCAGTGGTGACGAACGGGGTGGATCTGGGGATGTTCCTGCAGACGCCGGTCCGGAACGACACCCCGATGGACGCCGAGCCGGACTGCTACAAACTGCTGTATGTCGGCGAGTTGACTATCGAACGCGGGTTGGACGACATCATCCGGGCCATGAAGACCGTTGCCCGGACGGTGCCGCGCGTCCGTTTCTACATCGCCGGTACCGGCAGTTATGAACAGCACCTGCGGCGGCTGGTGGAGGAGGAAGGCGCCGGGGCCTGGGTCAAGTTCCTGGGCTGGCTGCCGTTCCGCGAGATTCACTCTTACATTGTGAAGAGCGACCTCTGCCTGGTGCCGCACGTCTATAACGACTTCATCAACACCACCATCCCCAACAAGCTGTTTCAGTACATGGCGCTGGCCAAACCCGTGCTCGTCTCACACGCCAAGCCGCTGGCGCGCATCGTGAGGGAGTGCAACTGCGGTTTTGTGTTCGAGTCCCGCAATCCGGATGATGCCGCCGCGCGGATCCTGGAAGCCTACCAGGCGCGGGACGACCGCGGGTACGGTGAGCGTGGCCGCCTCTGCGCGGAACAGAAGTACACCTGGGATCATGCCGCCGTCGGCTTGGTGGAATGCTATGAGAGGCTGTCCCGCGAGTCCGCGAGCTAGCCGGTGAAGACAAGGAACTGACGCAATCGGGGGATGATGGGAGGATGAGAAAGCTCATCCCTGGTTGCCGCGCTGGCTGTCCCCCTGTTGGCCCAGTTCAATTCCTACAGATACACAGCCGGGAACAAGTTCGCCAACTTCCCCGACTTTGTAGCGCCCACCCAACCGGAACCGGCAAAGAACGAGTGCGTCCAGGATCCATTCTGGTTCGACAACACCGTGTGCAAGCTCACCGATGTCATGGCCCAGTGGAACACGGTCAATCCCAAGGTGTTCATGGAGAAGATTCCGGTGTCGCGCTGGACCACGGAGAACGCGGACAGGACGCTCTACTACACGCAGGTCTCATCGTCATCAGGGCAGATCGGCATCTATCGAACCTCGGACAACTCGCTTCACTCCAGTCCGCGATTGACGGCCTATGAGGGGCAGGAATTCCGCTGGAGCGACACAGACCCGAAGCTCATGTATTACATTCCCTTCGGGACGTGCCGGTTTGCGTCCTATAACGTGGACTCCCGGAAAACGACCATCCTCAAGGACTACAAGGACGACTATCCGGAGTGCACGATGATCCGCAACGATACCGAGGGCACGTCGTCCATCGGCTCGCGGTATTGGGCGTGGATGGTGCTGGGCGCCCCGAGGTTCACCAACACCCGCTTGCTGGCTATTGTCGTCTACGACATGGAGACCAACAAGACAGCCGGGGTGCTGGATGAAGCCAAGTTCGTCGCGCAGGGCGGCAACTCCATGATATGGAAGACCTACGGCGTGGGCGGAAGGCCGAATATGGTGGATATCGCGCCCTCCAATGACCGGGTGCTGCTGCTGTGGCCGCCCGTCACGTATCCGGCGCCCGAAAACGCATTGATCAATGCGGCCAAGTCCAAGGTGGCGGCAGGCAAGCTCACGGTCAATTCCCTGATTCCGTTCCCGAATCTGTACGATATCGGGGACGTCATCCAATTGCGCCACGCAAACGGCAGCGCCACGGGCGGGCCCGGATGTTCCGGAGCCGCCGGCGAGGCCCTGACCGGGCAATACACGATCCAGGAGTTTCCCGATCCGTATACGGCAGTGATCGATATCTCCAGTTCCGGGCTGGGCGACGGAACCTATACGTGCTCGTATATGAACCCGGCAATCACTTCGCTGACCGTGTCCGGCGGGACAGCAACCTTGAAGATGGGCTCAAAACACTGGATGGACGTGGGCAGGAACTTCACTCTCTTCAACACCCCCGACCCCGCCTTGAACGGCAAGGCCAGCGTCGCGAAAGAGCTTCCTGATGCCAGGACAATCAAGTTCACGGTGCCGGCGGCGGTCAAAGACGGCACCTACACCACCCCGATGATGTACTACCGGGACGGCAAGAAGGGTTCGGCCCTGCCGGACACCAACACCGCCTTCCCCGCCATTCGTCCACCCAACGCGGCCAACGACGGCGCGCACGTGTACAACCTCGATTTCTCCCATCCGGTGCGGGTGTCCAACGGGCAGCCGCATACGGGTTGGGCCTGGGACCTGAACGGCGATCCGGTGCTGCTGCAGCAGGTCTCGCAGCCCAACTGGTCGGGCGCGCAGGTCGACTCATTCGGGTTTACCAACATCTATACAGGCGTCTACACGCCGCTCTTCCTGCACGCCGACTTCAACTATGAAGCCACGGCGATCCACCAATCTCGGTTCTACGATCGTAGTATCCGGGGGTGGGGCTTGTTCAAGCTGGCAAACCGCGCCACGGCCAAGAGCCCGATCCGGAACCAGGTACTGCTGGTGGAGCTCAAGCACTACAAGGAACACCCCGAGATCTGGCGCGTCGGCTACCTTCACAACGACTACGGCTGCACCACGACTCCGGCCAGCGAACTGTTCAAGATCAACGGCTGCAACCCCTCGAAGCCCTACGACACGGAAGCGCAACTGAGCCTGTCCAGGGACGGCCTTTCCTACTACTGGGCCGGCCTCTGGCCCAATGGGAACGTGGCCATCAATGTGTACCGGGGCAACATTCCACTCCGGGTCAAAACAAAGGGCTCTTTCGCACCGGCGAGCATCTCGCGCACCTCCGCGGTCATCTCCTACATCGCGCCCACCGCCGACTCAAAATGCACCGTCACCACCAGCGCCAACGCCAACTACTCAAACCCGGTTGAGGCGAATGTGCAGGCCGGCGGGGACAGTCAACTGAGAACGGTGACAGTGGGAGCTTCCAAGGCGTTGACCCCGAACACGCGGTACTTCAGCAGGATCAGTTGTGCCTGGAACCCCGCTGATCCGGCGGCCGTGTCCCGGGAGGAGATTGCCGGCTCATTCACGACCTCCGGTGATACCGCCGCGCAGGGCGGACCCAAACAGTAGCCATCGCCAGAGAGGCGGGCTTCTGTCATTTGGGGCACATAACCCTGTGGTACATTGAAGACTTCAAAAGGGGATGGGAGGGTGAGCCTGAATATCGAGGAGTGTGCGGCGTCCCGGACGCGCGCAGTGTCCCGGCAGAATGAGGGACGTTCCTCCCGACGGCAACAGACGCGTCGTCCCCCGATTGAAGCACTGGAAACGGAATCAGAAGTAAGAGCACCCGTCCTGGACACGGTGTGTAGAAGGTTCTGACACGACCAGCAGCGCCCGGCGTAATCGGAGGTCGATAGAAGTATGAGAAAACTCATCCTGCTTGGCGCGTTGGCTATTCCGCTACTTGGCCAGTTCAACTCCTACCGCTACACGGCCGGGAACAAGTTCGCCAATTTCCCCGACTTTGAAGCGCCCAACCAGCCGGAACCGGCCAAGAACGCATGCGTTCAGGATTCATTCTGGTTCGACAACACCGTGTGTAAGCTCACCGATGTACTGGCCCAGTGGAATCCCATCAACCCGGCTGTGTTCATGGAGAAGATCCCGGTATCGCGCTGGACTACCGAGAATGCGGACGCATCGCTGTATTACACCCAGATCTCCGGAGACGTGCCGCCAAAGCTGGGACGGGGACAAATCGCAATCTACCGGGCCTCCGATAACTCGCTGTATGCCCACCCGAACCTGACGGCGTATGAAGGGCAGGAGTTCCGCTGGAGTGACACCGACCCCAAGGTCATGTATTACATCCCCATCGGAACATGCCAGTTTTCGGCCTACGACGTCGATACGCAGAAGACCACGGTCATCCGGGATTTCCGGGTCGACTACCCGGCCTGCACGACCATCCGGAACGATACGGAAGGCACATCGTCGGTCGGCTCCAGGTACTGGGCGTGGATGGTGCAGGGCGCCCCACGCTTTGGGAACACCCGGCTGCTGGCCATTGTTGTCTAGTCCGGCATGGGCCGCGGCGGAACCACGGTCTGGACGAAGCCAAGTTTGTCGAGCAGGGCGGAACGTCCGACGCCTGGAACAGCTATGGCCCCATTGGCAGGCCGAACATGGTCGACATCGCCCCATCGAACGATAGAGTACTCGTGCTGTGGCCGACCGTTGCGTATCCGGTTCCCGAAAATACGGTGATCAATGCGGCGGCGTCCAAGATCGAGTCAGGCAAGCTCACCGTCTATTCCCTCGTTCCGTTCCAGAAACTTTTTGCCGTCGGGGACATCATCCAACTGCGCTATGCCAACAGCACAGCCACGGGCGGACCGGGCTGTTCCGGGGCCGCCGGCAATGCGTTGACTGAAAGATACACCATCGAATCATTCCCCGATCCGTACACGGCCGTGATCGACGTCTCCAGCGCCGGACTGAGTGACGGAGCCTACACTTGCTCCTATATGAACCCGGCGATCACGGCGCTGACCGTGTCCGGCGGGACGGCCACCATGACAACGGGCTCCAAGCACTTTATGGAAGTGGGCCGGGTCTTCGTTCTCTTCAACACGCCGGATCCGGCCCTGAATGGCCGGACGTGTGTCGTGAAGGAGATAGTGGACGAGAAGACCGTGAGATTCACCGCGGCGGTGGCGGATGGTATCTATACCGCGTCGATGATGTACTACCGGGACACAAAGAGGGGATCCGGGCTGCCGGATCTGAACACCTCCTATCCCACCTTCCGTCCGCCCAACGCGACCAACGACGGCGCCCATGTATACAATCTGGATTTCTCGAATCCGGTGCGGGTATCCAACGGGCAGCCGCATACGGGCTGGGCCTGGGACCTGAACGGCGACCCGGTGCTGCTGCAGCAGATCTCGCAGCCCAACTGGTCGGCCGCGCAGGTCGACACCTTCGGGTTTACGAACATCTACACCGGCGTCTACACGCCGCTCTTCCTGCACGCCGATTTCAACTATGAAGCGACGGCAATGCACCAGTCGCGTTTCTACGACCGCAGCATCAGAGGGTGGGGGTTGTTCAAGCTGGCAAACCGCTCAACGGCGAAGAGCCCGATTCGCGACCAGGTACTGTTGGTCGAGCTCAAGCACTATAAGGAACACCCAGAGATCTGGCGCGTCGGCAACATCCACAACGACTATGGATGCACCACCTCCCCCGCCGAGGAGCTGTATAAGATCAATGGTTGCAGTCCCTCGAAGCCCTACGACACAGAGGCGCAGTTAAGCCTGTCCAGGGATGGGCTGTCTTACTATTGGTCCGGGTTGTGGCCAAACGGGAGTGTGGCCATCAACGTCTACCGCGGCAACATCCCCCTGCGAGTCAAGACGAAGGGCTCCTTCGCGCCTACGGAAGTAACGGGCACTGGCGCTGTCGTTTCCTACATCGCGCCCACCGCGGACTCGACCTGCACTGTCACCACCAGCGAGCATGACGACTATTCCGATCCGGTTGAGACCGACGTACCGGCCGCAGGAGACACGCAACTGAGGACTTTCGTCATTGGAGCATCCGTGGCGTTGGCTCCCAACACGGCCTACTACAGTAAGATCAGTTGCGTCTGGAATCCCGCCGACCCGAACGCCGTCTCGCGGGAGGACATTGCCGGCTCGTTCACAACATCAGGTGATACCGAGCTGCGGGCGCGGCGCCCCACGCCCGAGCGCCGCTAATCAGGGCCGGCCGCCCAACGTCATCTCGAGCCGGAACAGACTGTCGCTGCAGTAAGACAGGCTGCGTGGAATGCGGGGGATTCCGGCGTAGCGGAAAAACCGGTTCCCGAGATAGGTGATCCGCGGCGCGGTGAAACCAATCCCGCTGAATAGATCGGCCCACAGATGGGGCTGCTGGTGCTTACCCCACGTGACCGCAGGGTTGAAGGGGCTGCGCAGCCCAAGATCTCCAAACAGGTTACGCCGCATGGCGTCGATGATGACGACCTTACCGCCTCGCGCCATGATGCGCGCCAGATCCGTGAAGATCCGGCTGAACGCGGCCCGGGCTTGCGTATCCTCGTGCAGGCGGGCGCACGCCGGCTCATCGACGTGATTGATTGAGGCTACGGACAACACGAGATCGTAGCTGCCGTCCGGAGCTTCATGCTCCTGGAGTTTTTTCGGTTCAATTTCCACGCCGCTCAGATCGAGACGCGCCGCCAGTTTTCGAAACTGCTCCAGATAATTGGCGGCATCATAGAACCCGTCGGACCGCGGTTCCAGGCCGACGGCCCGGCTGGCCCCGTGAACGCCCGCCCACAGGCAGAACTCCCCTCGCCCGCACCCAACCTCAAGCACCCGCTTACCGCGCAGGTCAATGTCACCGAAGAGCTGGCGGGCGCGCACAGGGAAGTCAATTCCGCGGCTCCAAAGCCCGGCTTCCTTGCCAACCAGGAGCAGGTTATTTACACTTTCAGATTCCGTCATCCCGATGTCGCCAAAACAGCCCTAGCTTACACCCGAAACAGCGGCGCTGCATCGAATGATTGGTAATCCGCCAGATGAACGCCGTCATCGGCGGGACCACCCCGGAATTCCGCGCCAGTGCCTCATCTTGCGCCCCTGTTATAATGGCCCTGCGCCTCTTGTGGTCAAGGTTGGGCTGGACCATGTTCTTCAATATGCTCACTGTCTCCTTGATTTTCGCCGCCTGGATCTACCAGGCTGGTTCACTCCAGGCAAACGTGATACCACAGCCCCTGCAGGCCCAGGATGCCAAACCCAGGGCGGCTGGAAGGGCGAAAGCGGCAAAGCTCACGCTGGTCGCCAAGAGTGCTCTCACTGCGAGTTCGGAATCAACCGCCCGCCTGGCCGACCCCGACACCCCTGAAGTGATGTCAAGAGAGTACCTGGCCGCAATCTGCCAGTCCTCTTCGGCCTCGCTGGGCTTCTCCACGGCCAGCAGCAGCACACCGATCCCCGACTGCGTGATTGGGACGAATGAGTTGGTTTACGGCGTGGCGAAGTTCTCGGCGACAGCGGTCAACGCCGTGCAGGGCCATTTCAAATTGCCCGCAGGTTTCAACACTCTCAGCGTGGAGGTCGAAACCCGTACGCCGGCGGATCCCGGCAACGTAGTCTGGCAACTTCAGAACATCTGCGTTGGACAGGATGAACCCACCACTCTCGATTGGGGCGCTCCGGATTCCGTGACCATGACCTCGCCCGGCATCCCGGCGCAGTTGGCCACGGGGCGGATAGAGCCGGTCAATACGCCTGGATGCGCGGCGGGAAAGCGCTTCTTTTTCCGGTTCTTCCGGGATCCGTCCCATCCCTCCGACGACTTTGAATCGGCTGCGGAACTGGTTTCCCTTCGCTTCGTCGTGCGGTGACCTCGCGATGAAACATCTGTGGTTGGTTGGCCTTTTGTTCACGTCGGTGACGGCGGGTGCCGCGGATTTCACCTCGGCGCGCTCAGGCAACTGGGATGACCCGTCCACCTGGTCGCCGTCCGGCACGCCCGGCATCGGAGATCGCGTCACCATCGAGGGCCGGCACACCGTCACCATCCCGGACTCCTACACGGCAACGATCGGGGATTCGCCCTCTGACGACACGGCCACGCCCGCCATCCAGTGCGGCTCGCCCAACGGCAGCGGCACACTGGCCATCCGCGGCACGTTGATCTTTCGCGGCCCGGTGCGGCAATGCAACTCTACCTGGACGGTGGGGCCCGGCGCTGTAGTCACGCACGATTCATCCGGAGCAGCCAAGCCGGCGGACACAAACTACACGTGGAAACTGGGCATGCAGAATGGTCAATCGGGATCCCGCCTGGTGATTGAGGGTACACGGGAGCGCAGGGCGGTCTTCAATATAGCCACGGACAGCGGCAACGCAGGCGGCTTCCAGGGCGGCACACTCACGACGCAGGACGCGGGCCTGGTGCAGGCCTCCTACGCCAACTTCAGTCATTGGGGCACAGCCGCCAGCTATTTGCTCCGCACCTGGCCGCATTCCAAGGGGGCGGCGGCGTATTTCGACTCCTGCAACATCAGCAACTCAGGGCCGATCATACTGCACGGAATCCGGCCCAACGTCACCTTCCGCATCCTCAACACCGTCATTACGGCGCCGCTCATTCCGTCCACAAACCGCTACATCGAACTCGGATACGGCGCCTATCTGACGGCAACGCCCTCCGGCGGCGACCTGCGTATCGAAGGATCCTACATCGAAGGGACGGTGGCGCTGAACGTGAACAGCAACCTCATCGGCAAGGACGCCGGCTTCACGATCAGGAATACCATTCTCGCCGGGGGGGCAAAGTCCGGCCAAGTGCCGTTTCTTCAGTCCAACAGCCCCGCCTTCGCGCCTGGAAACTGGGACCTCGTTTTCCTGGAGAACAGGATTCAGTCCAGTTCGGATTCAGGTTCGTTGCCGTCCGGCACATTACGGCGCACGATTCTCACGCGCAACTACCGCATCAACCCGCATTGGGTGTACCTGAGCCCCAGCGACACCAATCTCGATGGTTGGATCGCGGAGGCTGAAGTGGACAACGGAACCGCGGGCGATATCCTGATGATTGTTCCGGGCAGAAACCCGTACCGGGTCACGATTCGCAACGGCATCACTCCGCCGACGCCCGGGGGCCAGGCGCCCGGCGTCACCATCAACTACAACACCAGTATCAACTGCGACGGCAAGCCCTGGTTCTGTCCAGCCATCACGGCCGAACGGAATACCTACCTGGGCGACGTCCAGGCCCTGACGGCCATCGGCGGAGAGAACAACGCCGGCGGCGCGGGCCTGTTCGCC
Source organism: Paludibaculum fermentans (assembly GCF_015277775.1). Lineage (NCBI taxonomy): Bacteria > Pseudomonadati > Acidobacteriota > Terriglobia > Bryobacterales > Bryobacteraceae > Paludibaculum > Paludibaculum fermentans. Next base: position 47,489 of record NZ_CP063850.1, read on the forward strand.
TCCATCCAGTTCAATATCGCCTGGAGGACAACTCCTGGTATCGGCTACGTGACCAAGTGGCATAACCTCCAGACGCCCGTGGATGGCACCTATGCCCTGGCTGACTCCAACAACTGGTGGAACTTCACCAATGAGCTGCGCTACGACAGGCTGGACACGAACCCCGGAGTGTATCTCACGCCGCCCGGCCCTAACGATAAGAATGCGGAGCCGCAGTTTTTGGAATGGCGCAACATGCGGCAATGGGGCTCGCGGCTGAAACCGGGGATTGCCTCCTGGGACCAGATCATGGCGGAGTTCCAGCAGTTGAACCAGCCTGAGTACGACAAGCGCTTCAACCTGCTGGACATGTACAACTGGATTCGCGCCGGCTACCGGCCACAGAATGCGGCGGCCGCCTTGATGCAGGATGGCAGCGGCGGCACGATCGGCGCAATTCACCCGCTGTACGCATTTGAAACGCTGGATCGGGTCTACCAGGCCAGCCCGGGCTTCCTCGTCAACAACGGATTCTAAGAATCAGCGTGGGCGCTGCCAGCGGATACGGCTTAGCGCCACTTGGAGAGGAACTGCTTCTTGAGCCCGGCGTACAGCTTGGATTGGGAGTCGGGCGACCATTTCATATTCTGGTAAATCACATACCCTGCTGGCGAGCTTCCATCGGAGACAAAGCACTTCTTCCAAAGGTCAGGGTGGGCTTGAATGAGCTGGTCGAGCAGATGGTCATGCAGATAGTCGTGGCTAGGCTGCGTAGAGTCCCGAATGACGTAGCGGACCGGTAGCTCATCCAGTTTCACCGAGAGCTCATCGACTGTCCGCAGAAGGGGGCGGTAGCCGGTGGCGTTCCAACTCTCATCACAGAAGACTTTCGTGGGACGGACGAAGATTCGCTTGGGCCGGGAGTCCTCACTCTGAACGAACTCCGCAATCCAGGGCCCCTCCCGGGCGCTGGAAACCAGGATCGCGCCGGACTGGCCGACATCGTATCGATTAATGAACTCGACGGCCTGGCGCATGTCGTTCTGGGGCGGCCGCCGGAAGTCCATCCAGTTGAGTTTGATGTATACGCCGAAAAACAACACCAGGACCGCGTTTACGGCGATACGGGAGCGCACGCGCATCAGGCTCAGCACTTCCGTCAAACCCAGCAGGGCGAAGAAGATCACCGCCATATACACAACGATGAAGAGGCGTTCCTGCACGGGGACGCGGGCCGCCACAACGGCAACCAGGCTGGCTGGCACCGTGGCGAGTAAGCACAACTCCAGAGCGCTGGCCTCTTTCCTGCGGCGGAGCACAAAGAAGGCGCCCACGGTCGCGGGAATCAGGAGAAACGAGGTCTCCCGCCAGAGTGCCGCCAGAAACTTTCCGGTGAATCCCCAGAAGCTCGGCAGATCAAGACCGACGGTACCGACGAGCAGCGCGCTCCGGCTAATAAGAAGCCACGGCCCATATAGCCCCACGACCAAGATGGGAGCGAGCCAAAAGGAGCGCACTTTCAACAAAGACCATTTGGACCCGGCAACGATGTACAAGCCGGGAACAAGCAGAATGTAGTAACTGCTGTTCTTCGTGAGAATGGCCGCTGCCGCCAGCACGCCGAAGAGCGCTGAGCGGCGCCAGGAAGGGCAATTCGCAAAATGGACAAATGCCAACACCGCGAAAAACGCAACCATTGAAGAGGAGATATCGACCATCACCAGACAAACGCTCCACGCCACAACCGGGACTGCACACAGCGCAACCGCGGCGGCAATGGCAGGAGCGATTCCGAAGCGCCGCCTGAGTATGAGGAAGAACCCCGCGCCCAGCGCGCTCAGCGAGATGGCGATCAACCAAAGCGCGGAGGCGCGGGAGAGGCCGGCCACGAGCATCCAAAGCCCTTCCCCGCCGTAGAACAGACGGGGGGCCAGACGCCGATGGCGAAGTACGGGACATGGGTGTAATAGGCGGTGGCGTATTTGACCGGGTTTGGGAAGGGAAACGTGAGACAGGCGGCAAGGAAGTCCCGCAGCATCACGCCCCCGATGAAGTGGGCTGCCTCGTCAGGAAAGCCTCCAAAGGCCGCCATGGGAGCGCCAGCAGCGATCTGAACCTTCCGAGCGACTCCGAGCAGTAGGGCAAAGACGGCAATTAACTGGAAGACTAGCGGCCTTAAAGGTCGCATTCTTTCTCGCATGTCACAAATGTAATTCGCATTTAGAGAATACCCCTTCGGCCATAGAGGAGCATGTCTGTATCGTGGAAAGCCCCAGTCGCACGTTCTTCCCTAGACGGCAGGAGAATAGCCTCGTCGAGACCAGATTCCACCATCCATCAAAGTTACACGACCTTCTTAGCTATCCTACTAAATGCACTCCCCCAGAGGAAGTGCGCGATTGCCCGGTAAATGGCGGCCGGCACGCCGCCGGTGCCATCCGTCAGGCTCTCCAAGGCAGGCCGCTACACTACGGCTGCCATACCGGAGCGGCGTTCCATTCGGGGTTGGCCAGCGCCGCCTCAAACGGCTCGTAGTCGATCAGGCCGCAAAGTTGGCGGATGCGGCCGGCCATGCCGTTCAGATTCGTGTAGTGCCGGAACTGGGAGAGCGCCCGGCCCTCCATCCGCGGCTGTTCCGGATCCACCTCCCAGGGGTGGAAGTAGGTGATCACCGGCACCTTCTCCTGCACCGCGCGGCCAATGCCCAAACGCGTGTACAGAAACGGGAAGATGCGCAGGTAGCCGCCGCCGGCCACCGGCCAGTTCGGGCCCGCGCCCAGGCGGAACGTCGTAATGGGGAACTCCAGCAGCGAGCCGGACGGCGTGGCCAGGCGGAACGGAGCACGAGGCGCATCCGGGATGCCGTAGAAGTCGTGCCGCACCGGAAAGATGCTGGAATCGTAGCGGAAACCGCACTCGGCGAGAATATCCAGCGCCCACAGCGATTGGCGCGTGATGGAGTAGCTGGGCGCCCGATAGCCCCAGGCTGCCCGGCCGGCGGCCTGTTCCACCACATCTTTCGCCTGCCGCGTGTCCTGCCGGAACTCCTCGGGCGAGAGCTTGTAGATCAACCGGTGCCAGTAGGAGTGCACGGCGATTTCGTGACCGCGGCTGACGATCTCGCGGACGATCGCCGGACACCGCTCAGCCACCCACCCCAGGGTGAAAAACGTGCCCTTCACCCCGCACTCATCGAACAGGTCCAGCACTTTCATCGTGTTGGCTTCCACCCGGCTGGGATAGCCGGGCCAGCTGTCGCGGCTCACGCGGTCGGCGAACGCCTCCACCTGGAAGTAGTCCTCCACATCCACGGAGAGAATACCCTTGGGCCGTTTGGGGTTCATGCCGCGCTCTCCGGCAGCCGCCGCTCGACATACTCCAGCACCAGCCGCTCCCTGGTGACCATCCAGGCGATGCGGCGTCCGCCGAAGGCCACCGCCGGCTTGGGCGGACGGATGACCACCGCCTTGCGGCGCTTCATGGCCTCAATCTGCGGCTCCAGCAGGTCCACTTCGTAGCACAGGTGGTGCAGGCCGCCGCCCTTGGCCAGGAAAGGCGCCACGGGAGAATCGGGGCCGGCCGGCGCCACCAACTCCACCTGTACGCCATCCTCAGCCGGCTGAAGGAAGACCACGCTCACCTTTTGCAGGGGATCATGAAAGATCTCCGACACCCAGCGCGCCTCCAGGGACGCTACCCAATGCGGCAATGCCTGCGCCACATCGTCCACGATATAACCCACGTGGTGCAGGCGCGGCTCAGCCATTGGTCAGCCGGGTCTCCAGTTCGCTTCGCATCGCTGCGAAGGAGAGGAGCGATTCCATCTGGTCGAGATCCAGATCGAGCCCGAACTCCTCGTTGACCACGGCCATCAGCGTCACAGTGGCCATCGAATCCCACGCTGCCACCTGATCGGCCTGTGCGGCCCTGATCTGCTCCGGCGAGAGATCTGAAAAGACCGCCGCGAAACATGTTTCCAGTCTGGATGTGATGTCTGAATTGGACAAATGGCTCTCCCCATGAGGCCTGCGCGGCAGGCTCGTAAATCTCTGCCCCCAACGGGACCGCCGGCGCAACGGCTAAACCGCCGCGGACGCGCCTTTTCCACCCGCTCCATGGCGAATCACCAACTTGATCAGGTGGTGGGTAAACAGCAGCAAGGCCAGCGCCACCGAGAAGATCAGCCAACCTTCCGCCGAGTGGAAAAATCCCCTGGCCAGTTCCGGATCGCGCTCGCTGAGAATCCCGGTCACGGTCACGCGGGTGGCGTTTGTCAGCACGGCGATCGGAACCGTGGCCACCAGCAGCGCGAATTTCATCCACGGCCGATTGTCAAAGAAATATCCGTACACGAGGGAGAGGAACGAGAGCGAGAGCAGAGACCGGATGCCGCTACAGGCTTCCACCACCGAGAGTTTCTGGCTCGGCAACTCCAGCACATTCCCTTCGCGCAGCACGGGAATTCCAAGCAGGGTCAGCACGTCTTCAGCCACGCGGCTGGCGAACAACTGAAGCGGAAACGTGATCTGCGTATAGACGATGGCGGGTAGCGGCACCATGAAGAACAGCAGGCCCAGCGGCAAAAGCAGCTTCTTGAAATTCGCGGTCCCGCACAAATATAACGTCACGCCGTAAATCGAAAACACAAAGGCTGTTCGAGCCAGGAACAATTCGGCGCCCAGCGTGGCCACATACTGCTGCAGCGCGGCCACAACCACAATCACGAGGCCCCACTTGTTCACTTTCACGGGGAACACCAGGTCGCCGCGCTTGAGCCAGGCGATATAGGCGGAGACCACGGGCACAAAAAATCCATGCCCCATGTCTTCGTTCTTGATCCAATCCTGAACAAGGTGCCGCAGCGTGGGGGCGAAACAAATCACCAACAGGGCCAGCAGCCAGGCGACAGGAATCAGTACATCGGCGAGCGAAGAATTAGGCGGCTGCTCGGCAGCCAACGACCCGGGATTTGTGTTGGTTTCGACAGGCACCTTCAATTTCACTATCATAGCGTCTTCATGCCAGCCATGCTCCCGCGCGGCAACGGCAGGCGCCGGAGGCTCATTCGGCGTTCAGGCTGGCACTTCAGCGCCGGCTTGGCGCGCCCCGCCGCCACCCGGCGGACATTCGCACTCGCCGGATGCCTATGTTAGTTTGAAGGGGTTTCATGCCTTCCCTGAACACCCGCACGGTGCCGCTGCTGGATCTGCGGCCCCAGAACGGACCGTTGCGCGCTGAAATCGAAGCCGCCATTGCCAACGTCTTCCAGTCGCAGTACTTCATCCTCGGCCCGGACAACAAGAAGTTTGAAGAGGAGATGGCCGCCTGGCTGGGCGTGCCCCACGCCATCGGCTGCGCCAACGGCAGCGACGCTTTGCTATTGGCGCTGATGGCCGCCGGAGTCGGCCCCGGCGACGAGGTGGCCGTACCGTCCTTCACCTTCTTCGCCACCGCCGGCTCCGTCTCGCGCACCGGCGCCACGCCGGTCTTCCTCGATATCGATCCGCTGACGTTCAATCTCGATCCGGCCGCGCTCGAGCAGGCCGCCCGGCAGCACCCGCGGATCAAGGCCGTGATCCCAGTCCACCTCTTCGGCGGCGCGGCCGACATGGATCCCATTCTGGCCACCGCCGCGCGCCAGGGCTGGACCGTGATCGAGGACGGCGCGCAATCCATCGGCGCCGCCTACAACCACCGGCCCTGCTTCGGCCTGGGCCACATGGCCACCCTCAGTTTCTTCCCTTCGAAGAACCTGGGCGCCTTCGGCGATGCCGGCATGGTCACCACCACGGACGGGGCGAAAGCGGAGCTGCTCTCCGCCCTGCGCGTCCACGGCTCGCGCGAGAAGTACAAACACGAGTGGATCGGGTTCAACTCGCGGCTGGACACGCTGCAGGCCGCCATCCTGCGCGTCAAGCTGCCCCATTTGAACGAATGGACCGCCGCCAGGCAGCGCAACGCCGCCCGCTACCAGGAGTTGCTCACCCCCGCCGGCCTGCCCATTACAGTGCCCGCCGCCGCCGCGTGGCAAACCGGCCATATCTGGAATCAGTTCGTCATCCGCACGCCGCGCCGGGACGAGCTCAAGGCGCACCTGGCCGCCGCCGGCATCGGCACGGAGATTTACTACCCCATCGCGCTCCACCGCCAGCCCTGTTATCTGGATCTCCAGTACGCCGAAGGGAGCCTGCCGGAGAGTGAACGCGCCTGCCGGGAAGTGCTCGCCCTGCCCATCCATTCCGGCTTGCGGGACGGCGACATCGAATATGTCTGCGACGCCATCGCCGGGTTCTTCATAAAATAGGGGGGCCTTGTCCCGTCACGCCAACAAAACAGGAAAGCCGCCGGCGCCGCCCCGCGCCTATCATGCCCTGCTTAGCGGCGAGCCGGCCCGCGTCTTCCTGCTGCCGGATCAGTACCCCACCCCGCCGGCGCTTCGCCAGGCCGAAGCCCAACGCCTGCAGGCAGCCATCCCGGCCGGCGATTCCCTGCTCTCCCGCCGCCTGCATGTGTACCTGCACGGCAACCTGCAACTGCTGCTCGGCATCGCCTCCCGCCGCGCCGCTCCGCTGATCTACGAGGCCGGCAACGACGCGCTCGCCGCCGCCACCCAAAGACCCGCCTACATCCAGCGTCTCTCCCAGGAGATGCAGGGCATCCTCGCCAGCTGGATTCTGGCCGAGTTTCTCACTGCCGCCGGGCCGGACCGCCTCGCCGAAGCCATCGTCACCGAATGCGGCGGCATGTGGCGCGATGAGAGCGTCTTTGCCCGCCTGACGCCGGTGCTGCTCCACCTTCACTCCCACACCATCGCCTGGTTCCTGCTGGAGGAACTCGGCCTGCCGGTCGAACGGGAGTTGCTCCAATCCGAGATCAAGCACGGCGCCACCATCCCGGCGCGCCGCCTCAAGGTGGACCTTCGCGAAAAGTACCTCTCCGTCATGAGTGCCGGCCACTACCAGGCCCTGCGCGAAGCGCTCGCCCTGAATCTGTTCGAGAAGAATCCGGATTCGCCCTGGCCCACCGCGCAACTCAACAAGGGCGCCGCCAAGGGCCAGGCCCAACTGATTCCAGTCGAGTACGATAGCCAGGCCTTCCTGCCGCCCGAGATGCATGAGGAGATGATTGGCCGCATGTGGCAGCAGCGCCTGGAGTTAAGCGACGCCGACGCCGACGTTCTGGACATGCTCAGCGACCTGTGGCTGAAACAGGCCCGTACGCCGAACGACCCCGGCACCGCCGACGTCGATCAACTGCTGGAAATGCGCGCCCTGAAACCCAAGACCGGCGCCGGCGGCCGCCCCAGCGGCTACCGCACCGAGCAGCGTCAGCAGCTCTATCAGGCCCTGCACCGCCTCTCCAGCCTGTGGATCAACATGAGCCGCGTGGAAAGCTACCAGGCCAGCAACGCGGCAGGCCGCCGCCGGCGCACCTTCCACGAAGTGCAGAGCCGAGCCTTCGTCATCACCGACGTCAGCGGCGAACGGCGCTTTGACGGCTCCAACTTCGAGCTGCAGCACTTCCTTTTCCGTCCCGGCGCCGTCTTTGGCCAGTTTCTCTTCGGCCCCGGCCGGCAGACGGCCCTGCTCTCGGCCCGCGCCGTGGAATACGACCCCTACCGCCAGGACGTCGAAAAGCGCCTCGCCCGCTATCTGAGCTGGCAGTGGCGCGTACAGGCCGCCCAGGGGTCCTACAGGCGTCCGTTTAAGGTGCGCACGCTGCTCGAGGCCTGCGGCTACGAGATCGATAGCGACCATCCCAGCCGCACCCGGGAGCGCCTGGAAAAGGGCCCTCGACAACCCCTCGCCAGCGATCAATCATCGAA